>JBDSBE010000121.1:0-34996 GCA_039921745.1 Ilumatobacteraceae bacterium | reverse complement strand
TGACGAATTGTGCCAGGCACAATTCGTCACGTCAGTCGAAGTGGGTGGGTTTGCGGCGCTGACGCTTGACCTCGGAGCGACCCTTCTTGGCCTTGATCCGGCGTTCCTTCGAACCCCTGGTCGGTCTGGTCGCACGGCGACGTCGCTCGACGTGCAACGCCGACTGGAGTCGGGCGACCAACCGCTCCTCAGCCAGTGCCCGGTTGCGGAGTTGACTGCGTTCGTCGTCGGCGACCACGCGGATCTCGTCGCCCAACCGTTCCGTCACCCGCTCGCGCTGAGCATGGCTGAACGCCGTCGACGTCGACAGATCCAGGCGCAGCTCGACTCGCGTCGCCGACTTGTTGGCATGCTGCCCGCCCGGACCGCCCGACGCGCTGAACGACATCTCGATCTCGTGGCGCGGAATCCGGACCGAGCTCGTGACGGCCAGATCGTCCGACATCGCACCAGGATGCCACGCTGGGTCGCATGGCAGATCTCAAGCTCGGATATTCGACCGGCTACTGGTCGTCGGGCCCGCCGGCCGGTGCGTTCGACGCGGTCCAGGAAGCCGATCGGCTCGGGTTCGACTCGTTCTGGACCGCAGAGGCCTACGGCAGTGACTGCCTAACCCCGCTGGCGTGGTGGGGAGCTCAGACCGAGAACATCAAACTCGGGACGTCGATCGCCCAGATGTCGGCGCGGACACCGGCTGCGACCGCCATGTCGGCCATCACCATCGACCACCTCTCCGGCGGCCGCTTCATCCTCGGGCTCGGCGCCTCGGGGCCGCAGGTCGTCGAGGGCTGGTACGGCGAACCCTATCCGCGCCCGCTCGAACGGACCCGTGAGTTCGTCGGGGTCGTGCGCGACATCATCCGACGCGATGGCCCGGTCGAGTTCCACGGCAACCACTACGACCTGCCGTACCAGGGTGACGACGGTGCCGGGCTCGGCAAGGCACTCAAGTCGACGGTGCACCCGCTGCGCGCCGACATCCCGATCTACCTCGCCGCCGAGGGCCCCAAGAACGTGTCGTTGAGCGCCGAGATCGCGGACGGCTGGCTCCCCCTGTTCTTCTCACCGAAGGAGGACGGGTGGTACCGCGAACGGTTGCAGGTCGGCTTCGATGCGAGCGGGGAGCAGGACAAGGCCGATCGCTTCGAGGTGGCCTCGATGCTCACGATCATCCCCGGGGACGATGTCGAGGAGTGCGCGGACCTGATGCGCCCAATGCTCGCCCTATACGCGGGCGGGATGGGCGCGAAGGGCGCCAACTTCCACTTCGACGTCTTCGCACGGATGGGATGGGAGGAGGTCGCCACCAGGGTCCAGGAGCTGTATCTGGAGGGCAAGAAGGGCGAGGCTGCCGCTGCGATTCCCGTCGCCATGGTCGAAGACGTCGCTCTGATCGGTCCGCCAGACAAGATCCGCGAAGACCTGGCCGCATGGCGCGACACGTGCCTGACGACTGTGCTGCTCAACGGTCGGGCGAGCCAGCTCGAGATGCTCGCCGACCTCGTCAACGGATGACAACGTCGGTGCACGGATGACACAGTCGATGAACGGGTGACGAGGTCGGTCAGCGGTCCTGCCACGTGCAGACGCAGGCTTCGTTGCCGTCGGCATCGGCCAGAACCCAGAACGCCCTCGCCCGATCGTCGCTGACCAGCCTGCCGCCGGCGGCGATCGCCGCGGCGATCCGCTGCTCGGCGACGTCGTGCGGCACGGAGACGTCGATGTGGAACCGGTTGCGGTCGCGGCGGGGCTCATCCATCTGCTGGAACCAGATCGCCCAACCCTGTCGGCGCGGGTCGACGATCGAGCCGTCGTCGGCCACGACGTAATCGGTCACCGCCGCCCAGAACGGGCGGATCGCCGTCGCGTCCATCGTGTCGATGCACAGCTCGACCATCTGCGAGCGACCCTCGCCCGCCGGGTCGGTGGTGACCCCGTGCGCGGTCGCCATGATCGAGATCCGTTCCGCCAACTCGAGATCGGCCGTCGTCACGCCACCGGCCGCATGCGTCGTGAGGCGGACACGGACGCGATCGGGGTAGCGGATGTCGATGTCGGGATGGTGAGCGGCGAGTTCGGCAGCAGCCGCGATCGCCGCTGCGAACTCCGCAGCGCGCTCGAACGAGCCGGCGCGGAACGTCGATTCGACTCCACCGAGGACGAACCGCCATTCACCCTCGTGCCGTGCGTCGAACTCCTCGGGCGACAGCGCGGTGTACTCCATCAGTCACAGCAGCTGTCGCGCCATCCGCACCCGGAGCACTTGAAGTGGGCATGCTCGGGAAACAGATCTCCGCCACACAGCGGGCAGTCGGGGTAGGTTCCGAGCGTCGAACGGCAACTGCCGGTGGTGTCGCTCGCGGTCATGGTCGTCGGTGTCTGTGACATGCGACCACCACCCTCGCGCGACTCCCACCCGTGACGCGCGGATCACCGGAGATAACTTGGCCGGCCGGTCACGGCGACCCGAACGATCATGACGACGACGCCCAAAGCTGCGACGAAGCCTCTCCCCCACGCACGAACACCCGGCACGGCACGGGCGGCGCTCACCTACCCTGCGTTCCGCATCCTGTTCATCGGTACGGCGCTGTCGAGCATCGGTACGTGGATGCAGAACTTCACCCTGCCGGCGTACATCGACGCCCGCACCGGCTCGGCGTCGCTGGTCGGCCTGATGGTCTTCGCGCAGCTCGGGCCGCTCCTGCTTCTGTCGATTCCGTCCGGCATGTTGGCCGACCGGTTCGACCGGACGCGGCTCGTGATCGCCATGCAATCCGTGATGCTCGGCACCTCGATCGCGCTCGCTGCGCTCCTCGCCACCGCAGCGCCGCTCTGGACGATCTTCGCCGCCCAGCTCGTGATCGGTGTCGCCAACACGATCAACGCACCGGCGTTCAGCGCCAGCATCCCGATGCTCGTCGACCGACGCGACCTGTCCGGGGCGATCAGTTTGAACTCCGCCATGATCAACGGCACGCGCATCGCCGGCCCGGCGCTCGCAGCGGTCCTGGCGGCGATCGGGTTCTCGATCGCGCAGCTGTTCCTCGTCAACGCCGTGACGTACCTGTTCCTGATCGTGCCGCTGATGTTCGCCGTACGACTCCCGATGCCGACGGGTGCGCTCCCCGAGCGAGGTTGGCGAAAACTCGGATCAGGGTTCCGCATCGCCCGTGGGCGCGGGGTGCTGCTGCGCACGCTGTCGACGATGTTCCTGTTCTCGCTGCTGTGTCTGCCGTACATCGGCCTGTTCCCCTCCGTCGCCAGGCTTAACTTCGGGCTCGACCCGGAGGGCGGCGCCTACAAACTGCTGTACATCGTGTGGGGCCTCGGAGCCTTCTTCGGGGCGCTCGCAGTCGGCACGTGGCTTGCGAAGCGTGACACGCGCCGCCTCATCCCGCTCGGGATGCTGCTGTTCGCGCTGTGCCTCGCGGTCTTCGCACTGCTCGACTCGTGGGTGGTGGCGCTTCCGGTCGCGGGTGCGCTCGGGTTCGTCTACTTCATGACGGCGACATCGCTCGCCAGCGTGATGCAGCGCAACCTCGCCGACCATGAACGCGGCGCGGCGATGCCACTGTGGTTCATGGCATTCGGCGGAACGGTGCCGATCGGCAACCTGATCTTCGGCCCGGCGATGGACGTCGTCGGCGCCCGGTGGGTGCTGCTCTTCGGGGCTGCGTCAGCACTCGCGCTGGCCTGGTGGAGCGACCTCAAGCGACTCGACCGCCCCGACTTCCTTCCCGAAGTCGACGGGGGCGAACCGTTCCGCCCGGTCAACGCGAACCGCCTGTTCTGACGGCTCGGTCCGTCACGACGCCAGGAATGCGACCGCCCAGCGATCGAGCCCGGCGGAGCGGCTGGCCTTGACGAGCACGACATCTCCCTCACCGAGGGTTCCGATCGCTGCGACCGGATCGGCGACGGGGCGGATGCCGTACAGCTCGGTTCCGACCGCGACGACCTCGACCCTGCGCTGCACTGCGTCGTCCATGACCTGGGCGTGGCCGGCCGGCGGGTCGTCCAGCTCACCCATCTCGCCGAGCACTGCGATGTGGCGTCGGGCCGCCATTTTGCTGAGCGCCTCCAGGGCTGCCCGCATCGACTCGGGGTTGGCGTTGTAGGCGTCGTTGACGATCAGCGCCCCGGACGGGGCCCGGTTGATCTCCATGCGCATCGCGGAGATCGAGGCGTCGGCGAGCGCTGCGATCGCCGGTTCGATCGACCCCTCGACGACACCGACGACCGCGATCGCCGCCGCGGCATTCTGCGCCATGTGGGCGCCGCTGACCGCCAGCCGGACGTGCGCATGCCCCCACGGCGTCGCCAGCTCGAAACGCGGTCGAGCGAGTTCGTCGAGTTCCAGACCGACGATCTGGACCTCGCCGGCGAACCCGTAGGTGACGACCGTCGCATCGGTGTTCGACCGCATCGCGGCCACGCGAGCGTCGTCGGCGTTGAGGACCGCATGACCGCTCGACGGCAGCGCCGCGACGAGTTCCCGTTTGGCGACCGCAACGCCCTCGATGCCGCCCACCCGTTCGGTGTGGGATGCGGCCACCGCCGTGACCACTCCGATCGTCGGCGCGGCGACGTCGCACAGTCGGGTGATCTCCCCGAACCCCCGCATCCCCATTTCGACCACGAGCGCTTCGACATCGTCTGGTGCGCCGAGGATCGTGACCGGGAGCCCCTGCTCGTTGTTGTAGCTGCGTTCGTTCGCCGTGACCCGGCGGGTCGCGCCGAGGCCCGCTGCGATCAGGTCTTTGGTGCTGGTCTTGCCGACGCTGCCGGTGACGCCGACGACGGGCACATCGAGCCGCCGCCTGGCCCAGGCCGCGAGCGCCATCAGCGCGCCCGCCGTGTCGTCGACACGAATCGCCGTGCCGCCCGACGGTTCCCTGGCCGTCAGGTAGGCCGCGGCGCCGGCGGCGATCGCCGACGGGATGAAGTCGTGGCCGTCGCGCTCGGCGACGATCGGCACGAACAGCTCACCGGCGCAGGTCGAACGGGAATCGAACGAGGCACCGTCCACCTCGACATCGGGGCCCGACAGCGTGCCACCGGTGGCGGCGGCGACCTGGGATGCCAGCAACTTCATGGCCCGGAACGGTACCGTTCGGAGGTGAACGGTGAGCGGATCAACCTCGTGGTGCTCTTCGGCGGCCAGTCGGCCGAGCACGACGTGAGCCGCACCACCGCGTCACACGTGCTCGCTGCCGCCGATCCATCGAAGTATCGAGTGGTCCCGATCGGCATCTCGACCGACGGCGAATGGGCGTTGGCGAGAGACGCAGCCGACGCCCTCGCCAGAGGGGCCGACCAGTTGCCCGCCCAACTCGATCCGGCCGGCGAGACGCTCTCACCGAGCGACATGCTCGGCGAGGCGGTGGACAGCCCGGAACGTACGGTCGTGCTCCCGCTCCTCCACGGCCCGATGGGCGAGGACGGCACCGTCCAGGGCATGCTCGAACTCGCCAACGTCGCGTATGTCGGTGCCGGCGTCCTGGGGTCGGCGTTGGCGATGGACAAGGCGATGGCCAAGCAGGTGCTCAGCGCCGCCGGCATCGCCCAGGCGCGCCATCGCTCGTTCGCCGAGTATCAGATGACGCCGGGGCTCCCCGTCGAACTGGCCCACGAACTCGGTCTCCCCTGTTTCGTCAAGCCTGCGAACATGGGGTCGTCGGTCGGCGTCAGCAAGGCCGGCACGATCGAGCAGCTTCGCGACGCAATCGACTTCGCGCTGACCTACGACGAGTGGGTGGTGGTCGAGGAGGCGATCGTCGGGCGCGAGATCGAGATCGCCGTGATCGGAAACGACGACCCGTTCGTGTCGGTGCCCGGCGAAATCGTTCCCGGCGACGAGTTCTACAGCTACGAAGACAAGTACGTGAATGACGCGAGCGTCGGGCTGATACCGGCGCCGCTGACCCCGCAGCAGACAGCCGAGGTTCGTGCAACAGCGCTCGCGGTCTACCGGGCGCTGCGTTGCGACGGGCTCGCACGATGCGACTTCTTCCTCGAAGAGGAGGGCTCAGCGCGAGGGTTCCTCTGCAACGAGGTCAACACGATGCCCGGCTTCACGCCGATCTCGATGTTCCCCAAGATGTTGATCGCGAGCGGGATGAGTTACGCCGACATCATCGACCGGCTTGTCGAGTTGGCAATCGAACGTCACCAGCGCCGCCGCCGCAACACCAAGCACTGACGTGACGATCGGTGCCAGGCACCGAGAGCCGTGTCGCGATTTCAGGCGCTCTGCTCGAAAAATCGCGACGCGGATGGGGTGATCCCGCGCCGGTGCTCGCTGGCCCGGCACCCGATGCAACACCTACTCTTGCGAGATGGCTGAACGACAGCGGATCAGTCAGGGCAGCACGTTCGAGGAGCAGGTGGGGTACTCCCGAGCCATGGTCGACGGGCGGTGGGTGTTCGTCGCCGGCACGACCGGGTTCGACTACTCGACGATGACGATCTCCGACGACATCGTCGAGCAGGTCGACCAGACACTCTCCAACATCGCCGACGCACTCGGGCGAGCCGGCTCGTCACCAGACGACGTGGTGCGGGTCACGTATCTCGTGCCGAACGCCGACGACTTCGAAGCCTGCTGGCCGTCGCTGCGGACGTTCTTCGGCGTGGCGCGACCCGCCGCCACGATGATGGTCGTCGGACTCGTCGACCCGCGCATCAAGATCGAGATCGAGGTCACGGCGCTGATGCCGGAGACGGAGCGCTCATGACCGAGGACACGCTCAACGACGTCGGTGTGCTGCGCCGACGCGAGATCGAGGCTCGTATCGTCGGCCCGCTGCTCGCTCGTCTCGCGGCCGAGTTCGGCGATGGCGTGTACGACGTCGCACGGGACGAGATCGTCGCGATCGCGCGCATTCAGGGGGTCGCCCTCGCGGAGCACGTCGGTGGAAACTCGCTGAGCGATTTCGCTCGGGGCCTCGGCGCCTGGTCGGCGGAGGGAGCGCTCGAGACCGAGATGATCGAGGTGTCGGACACGTCGTTCGAGTTCGACGTCACGCGGTGTCGCTATGCCGAGATGTACCGGGCGCTCGATCTCGCTGATCTCGGGGCGACGCTGTCGTGCAATCGGGACGCCGCGTTGATCGAGGGCTTCAACCCGGCCGTCACGTTCACGCGCACGCAGACGATCATGGGTGGCGCGACGCACTGTGACTTCCGGTACGCAGCCCGACCGACACCGGTCGACATCACGACTCGTTGACGTGTAGCGCTTCGATCGTCAGCGCTGAAGGGGGTCGATCGGTTGCCGCTCCCGCGAAGCCCGATTGACGCCAGGCCTCGTACACAACGATCGACACGGCGTTCGCCAAGTTGAGACTGCGGTTGTCGGGCATCATCGGAATCGTGAGCACGTCCTGCATACGAGGATCGTGTTTCACATCCGCACGAAGGCCGGTCCGCTCGGTGCCGAACACGAGCACGTCGTCGAGCCGGTACTCGACGTCGGTGTACGGACGACGACCCGACGCCGAGAACGCGAACCAGCGCCCGCGCAGTTGCGCCCGGGCGGCTTCGAGGTCGGGATGGATCGTCACCGATGCGAACTCGTGATAGTCGAGCCCGCCGCGCCGGAGGCGAGCATCGTCGAACGCGAAGCCGAGCGGCTCGACCAGATGGAGTGCTGCTCCGGTGTTCGCACACAGGCGGATGATCGCGCCGGTGTTCGGAGCGATCTGCGGCTCGACGAGCACGACACGAATCGTGTCCGTGATTCGGGCGTCACCGACACTCCGAACGCCTGATCGACTCGGGAAACGGTCAGCCGACGTCACCGCCCCGATTGCTCGCGCGCCGTCCGAGTCGGTCGCCCGAACTGCTGCGTGATCCACACCCACCGCGGCGAACGCTAGTCGTGCGGCCGTAGCCGGTCGACGAGGTATAACTCGAGGCCGGTGTTCGCACACAGTCGGATGATGCTTTCGGTGTCCGGGGCGATCTGTGGTGCGAGTAGAACGACGTGCACTGGACCGCGGACGATAGCCCGACCGGCCGAGGGTGTCGACGCGACTCCGCTCCGACGCGGCGCGTGCGACGACGCTACGGTCGATGGCGACCCGGGAGGTTTCGATGAGCAGCACCACCGTTGGGTACGGCACCGAGGAGAAGGCGATGCGTGGCTACCTCGCCGAGGGCGCCGAACGGGCGTCGTCGCTCGGTAACCGCGGCCCGATCCGGTACCTGGCCGACGGCTCGCTCCACCCCGAGATCCTCGACGCGTACTGGGAGCACGGCTTCTACATCTTGGAGGGTGTCATGCGGCCCGAGGAGCTTGTCGACATCGAGGCCGACCTCCAAACGATCCTCGACCGGCTCCCGGCGCATCGTGGCGCCGCGGTCGATGCGCACGGCCGTCCGGCGCTGGCAGTCGACTGCAGCGCGCCGACGCTGTTCTGGTCGAAACCGCTGGGCGACCCGATGGGTGGCACGAGCGCGGCAAACGGGCGCCATCAGGTGAAGATGTTCGAACCGCCTGCGGCCGCCGACGCGCCCCACGAGATCGTGTACCTGATCCTCGGTTCGCTGCAATTCTCCGAAGCCTGTCTCCGGGTTTACGGCCATCCCGATCTGCTGCGTGTCGCTGCCGCGATCAACGGCGACGACTTCACGCCCTTCAATGAGGCGCTGTTCATCAAGGCACCGGGCCTCGGTGCGTCGGTCGCATGGCACCAGGACGGGGTCACGCACTGGGATGCATCCGACTGGGATGCCGGTACGCACGGGTTCAACTTCATGGGCCAGCTGTACGGGTGCACTCCGGCCAACGGGCTCTGGGTGGTCCCCGGTTCCCACCGGTCCGGGAAGATCGACATCACCGCTCGTATCGCCGAGGTCGGCACCGAGCGGCTGCCTGATGCCGTGCCCGTGGTGTGTGGGCCCGGTGACGTAGCGATCACGAATCGTCAGGCGCTCCACGGATCGTTCGCGAATACCAGCGACGAGTGGCGAGTGACGGTCAACATGGGCTTCCATCGCCGATCGTCGGTGCTGGGCGTGCTCGGTGGTGGGGTGCACAACCCGGTTGCCGTCTACGACGCCGAGCGGATCCACGAGCGGTCGAAGATGATCGGGTATGGGATCGACGCCCGACGCCGACGGTTCCCCGATGAGGCGCCGTACGACTACGAACCTCACCATGGCGAGCGGTTCGCCTGGGACGACGCCACGCGTGCGTCGATCACCGATTACAACCTGCTCGACCTCAGCATCTGAAGCCGGGGCTCATTCAGCCGGGGGCGCCAACGCCGCCCGAAGGAAGGCGCGCAACTCGTCGCGCAGGTGACGCAGGCCGACCACATTCGTGCGCCAGTCGACGGCGCGCAGCACCTCGGGCTCCGTCGCGATGCCGGTGACCGTGGCGTAGGCGAGCGCCGCGATCAGGCCGGGGTCGGCACGACGCAGACGCCCTTTGTCCATCTCCAGCGCCATGTACTCGACGCATCGGTCGACCAGCGGCTGAACGTGATGACGGAGGCGATCGGCCTGCGCTGCCGGGAGACGACTGACCTCTCGCACGAGACCGAGCAGCGCTGGGCGTCGAACCGCCGGCCGAAAGACCGCTCGCACCACGGCGTCGATCCGTTCAAGCGGATCGTCGGTCGCCGACCGCACCGCTGCGTCGATCACCACGACCAACTCCGCCGCCACCGTTTCGAGCACGGCGTCGACGAGCGCGTCCTTCGACGGAAACCAGTACAGCACGGTCTGTTTGCGGACGCCGACGGCGCGTGCGATCTCGTCGAGCGACACGGCTTCGACCCCGCGCACGCCGAACTGATCGAGCGCCGCGTCGAGGATGCGCTGTCGGGTCGGTATCTCAGCCATGCGTCGTCTCGTCGCCACCATTGATCATCTCTCTACCATCTGGTAGACAGACCATTGTGATCGCCGAATCGCTCGCTGGCAAGCGCGTTGCCATCACCGGCTCGACCGGGTTCGTGGGTACCGCCCTCGTCGAACGGCTCCTGCGCGGCGTTCCCGGCTGCGAGCTGATCCTGCTCGTCCGCGACGGACGACGCACCCCGGCACCCCGTCGCGTCCAGCGCGAGCTGCTCAAGAACGACGCGTTCGATCGACTCCGGGCCGAGCACGCTGCGCCCGAGGCTGCCGAGACGTTCGACGAGATGACCGCTCGTCGGATCACCACCGTCTCCGGCGACGTCAGCACGGACGGTCTCGGCCTCAGCGACGACCACCGGGCGATCTGGGCGACCGCAGACGTGATCATCCACTCGGCGGCTACCGTCTCGTTCGACTCGCCGCTCGATCGCGCCGTGGAGATCAACCTGCTCGGGCCGACCCGCATCGCCCAGCTGTGTCAGCAGCTCGACGTCACGCCCCACCTCGTCGCCGTCAGCACGTGCTACGTCGCCGGGAACCGGCGCGGCAAGGCGCCCGAGGAACTCGTCAGCGAAGGTCCGTTCGACATGGGTCTGTCATGGCAGGCCGAGGTTGCAGCCGCTCGCCGCCTGAAAGGCGACAGCGAGGCACTCAGCCGCCAGCCCACCCGCCTCGTCGAGTTCCGCAAGGCCGCCCGAGCCGAACTCGGAGCGGCCGGCGCACCCGCCCTGGCCGCGAAGACCGAGCAGCTGCGCGAGCGATGGGTCAAGGATCAGCTGGTCGAAGCCGGCATCGCGCGCGCGACCAGCCTCGGATGGCCCGATGCCTACGCGTACACCAAGGCACTCGGCGAACAGGCGCTGACCGACTCGAAGGGCAACGTGCCGGTCTCGATCGTGCGGCCCTCGATCATCGAGTCGGCGTGGGCCGAGCCCAAGCCGGGTTGGATCCGCGGGTTCCGGATGGCCGAGCCGGTCATCATCTCGTACGCCCGCGGACTGCTCAAGGAGTTCCCGGGTGTTCCGGAAGGGACCGTCGACGTGATCCCGGTCGACATCGTCGTCGCGGCCATCATCGGTGTGGCAGCCGCCGGCCCCGAGGACGCGCCCGCGATCGCGCAGGTCGCGAGCGGTGGCGTGAACCCGCTCAAGTATCGGGCGATGATCGACTACATCAGCGGCTGGTTCACCGAGCACCCGCTGTACGACTCGGCCGGGCAGCCGATCCTTGTTCCGGAGTGGAACTTTCCAGGGCGCGGCAAAGTCGAGCGCCAGCTCAACCGGGCGATGGCCGTGCTCGACCGGACGGAACGGGTCCTCAACGCGCTTCCCCTGCGAGGCAGCCAGGCCGAGTTCACGGCCACGCTCGAAGACAAGCGAACCGAGATCGAGACCGCCAAACAGTACGTCGAGCTGTACGGGTTGTACACCGAATGCGAGGCGATCTATCAGGTCGACAACCTGTTGCGGCTGTGGGAATCGTTGGACGACGCCGACCAGGCGGCGTTCAACTTCGACCCCCGTGTCGTCGACTGGCAGCAGTACGTCACCGAGATCCACCTCCCGTCGATCGTCGAGCACGCCCGGGTCAAGACGACCCCCGGCAAGTCACGCAGCGTCGACCGCCCGACGCGCCTGCGCAGCCAGGTCCTCGACCCGCGACGCCACGTCGTCGCCTTCGACCTCGAGAACACGCTGATCGCCTCGAACGTCGTCGAGAGCTACTCGTTCCTCGCCACCCGTCGCCTCAACGGACCGGAACGGGCGCGGTACGTCATGCGGACCTTGAGCGAGGCGCCGACCCTGCTCCGGATGGACCGGCGCGATCGCACGGACTTCCTGCGTCACTTCTATCGGCGGTACGAGGACGCGCCGGTCGCGCAGATCGAGGCCGACGCCCGGGCGATGACCCACCAGTTGATCATGGCCAAGTGCTTCCCAGAGGGCATCCGGCGGGTGCGGGAGCATCGCGCGCTCGGTCATCGTACGGTGCTGATCACGGGTGCGCTCGACTTCGCCGTCGAGAACCTGCGACCGCTGTTCGACGAGATCTTCGCGGCCGAGATGAGCATCCGACCCGACGGCACCTACTCGGGTGAGATGAGCACGGTGCCGCCGACCGGCGAGGCCCGCGCCCAACTCCTCGCCGATTACTGCGACGCCGAGGGATTCGAGCTCGACGAGTGCGTCGCCTACGCCGACTCCTCGTCCGACCTGCCGCTGTTCGAGGCGGTGGGGTTCCCGGTGGCCGTCAATCCGGAGACGCGCCTCGCGAACATTGCCCGCAAGCGCGGGTGGCTGGTCGAGAACTGGTCGAAGGCCAAGGGCGCACCCCGCCCGCTCCTGCCGATCGGCGACATGCTCGCCGATCGCGAACGCCGGCGAGTCTTCCGATGACCATCACCCCCTTCGTTCTGGGCAGGGAATGGACGGCTCAGGGCGTCCATTCCCTGCCCAGAACGGTGACTGGGAGTGGGCGGGGGGCGGTCGGATGAGGGCGCTGCAGATTCGTCGATCGGCGACGCGGTTCGGGATGGCGCGGATCGCCTCGGCCGTCGCGCCGGCCACGGCCGCCCGCATCGGCCCGCTCGAACTGCGCACGATCGACGACCCGGCGTGCCCGGGCGACGGTTGGCACCGGGTCACGACCCGGCTCGCCGGCATCTGCGGATCGGACCTCTCGCTCGTCGAGGGGCACGCATCGATGTACTTCGACGAGTTCGTGAGCTTCCCCTTCGTGCCCGGCCACGAAGTCGTCGGCGAACTCGACGACGGCAGCCGGATCGTGCTCGAACCGGTCCTCGGTCACGCCGCCCGAGGCGTGACGCCGCCGTTCGACGGCGCCGCCCCCGGTGACGGCGACGACTACGCCCACACTGCGACGACGTCTGCCAACGGCATGATCGAGCCTGGCATCCAGACCGGATTCTGCTGCTCCACCGGCGGCGGATGGGCACCGTGGTTCTGGGCCCACGACTCACAGATCCACCGGATCGACGATGACATGCCAGATGAGCGGGCCGTACTCGTCGAACCGCTCGCAGGCGGGATCCACGCCGCGTTGCTCGCCTGGCGGGCGATCGAGTCCGTCGGCGACCCGATCGTCGCCGTGCTCGGTGCCGGCACGATGGGGCTTGCGGCCGTCGCCGGTCTGCGTCGATACATCCCGGGTGTGCAGATCATCGTCGGCGCCCGCTACCCGCACCAAATCGCATTCGCCAAGGCGATCGGTGCCGACATCGTCGTGCGAGCGTCCGAACTCGACCGAGCCGTTCGCCGTGCGGCCGGATGCCACATGATCGGCAACTCGCTGTCGTCGGGCGCCCACGTCACCATCGACGCAGTCGGTAGCAGCGGCTCGATCCGCGACTGTCTGCGAATCACCCGCCCGCGCGGCCGGGTCGTGCTGATGGGCATGCCCGCCGAGGTGACGCTCGACCTGACCGGCCTCTGGCACCGCGAGATCGAGCTCAAGGGCGCGTACACCTACGGCACCGAGACGATGCCCGACGGTTCGACGGCCCGCACGTTCGACCTCGCGATCGAGACCGCCGACCACTACGAGGCGGAGCGCCTGCTGTCGGCCACGTACCCCCTCGCCGATCATGTCGATGCGCTCGCCCACGCCGCTACTGCGGGTCGTCGCGGCGCCGTCAAGATCGCGTTCGACGTGAGGAGTCCGGCATGACGCCGGCCTCCCATCCCCATGACGAATTGTGCCTGGCACAATTCGTCGTGGTCGCTTCGGAAAGGTTCATCTGCTGATGCCGCGCCCCGGATTCGTCCTCGACGTCGACCGTTCGACGCCACCCATCCTGTTCTGGCGGGGTGAGAACTTCAGTCTGGAGAAACTGCCAGCCGATCGCAGCCGGGTGATCTATCCCGCCGAGCCGCTCCCGGGTCTCGACGACGTCGACGGCCACATTCGTGACGCGCTCCTCAACCCGATCGACATGGAGCCGCTGCCGGCACTGCTGTCAGCGGACATGAAGCTCACCATCTGCTTCGACGACGCGAGCCTCTCGCTGCCGAAGATGCGCCGACCCGACACGCGACAGCGGATCATCGAAGCGGTGCTCGACCTCGCAGCGGACGCCGGAGTCGACGACATCCACCTGATCGCCGCACTCGGCCTGCATCGCCGGATGCACGACTACGAGTTGCGTCACGTGCTCGGCGAACGGATCTTCGACGCCTTCCATCCGCGCGGCATGCTCTATCAGCACGACGCCGAGGATTACGACAACCTCACGGTGATCGGCGAGACGGACCAGGGCGAGGTGCTCGAGATCAACAAGCGGGTCGCCGAGTCCGACCTCGTCGTCTACGCCAACGTCAACCAGGTCGCGATGGACGGCGGCTGGAAGTCGATCACCACCGGCGTGGCGTCATATCGGTGCCTGAGTTTCCACCACAATCCGCAGACCCTGCAGAACACCCGAAGTCTCATGGACCGCCACAAGAGCGACCTGCACAAGAGCGTCTGGCGGCTCGGCAAGGTACTCGACGAGCACGGCCCGAAGATCTTCCAGGTCGAGACGACCATCAACAACGATGCGTTCCCGTCGCCGTTCGACTTCCTGTCCAAGCGCGAGTGGGAGTGGAGCGCCAAGGACCGCGCGCTGTTCATCGGCACCCAGAAGTCACTGAATCGCACCCCGAACCGACTCGCCCGCAAGATCTTCCACGGCATCGAGGCGCCGTACGAGATGACGAGCGTGCAGGCCGGGTACACACCGTCGGTGCACGAGCGCACCCTCGAACACGTCCACGCCCAGCACCTCGTGCCGGTCGAGGGTCAGACCGACATCCTCACGATGGGGATCCCGTTCATCAGCCCCTACAACCCCGATGGGATCATGAACCCGATCCTCGTGATGTGCATGGGCCTCGGCTACCTGTTCAACATGTACCGCAACAAACCGCTCGTGCGCGAGGGCGGCGTCGTGATCATGACCCACCCCACCTACCGCGAGTTCAACCCGGTCCACCATCCGAGCTACATCGACTTCTTCGACGAAGTACTCGCCGACACCACCGACCCGGTCGTGATGAGCGAGAAGTGGGAGACGAAGTACGCCGAGGACGAGTGGTACCGGCATCTGTACCGCACCGGGAACGCCTATCACGGCGTCCACCCGTTCTACGCCTGGTACTGGGGCGCGCACGGTCAGCAGTGGGCGGGCAAGGTGATCATCGTCGGCGGTGACCCCTCGACCGTGCGCCGTCTCGGATTCACACCGGCGAGCACGATGGACGACGCATTCGAGATCGCGAGCGATGTCGTCGGCCGCTCCCCCACCATCTCCCACCTCCACGTGCCGAGCGTGCTCGTGGCCGACGTCCAGTGACCAGTGATGTCTGCGACTGACCGCTACCTTCGCTCCGGCCAGCGGGCCGTCGCGAAGATCGAGCGAGGGGTGCAGAAGGCCGCCCGGCCACTGGGCGCGTACGGGTTCCCGTACCGCTCGCCGAGCGTCCCCAAGGGCGTTGTCGTCCCGGTCGAGCCGTCGACGCTCGGCGCCGCCTACGACACCGGATGGGCGCGCACGCCTGTGGCCCGGGCGGTACGGGGCGTATTCACCGAGGGCCCGCTGCGGCTCATGGTGCGCGGGCTCGCCAATCCGGAAGTGACCGGGCTCGACCGGCTCGATGATCTGGCCCGGCTCGACGGTCCTCCCCCGGCGATCTTCGCTCCGAACCATCACAGCCATGTCGACACGGCGCTGATGATCAGGGCGATCCCGATGTGCTGGCGCAGGGAACTCGTCGTCGCGGCAGCGGCCGACTACTTCTTCGACAAGCAGTGGAAGGCCGCGGTGTCTGCGCTGTCGCTCAACGCGATCCCGATCGATCGTGAGATCACGAGCCGCGCGTCGAGCGATCTGTTCCGCGATCTCGTCGCCGACGGCCACAGCCTGCTGATCTACCCGGAGGGCGGTCGCTCACCGGACGGGTGGGGCCAGAACTTCAAGGGTGGGGCCGCATACCTGTCCGCGCGGACAGGCGCCCCCGTGGTTCCGGTGTTCATCGACGGGACCGGGTCGATCTACGGCAAGGGGATGAAGCGTCCGACCCCGGGGCGCACGAAGGTGATCTTCGGCAAGCCGCTCACCTCGGCGGAGGGCGAGAACACCCGACGCTTCAACGCCCGCATCGAGGCCGCCGTGACTCGTCTCGGCGACGAGGCGATCACCGACTACTGGACCGCGACCCAGCGTGCCGCGACGGGCACCAACCCGAAGCTGACCGGGCCGGAGTACAACGGTTGGCGCCGACAGTGGGAACTGAGCGAACGCCGCAAGCTCGGTGCCGCCGGGTTGCGTCGACGCCAGAAGCGGCGCTGGCCCGACATCGGCTGACTTCGCCATGTCGAGTCCGGAGGAGTCAGGCTTCTTCAGCCGGCCGACCTGGCTCGGTCGGGCTGGCTGGCCTGATCAGGGGCAGGGGATCGTGATCTGGGTGCCGACGACGAAGCTGGCGTAGCCCGGCGTGTTGGCGTTGGCCGCGTCCATCTGTTCGTAGCTGATCCCGAACTGATTGGCGACACCGATGCGCGTGTTGTCGCCGGACTTGATCGTGTAGGTGGTCGGGCATCCGTCTCCCGCCGGGGCCGCCGTGTCCGTGGTGGTGCCGGCGTCGGCCGGGGGGGATGTGTCGCCCGTCGACCCGGTGCCGCTGTCGGCGGATTGCACAGGTGTACCCGGTATCTCTCCGCCGGGCGGGATCCGAACTTGCTCACCGACCTGGAAGACGTGACTTCGGCCTTCCGGCCACTCGTTGTACGCGAATAACTGATCCATGGTGATGCCGTGGAGCGATGCAATGCGTGACGCCCCATCGTTCGCCTGTACCACGTACATCTGTTCACCGGTGGCGATGCCGCCGCCGGCACCGTCGATCGGGAGGCTCGTCGTGGTCGTCGTCGTGACCGGTGGGAGTTCCACGAAGCTCGTCGGTTGGATGCGGGCCAAGGTCGCGTCGGGGCCGGCGTTGGTGGTGCTGCCGCCACACCCTGCGAGCAACAACAGAGGGCCGACGCCGAACGCGGCGACGACAGCGGCTCGGGACGAGATCTGCATGGCGTCTAGAGTAGGCGGTCCGGGCCGAAAGTCGGCACCACCGCCTCGAAACACCACGTCACGCCACACGGCGCATCACACGCCGCACCACACAGCCCATCGTGCGTCACATCAACGGCCGTTCGGTGGGTTCGATCGGTTCGGGCAGCTTGGTGTCGCCCATCAGGTAGCGGTCGACGCCGGCCGCGGCCGACCTGCCCTCGGCGATCGCCCAGACGATCAGGCTCTGGCCGCGCCCCATGTCACCGGCGACGAAGACGCCCGGAACGTTGCTCATGTACGAGGCGCTGCGGGTCGCGTTGCCGCGCTGGTCCAGCTGCACGCCGAGCGACTCGAGCCAGGACCCCTGCTCGGGACCGGTGAATCCGAGTGCGAGGAACACGTAATCGGCCGGGAGCTCGCGGTCCGAACCCTCCACCTTCTCGAATCTGCCGTCGATCAGCTCGACCTCGTGGATCGAGAGCGCACGAACCCGGCCGTGACCGTCGTCGAGGAACTCGGAGGTGTTCACGGAGTACACCCGCTCGCCGCCCTCGTCGTGCGCCGAGCTGACCCTGTAGACGAACGCGAACTGCGGCCACGGGTTGGAGCTCGCACGCTCGTCGGGGGGTCGGGGCATGATCTCGAGTTGTGTGACCGACGTTGCGCCCTGACGATGGGCTGTCCCCAGGCAGTCGGCACCGGTGTCACCGCCGCCGATGATCACGACGTGCTTGCCCTCGACGTCGATCGGCGATGCGTCGATGTCACCGAGCTGCACCCGGTTCGAGAACGGCAGGTACTCCATCGCCTGATGGATGTTGTCGAGCTCGCGCCCGGGCACCTGCAGATCACGCCACTGCGTCGCGCCGCACGCCAGCACGATCGCGTCGTACGAGGCGTACAGCACGTTGATGTCGACGTTCTCGCCGACGACGGCGTTGCACCGGAACTCGGTTCCCTCCGCCGCCATCTGCTCGAGCCGCCGGTCGATGTGACGCTTCTCCATCTTGAACTCGGGGATGCCGTACCGCAGCAGACCGCCGATCCGGTCGGCGCGTTCGAGCACGACGACGTCATGGCCGGCGCGCGTGAGCTGCTGCGCGGCTGCCAGGCCGGCGGGGCCCGAGCCGATCACGACGACCCGCTTGCCGGTCTTGACCGACGGGACGTGGGGAACGACCCAGCCTTCCGCGAAGGCTTTGTCGATGATCTCCACCTCCACCTGCTTGATCGTCACCGGCGGTTGGTTGATCCCGAGCACGCATGCCGACTCGCACGGCGCCGGGCAGAGCCGGCCGGTGAACTCGGGAAAGTTATTCGTGGCATGCAGGCGGTCGATCGCGTCGCGCCAGTGGTCGCGGTAGACGAGGTCGTTCCAGTCCGGGATCAGGTTGCCGAGCGGGCAACCGTTGTTGCAGAACGGGATCCCGCAGTCCATGCAGCGGCCGGCCTGCTCGCGCAGGGTCTCCTCGGGGAAATCCTCGTACACCTCCTTCCAGTCCTTCAGGCGTACCGGCACCGGCCGGTAGGTCGGCACCTTGCGGTCCCACTGCAGGAATCCGGTCGTCTCACCCATCAGTACCTTCCTCTGCGCAACGGTTGGTATCCGACACCAACCGTTACGGCTTGCGACGACGGCGTAACGGTTGGTGTCGGATACCAACCGTTACGCACGGGCGGACTCCATGATCCGGGCGGTCGTCTCGGCGTCGTCGAGGCCGTCGGCCTCGGCTCGTTCCATCACGGTCAGCACCCGCTTGTAGTCGGTCGGCATGACCTTTCGGAACTTACTGACCTCGACGTTCCAGGCGTGGAGCATCCGGCTCGCCACCGCTGAGCCGGTGTGTTCGAGGTGGGCCTCGACCGTCGCCCTCAGGAACGTTCGATCACCCTCGTCGAGCTGTTCGATCTCGACCATCTCGGTGTTGACCTTGCGGTCGAAGTCGTTGTTGCGGTCGTACACGTAGGCGATGCCCCCGGACATCCCGGCGCCGAAGTTGCGGCCGGTCGGACCGAGCACGACGACGCGCCCACCCGTCATGTACTCGCAGCCGTGGTCGCCGACGCCTTCGACGACGGCGATCGCACCAGAGTTGCGGACGCAGAACCGTTCACCGACGAGGCCCCGCAGGTAGATCTGGCCACCGGTCGCGCCGTACCCGATCACATTGCCGGCAATCACCTGATCCTCGGCCACGAACGTCGACGACGTCGGTGGTCGCACGATCAGCTTGCCGCCCGACAGACCCTTGCCGACGTAGTCGTTGGCGTCACCCACCAGTCGCATCGTGATGCCCTTGGGCAGGAACGCCCCGAAGGATTGGCCGGCTGACCCCGTGAACGAGATGCGGATCGTGTCGTCGGGCAGCCCGGCTCCCTTCCACACCTTGGTGACCTCGTGCCCGAGCATCGTCCCGACGGTGCGGTTGACGTTGCGGATCGGCAGGTCGATCTCGACCGGCTCACCCGCGTGGATGGCAGCCTGCGCAAGCCTGATCAACTGCTGATCGAGTGCCTTGTCGAGCCCGTGGTCCTGGGTGATCTCCTGATGGAACGACTGGCCGTACGGGTTCGGGACCTGCATCAGGATCGGTGAGATGTCGAGGCCACGTGCCTTCCAGTGGTCGACGGCAGGCCGTGTGTCGAGCGCTTCGACATGGCCGATCATCTCGGCCATCGTGCGGAAGCCGAGCTGCGCCATGTACTCGCGGATCTCCTCGGCGATGAACTCGAAGAAGTTGACGACGAACTCGGGGCGTCCCGTGAACCGCGCCCGGAGCTCCGGGTTCTGGGTCGCCACCCCGACCGGGCACGTGTCGAGATGACACACCCGCATCATCACGCAACCGGACACCACGAGCGGCGCGGTTGCGAACCCGAACTCCTCGGCGCCGAGCAGGGCGGCAACCACGACGTCGCGGCCGGTTTTCAGCTGGCCGTCGCTCTGCACCACGATCCGATCGCGCAGGCCGTTGAGGATCAGGGTCTGCTGGGTCTCCGCGAGACCGAGTTCCCACGGCCCGCCGGCGTGCTTGAGTGACGTGAGCGGCGATGCGCCCGTTCCGCCGTCATGACCGGAGATCAGCACGACGTCGGCCTTGGCCTTGGCGACGCCGGCCGCGACGGTGCCGACACCCATCTCCGCGACGAGCTTGACGTGGATGCGGGCTTTGGGGCTCGCGTTCTTCAGGTCGTGGATGAGCTGTTTGAGATCTTCGATCGAATAGATGTCGTGGTGCGGCGGCGGGCTGATCAAGCCGACACCCGGGGTCGAATGCCGCGTCTTGGCGATCCACGGATACACCTTGTGGCCGGGCAGCTGGCCGCCCTCGCCGGGCTTGGCACCCTGGGCCATCTTGATCTGGATGTCGTCCGCGTTCGTGAGGTATTCACTCGTGACCCCGAAGCGACCGGATGCGACCTGCTTGATCGACGACCGCCGAGCGGGGTCGTGGAGCCGGTCGACGTCTTCGCCACCCTCGCCGGTGTTCGATTTCGCACCGATCTGGTTCATGGCGATCGCCAGCGTCTCGTGCGCCTCGGCCGAAATCGACCCGTACGACATCGCACCGGTCGAGAACCGCTTCACGATCTCGGTGACCGGTTCGACCTCGTCGATCGGAACCGGTGCCCGGCCGTCGGCGAAGCGGAACAGCCCGCGCAGCGTTGCGAGATGCTTCGACTGGTCGTCGACGCTGCTCGTGTATTCCTTGAAGATGTCGTAGCGCTTGGCCCGCGTCGAATGCTGCAGCTTGAAGACCGTTTCCGGGTTGAACAGGTGGTACTCGCCCTCGCGTCGCCACTGGTACTCGCCACCGAGCTCCAACTTGCGATGCGCACGTTCCTCCGGTCGGCGCGGGTTCGCGACCGCATGGCGCATCTGGATCGCGATCGCGACCTCGTCGAGGCCAATCCCGCCGAGCCGGCTGACGGTGCCGGTGAAGTACTTGTCGACGAGTTCGTGACCGAGCCCGACCGCCTCGAAGATCTGGGCGCCGGTGTACGACGCGACGGTCGAAACGCCCATCTTGGACATCACTTTCAGGACGCCCTGCCCGCACGCCTTGATGTAGTTCTTGACCGCGGTGTGCGGATCCATGCCGGCGAGCCCGTGCAACTCCTCGGTGATGAGGTCCTCGATCGATTCGAATGCGAGGTAGGGGTTGATCGCACCGGCGCCGTACCCGATCAGGAGCGCCATGTGGTGGACTTCGCGCGCGTCGCCGCACTCGACGAGCAGACCGACCTGGGTGCGCTGCTTGGTGCGCACGAGATGGTGGTGCACGGCGGCCGTCAGCAGCAACGACGGGATCGGCGCTTCGACCGAGTCGGCGTTGCGGTCGCTCAGCACGATGATGCGCGCACCGCGCTCGATCGCGGACGACACCTCCCCGAAGATCGCGTCGAGCGAGGTGCGCAGCGACTCGCCGCCACCGGCGACCCGGTACAGACCCTTGACGACATGCGACGCAAGGCCCGGGAACACTCCGTCGTCGTTGGCATGGATGATCGTGGCGAGTTCGTCGTTGTCGATGATCGGGAACGGCAGCGCCAACTGCCGACAGCTCTCAGGACTCGGCGCGAGCAGATTTGCCTCGGGTCCGATCGTCGACGAAACCGCGGTGACGACCTCCTCGCGGATCGCGTCGAGTGGCGGGTTCGTGACCTGGGCGAACAGTTGCGAGAAGTAGTCGAACAGCAGCCGCGGACGTTCCGAGAGCACGGCGATCGGGGTGTCGGTACCCATCGACCCGAGCGGCTCCTTGCCGTTGAGCGCCGTGGGGGCGATGATCAGCTTGAGCTCCTCGTGCGTGTAGCCGAACATCTGCTGGCGACGCAGCACCGAGTCGTGGCTGAACACCGTGTGGTGGCGCTCGGGCAGGTCCTTCAGTTCGACCATCCCATCGGCCAGCCACTCACCATACGGATGCTCGGAGGCGAGCTGCTTCTTGATCTCCTCGTCGTCGATGATCCGGCCTTCGCGGGTATCGATCAAGAACATCTTGCCGGGCTGGAGGCGGCCCTTGTTGACGACCTTGGCCGGGTCGACGTCGAGCACGCCGACCTCCGACGCCATGATGACGAGGTCGTCATCGGTGACCCAGTAGCGGCTCGGTCGCAGCCCGTTGCGGTCGAGCACCGCGCCGATGATCTCGCCGTCGGTGAACGTGACGCTCGCCGGGCCGTCCCACGGTTCCATCACGCTCGCGTGGAACCGGTAGAACGCCCGTCGGTCGGCGTCCATCTCGTGATTGTTCTCCCACGCCTCGGGGATCATCATCAGCACGGCGTGGTGGAGGGGACGTCCACCGAGGTGCAGCAGTTCGAGTGCCTCGTCGAAACGGGCCGTGTCGGATGCGCCCGGGGTGCAGATCGGGAACGCCCGCTCGAGGCCGGGGAGATGGCCGCTCGCCGCCATCGCCTCACGGGCACGCATCCAGTTCTGGTTGCCCTGCACCGTGTTGATCTCGCCGTTGTGGGCGACGAACCGGTACGGGTGGGCGAGCGGCCATGACGGGAACGTGTTCGTCGAGAACCGGGAGTGGACCAGCAGTAGCGCGCTCTCGATGCGGGGATCGGTGAGGTCGGCGAAGAACTCGCCGAGCTGCGGTGTGGTGAGCATCCCCTTGTAGACCATCGTCCGGGCGGACAGGGACGCGAAGTACAGCTCCTCCTCGCCGCTCTTGTGTTCGTGCTCGACGCGCTTGCGGGCGACGAACGTTCGACGATCGAGGTCGAGCCCCGTTGCTCCGTCGGGCGAGGCGACGAACAGCTGCCGAAAGCTCGGCATGACGGATCGCGAGGACTTGCCGAGGCAGTCCGGCCGGACGGGCACGTCACGCCATCCGAGCACCGTCAGGCCCTCTTCGCCCATGATCGCTTCGACCCGGGCCATCACCTTGTCGCGCACCAGGTCATCGGCGGGCAGGAAGGCGACGCCCGCGGCGTACGCACCCTCGGGG
Source organism: Ilumatobacteraceae bacterium (assembly GCA_039921745.1). Taxonomy (GTDB): domain Bacteria; phylum Actinomycetota; class Acidimicrobiia; order Acidimicrobiales; family Ilumatobacteraceae; genus Ilumatobacter. The sequence continues at coordinate 12,100 of JBDSBE010000121.1, read as the reverse complement.
GGCAGCTCGAAGTCGACCGTCTCGCGCAGCAGCCGATCGGGGATCTGGATCAGGATCCCCGCACCGTCACCGGTGTCGGGCTCGGCTCCGGTCGCACCACGGTGTTCCAGGTTCGTGAGCGCGAGCAGACCGGTCTGCACCAGTTCGTTCGATCGATGGCCCTTCATGTGCGCCACGAACGAGACGCCGCAGGCGTCGTGTTCGAACCGGGGGTCGTACAGGCCGGTCGGCCCAGGTGTCGTCGTCAACATCGAAACTCCACTGAAAGTCGGGTGTGGCTTGTCAGGAGTCGGGACGACGTTGGCCCGAAGAAGGAATCACTCTAGGAGATCACGCCCGCCTCGCCACCCATGACCACATCGCATGACGAAGAGCGTGACGAATTGTGCCTGGCACAATTCGTCGTCAGTCGGTGAAGACGGCGGCCCGGTGGTCCATGTTCGCCATGATCGCCTCGATCTGGTTGGGTGAGCCGATCTGCTCGCCGATCAGTCGTCGCTCCATCGCGAACTGATCGGCGGCCCCTTCGGCAAAGAGGTTGTTGAACAGCGCCTTCGAGCCACGCACCGCACCGGGGCTGCGCCCGGCGATCTGTGCTGCGAGCGACATCGCGTCCTCGTACGGCGTGTCGCTGAGCCGAGTGCACAGACCCAGGTCGAACGCTTCGCGCCCGTCGACCACGCGTGCGGTGTACGTCAGTTCGCGAGCGACATCGGAGCGCACGAGCCGGCTCAGCATGAACGTGCCGGTCATGTCCGGGACGAGACCCCAGTGGACCTCGCGGACCGACCACTTCGTGTCGGGGTGGGCGATCCGGATGTCGGCGCCCATCGCGATCTGGAACCCGCCGCCGAGCGCATGTCCGTGCACCGCCGCGATCACGGGCACCTCGAGTTCCTGCCAGACCCAGCAGATCTGCTGGCCCCGGTGCGTGATCCGACCCTCCGGGAGATCACCCGGATTTCCGGTGTCGGAGCGGGTCCCCGTACCGTCCGCCATCCCGGAGAACATCGAGAAGTCGAGGCCGGCGCAGAACGACTCGCCCTCTCCCGACAGCACGACGACCCGCACGTCGTCGGCCGTCTTGAGCTGCTCTCCGACCGCCTCGATCGCAGCGAACTGCTCGCCGTCGAGTGCGTTGCGCTTGTCGGGTCGGTTGAACCGGACGTCGGCAATGCCGTCGGCGATGGACACGGTCACACGTTCGGACATGGTCTCGATTGTCGCAGGTCAGCGTTTGCGTGCTCGCAGCGTGTAGCTCGCCGGAAGTCGTTCGGGTGCGTCGATCAACTGGAACTCACCGCCGCCGACGTCGTGCATCGCATCGCCCATCGCGTTCCACGGCACGGTCATGTGTTCCTCGAACAGGGTGATCTCCAGACCTGCGGCCCAGAGTGCGTTGAAGATCTCGGCGAGGCCGTGGTTGAAGTGGACGATGTCCGGTGAGGCGAGCGGCGCGGTGTGGTCGACGTAGGTCTCGGGCTCGGTGAACGGCACGCCCTCGGTCTCGAAGTACGGGAACGAGAGGACCACCAGCGCGTCGTCGCGCGGGTCGTCGAGCGCCCACAGCACCGGATGCCCCTCGCGCATGAACAACTCGCCGCCGGGGCGCAGGAGGCCGGCGACGACCTGGGCCCAGCGCTCCACGCTCGGCAGCCAGCACAGCGCGCCCACGCCGGTGTACACGAGGTCGAATCGGTGTGCGCCGAGTGCTTCGACGGCGTCGTCGACGTCCGCCTCGACGTAGTCCACGTGCGGGCCACCGGCGGCGGACACCCGTCGCGCCTCGACCAGCGCCGCCGCGCTGAAGTCGAGCCCGGTGACGGTGGCGCCGAGACGGGCGAGCGACAGCGAATCGTTCCCCATGTGGCACTGGAGGTGGACGACGTCCAGCCCGGCGACGTCGCCCAACCGTTGCCGGTCGAACTCGACGGTCTCGCTGAGCAGGTCGGGCTCGGTGGCGTACCGTTCCAGTCGGTAGCCGGTACTCGTTGCGTGCACCGGGACGCGTGACTCCCAGTTCGCATGGTTGATGTCGCGCGCGCTGCGCTCATGGTTCACGTTCACCGGGCCATCGTGGCACGGCCGCGTCGGACCCGATCGGAGTCGCACCAGGGTGGCACACTCGTCGTCATGCGACTCAACCTGTCAGCCGACGAAGTTCTGGCCACCACCCGATCGGTCCGCAAACGACTCGACTTCGACAAGCCGGTCGAACGCGAGATCGTCATGGAGTGCCTCGAACTGGCGCTCCAGGCTCCGACGGGCTCCAACGCCCAGGGCTGGCAGTGGGTCTTCGTCGAGGATCAAGCCAAGAAGGACGCGCTCGCGGAGATCTACCGGACCCGGTTCGAGATGTATCGCACGATGCCCCGGGCCACCTACGACGACGGCGACACTCGCGCCGAGCGGATGGACGCCGTCGTCGACTCGGCGTCGTTCCTGTCCGACCACTTCGAGCAGTCGCCGATCATGATGATCCCGTGCATCAAGGGTCGGGTCGACCCAGAGGGAGGATCCGGGAGCGGCGCCGGCATGTGGGGTTCGCTGCTGCCGGCGGTGTGGAGCATGATGCTGGCCCTGCGCGAACGTGGAATCGGCTCGGCGTGGACGACGCTCCACCTGCTCGGCGACGGCGAGCAGCAGGCCGCCGACCTGCTCGGGATCCCGGACGGGTACACGCAGGCCGGCCTGTTTCCGATCGCGTACACGGTCGGCACCGACTTCAAGCCAGCCAAGCGCGTACCGGCCGCCGAGCTGACGCATTGGGACCACTGGTGATCCTGCCCCCGATGCCGCGCCGATGACCGGACATGGCCGACTGGGCGATCGCGATCGACGACACTGTGCACATGTCGAACACACCGCCGCCACCCCCGCCCCCGCCGACCGGTGGCCAACCCGCGCAGTGGAACAATCCGCCCGGCCCGGCCACGTACGGCGGCGGCGGTCGCCAGGAGCATCCGGCCGGCACGACGGTGCTCGTACTCGGGATCCTCGGACTGGTGGTGTGTGGCCTCCTCGCGCCGGTGGCCTGGATCAAGGGCAACACCGCCAAGCGGGAGATGGACGCTCAACCGGGTGTCGAGTGGACGAACCGCGGCAACATCACGGCCGGGCGCATCTGCGGGATGATCGGTACGGGGTTGATCGCGCTCGGTCTGCTGTTCGTCGCCCTCGTCGTCGTGGTCGCAGTCGCGGGCAACTGACGGGTCGCCGCCAGATCACTCCACGAGTCGGAGGCCGGCGGGTGTGACCGTCGGTTCGTCATGGGGTAGTTCGACGACGAACTCGGTCCGGTGCGCAGGGAACAGGTGCTCACTGACGAGGACCGGCGTGCCCGATCGATCGGTGGTGACACGTCGACAGCGCAGCAGCGGCGAGCCGACCGGAACCCCGAGCAGATCGGCGACCGGTTGTTCGGCCGAGTCGGCTCCGATCGTCTGGGTTGCGCCGCGTAGTTCGACGTCGATCAGTTCGTAGAACGGGCGCTGCTCGACGTCGGCCATCGAGAACTGCTGGCCGATCGCGGCCGGACACCACACGGTGACGACGGCGAACGGTTCACCGTCGGCCAGGTTCAGCCGTTTGACACGGAGCACCTGCGCCGCGCCGAGCAGCGCTCGAACATGGGGCGGCGGCGACTCGAAGGAGAATTCGATCACCTTGCGCGCCGCGTCTCGACCGCTCGTCTCGACCTGGGACTCGATCGTGCCGAGCCGCTCGAGGCTCTGGCGGATCGGCTCGGTGGACACGATCCAGCCGAAACCCTGCCGGGCCGAGATCAAGCCATCGTCGCGAACGAGTTCGAGGGCCCGTCGAACGGTCACACGGCTGGCCGAGAACTCGGCCGACAACTCCGATTCGCTCGGGAGCAGCGACCCCGGCGATGCCGCCCGCGCCCGCTGACGGAGGTCGTCGGCGATCTCCTGGTACCTGATCCGCCGCATCACGCCACCTTCCCTGGGCCGGCCTCGATCAGTTCGATGCGGTTCCCGAACGGATCGTCGACGTGGCATCGGACGGTGCCCGGGATCTCGTCGCTCCATCGGACATCGAGCCCGGCCGCCTCGACGAACGCTTCGAGACCGGCGAGCAGCAGTGCCGGGTGCGCTTTGCGAGCCGGTACGAAGTCAGCTTCGACGCCGACGTGCAGTCGGGTGGAGCCGGCCTCGAACCAGGCGCCTCCGCGAGCGGCGAGCGATGCCGGTTTGGGGACCTCGGTCAACCCCAGCCCATCGACGTAGAACGACCGGGCGGCGTCCTCACCGCCGATCGGGATCGCGACCTGGACATGGTCGATGCCACACCACCTGCCGCTCGATCCCGCATCTGCTTGCGTCGTTCCGTCGATCTTTGCCGCCCTCATGAACTTGTATTATAGTTGTCTACATGCAAGCGACTGCGACAACCCCGATCGAACTCGTCGAATCTGTCTACGCCACCCTCGTCGAACGAGCCCAGCTGGGTCGCGAACGCCTCGGTCGACCGCTCACGCTGACCGAGAAGATCCTGATCAACCACCTCACGGACCCGGCGGGCCAGGAAATGGACCGGGGCGAGAGTTACGCCGACTTCGCGCCGGACCGGGTCGCCATGCAGGACGCGACCGCGCAGATGGCACTCCTGCAGTTCATGACCGCCGGGCTCGACGAAGCGGCTGTGCCCTCGACTGTCCACTGCGACCACCTCATCCAGGCCCAGGTCGGCGCGACGATCGACCTCGGGGTCGCAATCGACACGAACCGTGAGGTGTACGACTTCCTCCGCTCCGTGTCGGCCAAGTACGGCCTTGGGTTCTGGGGGCCGGGCTCGGGGATCATCCACCAGGTCGTGCTCGAGAACTATGCGTTCCCCGGTGGGATGATGATCGGCACCGACAGCCACACCCCGAATGCCGGCGGCCTCGGCATGGTCGCGATCGGAGTCGGCGGTGCCGACGCCGTCGACGTGATGACCGGCTTCCCGTTCAACGTCAAGTGGCCGAAGGTGATCGGCGTCAAGCTGACCGGTGAGCTGAGCGGCTGGTCGAGCCCGAAGGACGTGATCCTCGAAGTGGCCCGCCTGCTCACCGTCAAGGGTGGCACCGGGGCGATCGTCGAATACCACGGCCCCGGCGCCGAGACCATCTCGGCCACGGGCAAGGGCACGATCTGCAACATGGGTGCCGAGATCGGCGCGACCACCTCGACGTTCCCGTATGACGCGTCGATGGCCACCTACCTCAAGGCGACCGGTCGTGAGGCGATCGCCGACGCGGCCGATCGGGTCGCCGACGAACTCCGCCCCGATGACGGTGCGCTGTACGACCAGTTGATCGAGATCGATCTGTCCGAACTCAAGCCGCAGATCAACGGCCCGCACTCCCCCGATCGTGCCCACCGGGTCGGCGCCGCCGGTATCGGTGCCGCTGCCCGTGAACATGATTGGCCGCTCGAACCGTCGGCCTGCCTGATCGGCTCGTGCACGAACTCTTCCTACGAGGACATCACCCGCGTCGCCTCGATTGCCCGCCAAGCCGCCGCCCACGGTCTGACGGCGCGGTGCGAACTCCTCATCACGCCCGGATCCGAACAGATCCGAGCCACCATCGAACGCGACGGCCTGCTCGACGATCTCGAGCAGATCGGTGGGGTCGTGCTCGCCAACGCGTGCGGGCCCTGCATCGGCCAGTGGCAACGGCCCGAATCGATCACCGGACGACCGAACACCATCGTCAACTCGTTCAACCGCAACTTCCCCAAGCGCAACGACGGCTCGGCAAAGACCTTGAGTTTCGTCACTTCACCGGACACGGTGCTCGCAATAGCCCTCGCGGGACGGATCGATTTCGACCCGACCGTCGACACGATCACCGATGCCGACGGCAACGAAGTCCTGCTCGACGCACCGGTCGGTGAGATCCTCCCCGACGCCGGCTTCGATCCCGGCGTGGACACGTTCACGGCGCCGCCCGCCGACGGCGGCGACGAGATCGTCGTGCAGGTGTCGCCCGACAGCGACCGCCTCCAACTCCTCGAACCCTTTCCCGCATGGAACGGTGAGGACTATCACGACCTGCCGATCCTGGTGAAGGCATTCGGGAAGTTCACCACCGATCACATCTCGATGGCCGGGCCGTGGCTCACCTACCGCGGCCATCTCGAGAACATCTCCGGCAACCTCTACCTCGGCGCAGTCAGCGCCTACCACGACCACGTCGTCGGTGAGGGCAAGAGTGCTCTGACGGGCGAGATGGTTGCGTTCCCGGAGCTTGCGAAGCAGTACCACGAGGCGGGTCAGCCGTGGGTCGTGATCGGCGACGAGAACATGGGCGAAGGCTCGAGTCGCGAACACGCTGCGATGGAGCCCCGCTTCCGTCTCGGTCTCGTCGCGATCGCACGCAGCTTCGCGCGCATCCACGAGACCAATCTCAAGAAGCAGGGGATGGTGCCGCTCACGTTCGCTGATCCCGCGACCTACGACCAGATCGACGAAGACGACCGCATCAACGTGCTCAGCCTGCCGCCGGTGCCCGGCGAGACCGTGCAGTGCCAGATCGTCAAGCCGGACGGCTCGACGATCGATTTCGAAGGCGAACACACCTTCAGCCCCGAACAGGTCGAGTGGTTCAGGGCCGGTTCGGCGCTGAACATCATTCGTCAGAAGGCCAGCCGGAGGTGACGACGGGCGCGGCGGCGCCCGATCAGCAGTGAACCGGCTCGTTCACGTCGCTGTCGGCGACCGCCTCGGCCATCTCGCCGGGCGCAGCGGGGCGGAATCGCAGCGCCGACCACGACCAACTCCGGTCGCCCGCCCACGCCCTCAGCATGCGATAGAGGCCGATGCCGAGCAGCACCAGGAATCCTGCTGCGGCCGCGTCGATCCACCAGTGGTTTGCGGTGGCGATGATCGCCAGCGTCATCAGGACGGGGTGGACGACGGCCACCCAGCGCCAGCGCGTCCGCACCACGGAGACCACGGCGATCGCCTCGATCATCGCCCAGGCGAAGTGCAACGAGGGCATGGCAGCGATCTGATTGGCGGCGCCGTCGAGGGCGTTGTCCGGGTAGATGCTGGGGCCATACTTCGCCATCGTGTCGACGAAGCCGTCCATCATCCTCGGTGGGGCGAGCGGGAAGGCCAGGTGGATGATGAGCGCCGTGAACGTCGAGAACGCGAGCAGGTTCCTGATCGGCCGATACCGGTCGGGGTGGCGGAGATAGAGCCAGACCAGCAGCGAGATCACCACGGGAAAGTGGAACCAGACGTAGTAGTGGTTGAGGAACTTGATGATCAGCGGATGATCGAGAAGAAACCGCTGCAGGTTGTCCTCGAACGGCAGGCCGAGCCAGTTCTCGAGGCGGACGACCTTGCGAGCGTGGCGGAACGCCGCGCCGAGGTCGGTGCGGCTCAACGTGCGGACGTAGCGGTAGATCATGAGCAGACCGCCGCAGATGCCGATCTCGACGAGCATCTGCGCCCCGTACCGACTCGACCACCAGGCCGCGACGGGATGGCGTGCGCCGCCCACACCCGTCTTCGCAGCCAGACTCATCGCAACTCCCTCGACCGTCAACAGTACTTCGTCACATCTTCGACATACAGCGGATTTCGCCCGGAGCGGGCGTGATCGTGGTCACAGAGCGGCAGCGCGCGGCGACGACATGCAGGTACTACCTGTCCTGCGGCGATTTCATTCCCGTTTCGACCCGTCTCGACCGTTTCGTTCCGTCCGGGCCGGACCCGAGTCGACGCCGGCGCGGGCACAGGCCGCTGTCAGTCGGTACCGGGGCGACGAACGTGTTCGGCGTCGGGATCGCCCGTCCAACCGGGCGGGTAGCTCGCCGCCAGCTCGGCCTCGGTCGGGTCCCGGTCCCGATTCGCTTCCGGTGGGAGGAGTCGGCTGATCGCCTTCATGATCCGCTTCGTGTCCTTGTCGAGGCTCTTGCCCTTCAACTCGACGGGTTCGCCGACGGTTGCGAGCACCGTGGGTGCGTCGGTGACGTTGAACAGGCGAGGAATCCGTGACGAGCGGGGCCAGACCAATTCCGTCCCCCACAGCCCGATCGGAATCACGGTCGCGCCCGTCATGGCTGCGAGTCGCGCGGCGCCCCACCGTCCCGTCAGCTGCGGATCGAAGAACGCCGGCCCACGAGGGATCGTGCCCTGCGGCATGATCGCCACCATCTCGCCGGCGTCCAGTGCGTCGGCGGCGAGTCGCAACGGTTCGTCGGACCCGGTACCGCGGTCGACACGGATGCCGCCCATTGCGGCGGCCAGTGAGCCGACGACCGGCACGTCGAACACTTCCTTCTTGCCGAGCGATCGAACGGTCCGTCCCGTCTTCGCGACGACCATGCTGATCACCATCGGGTCGAAGTAGGAGCGGTGGTTGGCGACGATGATGACCGGACCCTGCTTCGGGATTCGATCGGTGCCACGGATCCGGATGTCGGCGTACGGCACCATCGACGGGCGCGAGAACGTGAGCGCCAGCCGTTGGAGTTCCATGCCGATCCGTGACGCCGGTGACGACCCCGGCGCAGTCTCGAGGTCGACGGTCGGCCATCGGCGGGCTGCCGCCATGAACACCATTCTCGGGTCGGGATTGACGACGACAGGGTGACCGACGGCGGCCAGCAGCGGCGTGTCGTAGACGCTGTCGGAGTAGGCGTAGCTGGCGGCGAGGTCGACCCCGTGCTCGTCGGCCCATGTCCGTACGGCGGCGAGCTTGCCGGTGGACCACACGAACGGCCCCGAAAGCACGCCGCTGTACGTGTCGTCGTCATCGTCGACGCGGTATCTCGTGGCGACGACTCCATCGAGGCCGAGTCGATCGGCGAACGGTTTCACCAGGTCATACGGGGTGGTCGTCGCGAGCACGATTGGGCGGCCCTCGTCACGGTGCATCGCGAACACCGATTCGGCGAACGGTTGCACCATGTCGACGAGGCGGTCGGCCACGCTCTCCGCCGCGGCCTCCATGGCCCCTCGCGATCGTCCCTTGACGAACTTGACCGCCTGGCTCGCCAGGGCCATCGACGGCAGGGTCTCGCCCACCGTGTTGAACAGACGGTAGAGCATCTTCTCCCCCGGCACGTTGCGGTTGACGATCCCCGCCGCCCGCATCGCATCGGAGAACACCTCGCCGCTGGCACCGCGCAGGAGAGTGCGGTCGAGGTCGAAGAATGCAGCGCCGGTCGGCTCGAGGTTCGGGGACGGAGAAGCCACGGCGTCACCCTATGCCGATCGGATGATTGCACGGGAAAAACGGGAGACGCCCCGATGGGGGGATCGGGGCGTCTCAACCTGGAAACCCCGCTCGGTGGGGGACCGAGATGATGGGATCTCCTCGAAGCGGAACATGGGGGGTGTTCTCGCGTCGTTCTTCTTGTGAAAGTATGCACGTTCGCGTCGTCATCTGACAAGTAGAACTTCTCGATACTCGGTATCTGTTTTTCTGATAGGGCGTGGATAGTGTGTCGCCGTGGACGTCCGCCAGCTCGCAGCGATCGTCGCAGTCGCCGATCACGGCACCTTCTCCTCGGCAGCACGAGCGCTCTACACCGTGCAGTCCAACGTCTCCGGGCACGTCGCCAAGCTCGAACGTGAGCTCGGCGTGACGCTGGTCGATCGCGCCCACGGGGGCCTCACCGACGAGGGTGTCCGAGTGGTCGAACGGGCCCGTCGAGTGCTTCATGAGATCGACGACATCTCCGCCGACATCGCCTCCCTCGACGACGACGTGTCAGGCGACGCGAGGATCGGCGTGATCGGCACCACGGCTCGCTGGCTCATGCCCCAGCTGCTCGGGGCCGTCGCCGCCAAGCACCCGCGCGTGCATCCGATCGTGAGCGAAGGCAGCACGACGACGATCGTCCCCGGAGTGCTGTCCGGCCAGCTCAACGCTGCGATCATCCACCTGCCGGTCGACGACCCGGAGCTGATCGTCGAACCACTGTTCGCCGAGGATCTGATCCTGCTCGTGCACAGCTCCCACCCCCTCGCCCAGCGCGACACGATGTCGCTGCGCGAACTCGAAGACGTGCCGCTCCTGCTCCCACCCAAGGGGGCCGCGCTACGGCGCGTGCTCGACCGGGCGGCTGGCAGTGTCGACGTGTCGCTGCGTGCGCAGGCCGAGATCGACGGTGTCCGGCTGCTTGCATCACTCGCCTTCGATGGGTACGGCGCCGCGATCGTGCCCGCCACTGCCGCCCCCAACCAGCTCGACGGCGACTTCCAGCGGGTGATGGTGCCCGAGCTGCCGCGTCGCGTCGTCGCCTGGGTCCGTCGCCGCCGGCCCGGGCCGAGTGCTGCCACCAACGCGGTCGTGTCGATCCTCACCGAAGTCGTGCGCAGTCACGCCGACGAACAGCCAGGCGTGCATCTGGGAACCGACGCCTTCCCGCTCCACCGCACCCCCTGACCGACGGTTGCAGTCTGACCAACGATTGCTGGCGACCTCAGCGTCTAAGGTCCGACCCGATGTCGGTTGACGAAACCATGAGCCTCGACGAAACCTCCAGCCTCGACGACGTCGGGCTGGCCACCGGTCTGGTGGGCCCGGTCTCGAGCCGGGTCCGGATGCTCGGCGACCGTCGTGTTTCCTGGCTGGAGTTCGACCCGGTCGAGCCCGCCGCACCGCTCACCCAGGCGATGACGCATACGATGGAGACCGCCGCCCGAACGGCCCTGGAGGAACGCATTCCGTTCGTGATGGTGATCAACTCGGCCGGCGCCGACATCCGTGAAGGAATCGCTGCGCTCGATGGGTGGGGCCGGGTCGCGCGCGCCCTCACTCGATGCTCCGGCACGGTCCCGACCTTTGCGATCGTCGATGGCCCAGCCGTGTCCGGCCCCGCACTCCTGCTCGGTCTCGTCGACTTCACCGTGATGACGACGAACGCGTACGCCTTCGTGAACGGCCCGGTCATGGTTCGCCAGATCACGGGTATCGAGATCTCGAAAGACGAGCTCGGCAGCGCGTCGTCGATGGAGAAGCACGCCGGGCTGCCGGTCGCGGTCGTCGCCGACCGGGCCGCCGGCACCGACGTGGTCGAGCAGATCCTGGCGTACCTGCCCGATCACGCCGACCGAGAGGCGCCGCGCTGGGCGACCGCCGACCCGAGCGACCGGCTCTGCCCGGAGGCCGGTGATCTGATTCCCGAGTCGTCGACGGGCAGTTACGACGTGCGTCGTGTCGCCGAGGCGATCGTGGACGACGAGTCACTGTTCGAACTCCGCGCACGATGGGCGGGCAACGTGGTCACGGCATTCGCGACGATCGCCGGCCAGCCGGTCGGGATCGTCGCCAACCAGCCGATGAACCTCGCCGGCACACTCGACATCCCGGCATCACAGAAGGCAGCCCGGTTCGTGTCGTTCTGCGATGCGTTCAACCTGCCGCTCGTCACGCTCGTCGATACGCCGGGGTTCTACCCGGGCAAGGACCTGGAGTGGCGCGGCATGATTCGCCACGGGGCACAGCTCGTCTACGCCTACGGACGGGCGACGGTCCCCCGGATCTGCGTGATCCTGCGCAAGAGCTACGGCGGGGCGTTCATCGTGATGGACTCCAAGACGATGGGGAACGACGTGTGTCTTGCGTGGCCATGGGCCGAACTCGCGGTGATGGGCGCCGGACAGGCCGCGGCGATCCTCCAGCGGCGCGCCAGCGACGAGGAGCGGGCAGCGTTCGAGGCCGACTACGCCGACCGTCTGCTCAACCCGTACGTCGCCGCCGAACGTGGTTACGTCGATTCGGTGATCGAGCCGGCCGAGACGCGCCGCGAAATCGCCGCGGCGCTCGAGATGCTCGCCGACAAGCGCGAGCGGCTCCCGCGTCGCAAGCACGGCAACACGCCTCTGTGATGGTGCTGCGCACGGGTTCGGCCTTCGGCTCGAACCTGCCGAGCTGCGGTGCTCGTTCCTGCGCTCCTCGCCGTCTCGACCGGCGCGACGCGCTGATCTGACCCGACGGGCCGGCTTCGCCTCCGAGCTTCCTCGCTTCGCTTCGTCACCCACCTGCCAGGGCGACCACCGACGGGTGCTGCGCACGGGTTCGGCCTTCGGCTCGAACCCGCCGAGCTGCGGTGCTCGTTCCTGCGCTCCTCGCCGT
>JBDSBE010000120.1:0-18643 GCA_039921745.1 Ilumatobacteraceae bacterium | reverse complement strand
CGTGCCCCGGATCATCACTCGCCATTCCGTCGCCTGACACGTCGTCGCCTGCGACATCGAGTTCGGCTGAACTTGTGCCGCTGTGTCCGTACTCGTCATCAGCAAGCAGGCCAGACGAATCGGCCGCGCCACCGAGGTCACCCGCGATTCCGTCGTCCGACACGTCTTCGCCCGCACCAAGACCTAATATCGACGTTGGACAGCTGTACCCGCCCGATGACGGCACACCGGAGTCCCTGGCATTGCGCCCTGACGCCACCAGCGCCGCACCGTCACCCCCGCCGCTCGCAGTTCCGCCGCCCAGAACGTCGTCCCGCACGTCATCGTGACCGAATGCCGTCAGGTCTCCCGGGGACGACACACCGGAGTCGCCGGCATCGCGCCCTGGCGCCACCAGCGCCGCATCGTTACCGTCGCCGCTCGCAGTTCCGCCGCCCAGAACGTCGTCCCGCACGTCATCGAGACCGAATGCCGTCAGGTCTCCCGGGGACGACACACCGGAGTCGGTGGCATCGCGCCCTGACGGCACCGGCACCGCGTCATCGACGAACGAGGACCCGGCATCCGCGACGCCGTCGAGCACGTGATCACCATCGGCCGCCGGCGCATCACCGGTGTCATGGCCGTGCATCACGGGCGGCCAATCGTCGCCGTCATCGATCGGGAGCCAGTCGTTCGGCGGGTCGACGACGGTGTGATCGCCGACTGGCCGTGCGTCGTCGGATGACGCCACCCACGAACCCGTTCCCGGCGCCGCGTGCTTCGCAACGTCGTCGAACCGAATCAAGAAACCGTCACCCGGGTCGACGATGGTGTGGTCGTCGCCGGACCGAGTCGCTGATGAAACGACACGATCAGGCTCCGGGTCCCCGATGGTCACGAGCTGTGCGATCGACGCGAGGTCGTTCGGCGTCAGGCCGACCGGGGTCAGGCGGAGCCCGATCGGCAGCAGTATCCACGCATCACCGTCGGGCGCCAGCCGACTCGACGGACCGTTGATCGGCGACGCCGACACGAGCGCCAACCCGGTTCTGTTCGAGGGCGCCTGGATCGTGCCGGCCGCGGCGCCGGCGAGGACCACGGCCGGTTCCCACGTCTCGCCCGACGTGCCCAGCGCCCTCAGCTCGAACGTCGAGCGCGTCATCGAAGCTGTCGAGCCGATCGCATCCGCTGCGGCCTCGAATGCACGCTGCGGGTCACGCACGGGCACATAGTTGCGGTGACCGAGAAACGCGTCGTCGGCAACGCCGAGACCCACGAGCGTGCTCACTTCGGCCAGCACCGAACCGGCGAGCGTTGCGGCCAGCGCAGCCACGATTGCGTCGGCCTGCTCACCCGGACCCCCGACTTCGACCGCTTCGAGCGCCTCGAGGTCGACGTACACGTCACCACCACGGTCATCGGTTCCGAGCTGGACCAGCGTCGGGCACGGTGCCCCGACGCGGCGGGCGTCGTCTGCGAGCAGCTCGAGGGGCACCGACGCCGGCAGCCGCCAGTCGGAATCCGCACCCTCCCACGGCGCGCGGAGCTCGACGGGCCCGGTGGCGCGCAGTTCGAGTGCGCCATCCGGGGAGACGGACACGGCGATCACCCGGCGGTCCCGTTCGATCAGCGACAGCGCAACTGCCCGGGTCGCGATCTCGACCCGGGCGAACCGCTCCCCGGAGTCGATCGATCGAAGCATTCGTTCGGTCGCAGCCGCGCCGGGCGCGGGCTCTGGTAGTCGCGAGCGGGGTCGGGCGCGACGCAGCTGGTTGCGGCGTCGGACGGCGAGCAACGTCAGCACACCGGCTGACAGCATCGCGGCGCGACCGAGCGTCAGCAGCGCCGGGACCTCCGATTCACGTTCGTTCGGAGCGTCAGCACCCGGATCAGCGGTGGTGGGGCTCGACCCGGCTCGCTGCTCGACCTGACCACCCACGTTCGCGACATTCGGCTGCGCAGCCGCATCGTCGACGGCGATTGCGTCGGCGGCCGCGTTCCCGACCTCGTCGACGAGTGGCGCCTCCGGAGCGACCTCAACCGGAACCCCGGGAACGGCGCTGTCCCAGATGTTGTCCTGGCGAAGGTCGGCCGCGACGGCAGCAGACGGCGTCTCGACGGGTCGCTCGACATCTTCGACGGCTTCGACCTCGGATCGGGTCGAGTCAACGGAGACGGATGGGTGCGGATCGACGAGAGTGACAATGGCTTCCCCGATGCGCGCATCCGGATGCGGGTCGACGTGTGTCACGTCGGCAGCCCCGATGTCACCGTCATCGGCCGGGACGTCCGCGACGACGTCGACCTCGATCACCGACGACTCGACCGGTACCGCAGCCGGCATCACGATGTCCCAGCCCGGCCGGATCAGATCAGGATCGTCGAACGTTGCGCCGTCATCGAACGTGCGACCCTGGTTCGCCTCGAACAGCTCGGGCCAACGCAGCGGGTCGCCGAGCTCCTCGTCGGCGATCGACCACAGGGTGTCTCCGCGCTCGACCACCTCGATGTGGCCATCGTCGTCGCCGGCCGGCGGTGATGGTGTCGGAGGGAGCTCGAGCACCCAGCCGACGTCGAGGAAGGCAGCGTTGTCGAACGTGCGGCCATCAGGCATCCGCCGGCCGAGGTTCGTGTCGATCAGCGCCTCCGCGTATGAATCGACCGCTGCCGGATCGGGCCCGGCCAAGCGTTCTGCAATCCCGAACACCGAGTCGCCGGCGCGAACGACATAGTCGCCGGCATCTGCTGGCCGGTTCGACGGGGCGATCGAACTGCGTCCCGTCTCCGCGGGACCGATTGCGGTCGTGGCGCGACCCTGCGCGGACCCGTCGACGATCGTGATCGGCGCCCGCTGTTCCGGCACGAGTGCCGGGCCCGTCCGGGCGACCGCATTGGCCGACGTGGTGAACAGCGGGATCATCACCAGCAGACCCGAGGCGATCACCCGGGCCGTCCGCTGCGAGACGCCGAACCCCCGCACATCGGGCATCGACAGACCGTCGTGACGAACCATGTGCGCGAGTTCGGCGGCGACGGTGAGCACGATCACGATCACCGCCAGCCAGGCGGCGACCAGCGACACCCTGATGACGATGTCGGCGATCGTTCGGTCGGTGAGCCGATCGGAGAGAGCACCACCGATCCGGTCCAAACTCCATGACGAAGGAGTCGGCATCCCGGCAAACGGCGAGCTGCCACCGAACCGCTCCTGCGCCGCGAACAGCAGTGCCGTCGGCACGCCGATCGCGATCACGGCGAGCATCGAGACGGAACGCGCGAAGACGAGCAGTCTCGTGCCGATCCCGTCCCGGTTCATCGCGCTGCTCGATCAGCCATCAGATCTCGATTCTCCCGCGAGCGTGAAGGGATCGAGCAACCGAAAAGGGAAGAAGCCATCACGGTCCGGCCTGCGCCTGGACCGAACCCGTGGCCGACGCGTCGCCGTTCGGGTCGGTGACGGTTGCGGTGACCGTCACGGTGTCGCCCCTCACCACGACGTCGCGTGATCGGATCGAACCGGACACGCCGTACGAGGAGAACAGCCGGTTCCCGACCCGGATCGCCTCCTCGCGGGCCGCGAACTCATCCAGCTCGACCGCCCCCGGCCCTCCACTGCTGCGCAGCGAACCAGGCTGGACCTGCTGCGCACCAGCACGAGCAGACTGGAACGCGATCGACTGTGCCGCCGAACGATGGGAGACGACCCGATTGACGTCGCGGCTGAGATAGACGATCGCTCCGAACGTGAACGTGAACAGCAGCACGGTCACCGTGATGATCGCAGTCCCGGACTCACCGCGGAGTCGACCGGGACGGATCCGTATCGCATCTCGATCGGGCGCGGCGAGGGTGCTCGGTTCCCGCGTCGGGGAAACGGCACCGTGCGGTTTCATCCTTGGGCCCGGAAATAGTCGATCGTTGCCGCCGCCCGGGCGCTCCTGGAAACGTCACCGCTCTGGAACGCCTCGTACCCGTCGTTGGGAACACCGCAGGTCACGGTGACTTCGACGAGTTCGACGTCGATCCCGGCCGCCGGCGCCTCGATCGGGTAGTCGACGGCGACCGTCGGGGTCGCGCAATCGGTCCGGTCGAGCATCGCGGTCGCGGCCGCAACTGCGGCAGCCCGAGCCGACACCGGGTCGCGTTCGAGTGCCGCAGCCTGAGCGGACGCCTCTGCAGCCGCCCTCAGTTGAGCGTTGACGTCGATTCCCCGACCCAGAAAGAACACGAGCACGGCGAACAGCATCATCGGTGCGACGAGCACCACCAGGCCGAGCGCATCGGCAGCCCCGCAGTCACGGCTCGGGTGGACGGAGCGCACATCCGCGTTGCCGCCGACGACTGACGTGCGGCCCTCGATGTCATCGACGACGCTCGGAATCACTCGGGTCACGGCCGGAAGCCCTCGCGCGGTACGACTTCGACCACCACGAACGGGCGCTCGGTCCAACGGAAGATGCCGGGAGCGGTGCCGTCGACCGTGACGACCACCAGCGAAGGACCGCTGGCGTCGATCTCCATCACGGCGTCGGTCAACGACTGCTGTTCGTCGAGCAGACGCTCCGACGAAGCCAGAACCGCGCCCTCCGGTTCGCCGGAGCGGGCGACCAGGACGGCCGCGTCACGCGCGATCGCACGAGCTTCGGTGCGCGCGTGCGTCCAGAGGGCGGCCTGGAATGCTGCGAGCGCCACGGCGATGGCGACCGGCGTCAGAACGACGGTCGTCAACGACGCCGAACCCCGATCGCGCATCGTCACGGCAGGTCGGCCGACTCAGGGTGCGACGGGCGCCGGCGTGGTGTTGATCGGGACGGTGCCCGCCTCGTTGGTGATCCGATTGAACAGGATCCCGGCGATGACGGCGACGGCGACACCGGCCGCCGCGAACCACAGCACCTGCTCCAGCGAGACCGCTCCGCGATCTCTCGCCGTGTCCCGCTCTGGCCGGCCGCGTCTGCCGGCCATTCCGAGCAGCGCGTCGTACAGCTGATGGGTTGTCGCTTCCGTGACGGTCATGAGGTTGTTCATGGTTGCTCCTTGCTCCCGTGGCTACGAAAAGTTCAGTGCCGGATACATCACCAGCGCCATGAAGATCAGCGCCATCCCGACGATGGGTGTCGTCAGTCGACTCGTCCGCAGACGGGCCTCCGACTCCTGTTCGGTCGACAGCGCACCCCTGAGGGTCGCGCACTTGGCAGCCAGGGTACGCGCCACCGGCGCGCCTTCGGCCGCGCTCAGCGCCGCGGTCGCTGCGATCTGCTCGAGTTCGTCCAGGCCGAGCTCCTGGCCGGCGCGCTGCAGGGCGTCGGTGAGACTCGACCCCCGTGCACCCGACTCGCGCATCCGGCGCCGCAACTCGAGGAACAACCGGCCGTCACCGGCATGGGCGGCCTGCTCGAGTGCGCCTTCGTAGCCGGTGTTGCCGGCGAGCAGCATCGTGACCACATCGAGGTAGGCCGACGTCTGATAGCGGAAGTCGGCGCGTGTCGTCTGTGCGCTCTCGATCAAGGTGGTGTGCACGATGAATGGGCCGAGGACCGCGAACCCGATCCCCGCGATTGCTGGGACGTACCAGTCGAGCCCGATCACACCGAGGGACTGCAGCGTCGCGACGGCCAGCGGTGGCGTGACCAGGCCGACGACGGCGGCGATCGCCATCCACACGACATGCTGATCGAGGGTCCGGCCGGCGACACGCAGATCGGACGCGCTGGGGAGTATCCGCGGGTACGAGGTGACGGCACGCACGATCGGTGACACGAGGCGGTTCGACGGCGGCGGCGCGACCGTGGAACCGCTCGTCGACGAGCCCGCGCGTTGCAGATGGTCGATCATGCGACCGAGCGACGGCGCCGGTTGGATCCAGCCCGAGACGGCGACCAGCACGCCGCCGACGCCCACCGCCGACAGCAGCACGGTCCAAGCCAGCGGGCTCACGCCGACACCTTCGGACCGTTCGCAGTCAGAAACCGACCAGGCCGTGGGAACGCTGCCAACTTCTGCACCCTGACCAGCAGCAGGGCGTACCCGGTGAGCAGCGAACCCAACACGATCTGACCGGTCGTCGTGTCGTACGAGTCCAGGTACTCGCTGCGGCCGAACACCAGCAGCAGGATCACGAGACTGCTCATGATCACCGTGAGCGCCTGGATCTCGCGGCGGCTCGGTGCGCGCTCGGCTTCGATCAGCCGACGCCGATCGACGGCTTGACGGGTCTGTGCCGCCAACGCCGTCAAGACGGGGACCGTGCGGGCACCACGGCGGATCGCGATCGCCAGGCCCGCCGCGACCAGGTCTGCCAGCGGGTCGTCGAGATCGTCGGCGAACCGCCGGAACACGATGTCCGGGTCCTGTCGACTCAGACCTGCCGCGAGCCGCCGGATGTGTGGCCGGATGATCGGTGGGCACGCGCCGACCGTCGACGTGATCGCCCCCACCGGCTGCTCGCCGGCCATCAGCACGTCACGGACGTTCTCGATCCAGCTCGCGAGCGCGTCGAGCCGGGCGATCTCGACGGTGCTGGTGCGATCCCGCTGCTGCCAGTTCGAGATCGCCCAGAATGCCCCCAGCCCGATCACCAGACCCGGCAGCACCCACCCCGACACCACCAGCACCAGCAACCCGGCGAGCGACGCACCGACGAATCGCACCGCCAGACGTCGCAGATCGACGGTGCTGATTGCAGTCCTCGCCGACCCGCTCGGCGGGATCAGCGCGATCGCCACGCCTGCGACGAATAGCAGCGAGAGCATCGCGGCGAACGCCATCACCGGCCCCCGACGCGATCACCGAACAGCACGACGGAGACCCTTCGGGCGCTGCGACCTCGAACGACGCGACCGATCAACCTGCGTGTGTCGTGTGCCGCTTGCATCACCACGCTCCCGTCGGGGCGAACATCTTGGGGTCGTACCCGGAGATCCGAAGGCGACGCAGATGCCGCGTCGACAGTGGCGCGAACTGGGCGAGTTCGCCACCGTCGTCGATGCCCCACACCTCGGTCGTCGCGAGACCACCGCCCTCCCCCAGCCCGCCGATCTCGATGATCGACGTGACGCGCCTGATCGGAGCGCCGTCGCGTTCCTCGTTGCGGACGAGGTCGATGTGGATGACGAAGTCGACCGTCTGGGCGATCAGGCTCCACACCGCGAACTCGGGCAGGCTGGTGTTGGACTTCGAGACGTAGTACGCCAGCCGCTGGATCACGACGTCGGACGTGTGGGCGTGGATCGTGGCCAGTGACCCGCGCTTGCACATCGACGCCACGTCGAGCATGTCGAGCGCTTCGTCCTCGACGAGTTCGCCGACGACGACCCGATCGGGATTGAGCCGACGGGTCAGTTCGACGAGTTGCCGGGTCGTGATCTCGCCCTCCCCTTCGGCGTTCGAATGGCGCGTGAACAGCGCCGGCGCATCCGGGTGGCGGGGGTCCTCCTCCAACTTCAGTTCGAGCAGGTTCTTCTCGACGGTGATGATCCGTTCACGGGGCGAGACCGCGCCGAGCAGCTCGGTCAGCAGCGTCGTCTTCCCCGCCCCCGGCGGGCCGCTCACGAGCACCGTGAACCCGCACCGGATCATCGCCTCGAGCTTCGGCACCAGGCCGATCGGGAACAGCCCGCGGCGCGCGAGGCCGTCGAGACCCTCGTGACGCAGCACGAACCGGCGGATCGCGATTCGCGGGTGCGTCGAGATCCCGTGTTCGGAGCGGCCGCCGAGCACCATCACGACGCGTGAGCCGTCGTCGGACTGGAACGTCAGCATCGGCGATTGCGTGTCGAGGCGGCCCTCCCCGGTGCCGTTCATCCGCCGGGCCAGCCGCTTCTGGTAGGCGGTGAGGTCGGCCGATGAATCCCACAGCGCGCCGATGTCGACCTTGCGGCCGTCGCTGTACGTCACCCAAGTCGACTCGTGGGAGTTGACGTCGATCTCTTCGACCGTCGGGTCGCTCATGAACGACTCGAGCGGCCCGGTCCCCGTCAGTTCGGCGACCACCCGCGAGCGGATCTCCCGATCGGCCATCTCCGACAGGGGCGGATCGCCTCGATGCATCCGGTCCTGATTGACCATCGCGAGCTCGTCGCTCAACCAGGCCCCGACCATCAACTGTTGACGACGGGGGTCGGCGGCGAGCGACACCTCGGAGGTGGCGAGACCGTCGGCGTGGCCGGTTTCGTCGTGTTCGATCGCCTCGACGAGACGCGACGCGACCCGGTCGGTGACGAACCGCACCATCGTCGAGCGGTCGACATCAGCGACCCGGCGGGTCGAGCTCATCGGGCCGCTCTCCACAGGCCACCAGTGACCTCGACCAGCGATCGGTCGGCGGCGAGCGCCAGATCACCCGCTGCCTTGACGAGTGGGAGTCGGGCGAGGCGGCGGGCTGACACACCCGTTCGACCGCCGAAGACTGCGGCTGCCAGGTCGTCGACCGGCAGGCCGACGATCGAGTGGTGTGCGATCGAGTCGCCGAGGAACTTCTCGATCTCGCCGAAGTCGAATGGCGTCGCGCCCACGACCGCCACGATCAACGACGAGGGCGTCGCCGCGAACGCCTCGAGCTGGTCGGCGAAGCGTTGCAACCGGACCGCCGCGGCACGCGACGACTGCGACGACTGCCGGTGGACGGCGATCGTCACGGCTGCGGATCCGACGAACGGATGCGCAGCCGGCGACCCCTGCAGCCGGCCGGTGTCCGCGATCGTGATCGGAGACCGCAGGGCGGCGAGTGTCGGGACGAGCGACCGCGATGCCTCGGCCACGGCTTGAGCGGCCTCACCGGCGCGTGACGGCGCCGGGATCAGACGGAGGCCTGCGTCTGCGAGCCGGGTCAGTCGTTCGACATCCGGCCACGCTCCGTCGAGCACCCTCGTGACGACGGTCGACAGCGAGGGCGCAACCGGCAGATCGAACCACGCCGCCAGATCACCACCCGTGGGATCGGCTTCGACGATGATCGCGTCGTGTGACACCGGCCAAGCCGCCGCCAGGGCCACCGCCGTCGTGGTGCACACGTCGCCCGCAACGGCCACGATCCCCATCAGCCGTCTCCCGCCTGCGTCGCTCCCGACTCGGTCGCCGGATCGGTACCCGGCTCGATCAGGACGACCCGCACATCGTCGGCCGCGGCCACAGACGGAGCCGAGTCGACCGCCACCTCGACCGACAGCGAACCGACATCCCCGGCGGCCTCTGAACCGATCCGCACGACCCGAGCCGGGACGACGGTGTTCTGGTCGTCGTCGACCAGGACCAGCAGCACCTGAGATCGAGTCGACAGCCCGGCCGGGAGTCTGGTCGGTGTGATCTGCACGGCCACCACGCCCGACCCGACGGAGATCAGCGCCTCGGGCTGCACCAGGTCGGGATGGATCAGCGACCCCGACGGCAGGAACACGCGGGCGAACTGGTTGGCCACGAGCCCGATGTCATCGGCGGCGACCACCGGGATCGTCGGGTCGAGATCGACTTCGACGATCCGGAGGTCGGCAATCGTGACGCGCTCGCCGGCTCGGACGTTGTCGACCAACTGGAGGACCTCGCGCTTGTCGTCGAGCGACGTGTAGAGCAGGACGTTTCCGCCGATCGCCAGTGCGGCCAGCGCCACCCCGGCGGCGATGCGGGAGCGACGCCTCGAGGCCGGGCGGAACCCGCGTGGTTCCCCGCCGCGAGCCTCCACGGCTCGGTCGCCGGGTCGCTGTTCGGTCGTCACCATGCGAGCCATCTCTCGGCCCACGCTGCGAACGTGATCGCCACGACCGTTCCGAACACCAGGCCCGGCCCGAACGGCAGTGCACCCCGACGGGTGGCGAGCCCGACCACTGCAGTGGAGGCGCTCGCCACGCACAGCGCGACGAGCCCGAGAACGGGGTCGACGAGCCCGATCGCGGCACCGAGCGAAACGGCCAGTTTGACGTCACCGAACCCCATCGCCCGTGGCGCCAGCACGTGGATGACGAACAGCGGGAGCGCGACGACTGCGCCCCCGATCACGACCGCCAACCCACGTGCTGCGCCGTCGCCCGACACCAGGGCGGTGAGAACCGATCCGACGCTGGGGAGCAGCGCGACGACGACGAACTCGTCCGGGATTCGGTTCATTCTCAGATCGACCAGCGCTGCGAACGTTGCGGCTGCGAGCGCCACCGCGATCGCCACGCCGACACCGAGCGTGCCGGCGGCGAACGCGACGGTTCCGAGTGCGATCGTGGTCACCGAGGTGGTCGTCGCCGAGGGAGTCTGGGTCAAGGTCTGCATGGGCATCGATCGCGGAACGGCCATCGTAGGCGAGGCGAGGTATTGGGGTCCTTGGTCGAACCGCGGACAGTGGTCACGAGAGCAGCTCCGTGCGCCGGAGAGCGACGCGAACAGCTGCCACCGGGAGTGAAGGGATCGCGATCGACCGAAACGGAAGTCGACGTTCAGATCACCGACGCGCGATTGACCGCCCGGTCCTCGTGCCGAGCCGACGCTCCACTGCCGTGAACGACTTGTGAACACAGAGCCGCTCCCGACCGCGCCGGGGCCGACCAGACGACCTGACTGCCGTGAACGATTCGCGAACACAGAGCCGCGCCAGTGCGCGTCGGCGTCCGATCCGGCAGGCTGGTGACCATGAGCGACACGAACGTCCCCACCACCGAGGAGTTGAAGCTCCGCCTGACGCCTATGCAGTTCCACGTCACCCAGGAAGCGGGCACCGAACGGCCGTTCACGGGTGAGTACTGGGACAGCAAAGAGCCCGGCACCTACCACTGCATCGTCTGTGGTGAGCAACTGTTCGACTCCGACACCAAGTTCGACGCACACTGCGGCTGGCCCAGCTTCTACGAGTCACTCGGGACCGACAAGATCGAGTACATCGAGGACCGCAAACTCGGCATGCTCCGGACCGAGGTGCGCTGCGCCAACTGCCATGCCCACCTGGGCCACGTCTTCCCCGACGGCCCCAAGCCGACCGGTGATCGGTACTGCATCAACTCGGCGAGCATCGGCCTCGAGAAGCGGCCCGCCTGAGCCCTCCGACGGCGGGCATGCGACACTGGGCCCCGTGACGGGGACCACCGACTGGGGCGACCAGGAGCAACGGCTGACCGACCAGGTCAGCGTGTTGGTCGGCGACGACTCGGGTCGGTATCCGTCCGGGAACTCGCTGGTGATTCGCGGTGACGGCGAGGCGGTCATCATCGACCCGTCGGTCACGGTGGTCGCGCGTGGCGGCGCTCCGGTGCCGGTGGACGCCGTCATCAACTCCCACAGCCACGAGGATCACCTGGCGGGCAACGGCCTGTTCTCCGATGCGACTGTGCACATCCACGACGAGGACCTGCCGGGCGCCCGCAGTCTCGACGGGCTGATGGACGTTTACGGGTTGGCCGGTGAAGCAAGGCGCGAGTTCTCCGAGCAGGTGTTGGAGGAGTTCCACTACACGCCCAGGCCGGATGCGCGCGGGTTCACCGACGGCCACGCCTGGGACCTCGGGCGGGCCCAGATCGAGGCGGTGCACCTGCCCGGCCACACCCGCGGTCACTCGGGGTTTCGGATCTCCGACGGCGTGTTCTTCCTGAGCGACATCGACCTGACCGGTTTCGGGCCCTACTACGGCGACGTCTGGAGCGATCTCGAACAGTTCGAGGCGTCATTGCACCAGGTTCGTGACGAGGACGCCGAGTTCTACGTGACGTTCCACCACAAGGGTGTCATCCGAGGCCGTGAGACGTTCGTCGCGCTGCTCGACCAGTTTCACAGCGTGATTCCCCGGCGTCACGAGGCGATGCTGGAGTTCCTGCGGGAGCCGCATTCGATCGACGAGATGGTCGCGCACCGGTTCATCTATCGGCCCCACGTCGAGCACGTCTTCGCCGACAGCGTCGAGCACCGCTGCGCCGTGATGCACGTCCAGCGGATGCTGGCTCGCGGTGAAGCCGCCGAAGTCGACCCCGGCCACTTCCAAGCCCACTGAAGCCGACCGGCATCTCGCGCCATCGGATCCCCCGAGCCATGTCGCGCTTTCGCGGGAGATGCGCTCAAAATCGCGACGCAGCCACCGCCCCACCGAGCCATGTCGCGCTTTCGCGGGTGATACGCGCTCAAAAGCGCGACGCGGCCGCCCGTTGAGCAGCCGGTCGGGAGCCGAGGCGCGCGCTGCGCGCTCAAGATCGCGACGCGGCCTCCCGCTGCGCAGCCGTCAGGGAGCCGAGTGGCTATGCGCTCGCGACGCGGCCGCCGGGCAGATCATCTGGTCGGTCGACGTGACGGGCACGGGCCGTGGGCACGGTCGGTGCGAGATCCGTTCGTCAGGCGACGTCGGAGACGGCGGCCTGGTATTCGGCGATACGGGCGAGATGGCCGTCGACGTCGGTGTCACCTGCACGGTGGGTCGCGATCGCGATGTGGGTCGCACCCAACTCGTTCCATCGCTGCGCGTGACTCTGCCATTTCTCGATCGTGCCGCCCGCGTACTGCGCCTGAGCGATGATCCGAAACCCCTCCCACAACCGTCCGCTGGCTTCGCGGACGGCCCGCATCTCGGCGATCCGATCTGCGGCTTTCTCGTTCGGGCTCCCGAGGGGGATCCAACCGTCACCGAGTCGGGCGCAACGATCGAGCAGCGCCGGCGCCGAGCCTCCGAACAGCACGGGCACCGTCTCGGTCGGACGCGGCATGATGCTCGCGTGTTCGAACCGATGATGTTCGCCGTCGTAGCTGAACACGTCTTCGGTCCAGAGTCGACGCATCAACTCGACCTGCTCCTCCTGCCGCTTGCCCCGATTGCCGAACTCCTCGTTCAAGGCGTTGTACTCGACCGTGTTCCAGCCGACGCCCACACCGAGAAGGAACCGATTGCCGGACAGGATCGCGAGTTCGGCCGCCTGCTTGGCAACGAGCACAGTCTGGCGCTGGGGGAGGATCAGGATCGCGGTGACGAGATCGACGCGACTCGTGCACGCTGCCAGGAATCCGAACAGCACCATTGGCTCGTGGAACGCTGTGTCTGAGTCATAGGGCCCTTCGAACCCGCCTGGTCGGTTGCGATCGACGCCGACGACATGGTCGTAGATGAGGAGGTGGGTGACCCCGAGTTCTTCTGCACCCTGCGCGTATGCCTTGATGGCACCCGGATCGTTCCCGATCTCGTCGTGGGGGATGACTGCGCCGATCTCCATCGCGCAGGACTATCAGGTCGCGGCGACGCGGATCGACCCGCGCCTGATCTCGTTTGGGGCTGCGGAGATGACAGACAAAACGAAGCCGACCCTCCGCTCATCACTGATGACCGACCCGACGTCGATCGCACGGGGTGGACGCGACCGCATCACGATCAATCACATGCGGTCAGAAGGAGCAGCGCCTGCGGCCGCCCACGCCGCCCACCGAACCGCCCCTCGAACCGCCGCCGCCCACCGAGCCGCTCGGCGTCGGAGCGGTTCGGTCGTCCGAGGCCGCTGAAATGACAGACAGAACGAAGCCGACTCTCCGCTGATCATTGATGGCAGACATCGATCGTCCGGCGTGGACGCGAGCGCATCGCGATCACCACATGCGGTCAGAAGGAACCGCGCCCGCGACCGCCGCCGCCGCCACCAACCGAACCGCCCCTCGAACCGCCGCCGCCTCTCGAACCGCCGCCGCCTCCCGAGCCGCTCTGCGTCGGGGCGGTTCGGGTCGTCCGCATCGACGTGCCATGGCGGTGCAGGATGATCGGCCCGGCGGCGAGGCGGGCAGGTGCCGGAACGTTCGCTCGGTCGAGCGCGTCCGACCATGCGTCTGCTTCGCCGAGTGCCACCGCCCACGCGCTGTACTCGCGCAGCAAACCCTGCGACCACGCCCACTCGACGTGACGCCCTTCGCTCGCGTGGAGGAACCGCCGGAACGACTCCGTGCGCAGGGCGAGTGCCGAGCCGAGCGCACTCCGGGCAGGCAACATCACGCGATACACGAAGTATGCGATGACCGCAGGGAACACCAGCGCCAACGCAACTGCGGGAGCCCACGATCGAAACGCACCGAACATCGCAGACAGCGTCGAGCCCGACCAGATCAGGAAGAAGGCTGCGAACACGAACAACGGGAACCGTGAGCCGGCGTTCTGCCCGCCGATCCCACCGCCCGGAGCCATGTGCTTCCACCAGCCACTGGTGGCGATGCGTTCACGTTGAGCGAGACCGATTGCCCGCCACGCTGCGGCAAAGCGTGGGTCGTACGTTCCTGTCGTGTACGGATCCTTGATCGTCAAGATCAGGTCGAGCAGTGCTGCATCGGTCTGATCGAGTCGGCCGCGACCGGCACCCGAGCCGATCACGATGTTGTCGCCCTCCTCCCCGATCTCGATCGCGTCGCTGGCCACGAGACCGGACAGCCAGGCCTCCACCGCATCGTCACCGAGCCGTTCGGACAGCAGCACCGACGCCTCCCAGGGATCGATCCCCTTCGGTGGGACGAACTCGATCGTGGCGAGTCCTCCCATGTCGTCATCGGTCACCAGCGTCACCGGAGGCGGCGGAGCGACGGTTCCGTCAGGCCGCGGCGACGGTAGCGACCCGTAGGCGGCGTCGGCCGCACCACCGGCGAACACCTCGTTGCGCCCACGCCGGCGCGCTCGGCGATACACGGTGTGAGCGGCGAGGCCACCGAGGGCGGCGAGGCCGAGTCCGATCAGGCCGCGGTTCGGCGCGTTGCGGCGGTCCGGGATCGGCAGGGTCGGCACGGTTGCAGGATCCATGAATCCGACGATGTCTGCTTCGACCGTCACCCCGGCGCCGGCCGGCAGTGGCGCGAGGGTGGCGATGTACGCGCCGTTGCGCTCGACGAACTCGCACTCGTCGGTCGATCCGAGCGCGCCGACGAAGCAGCGCACGTCGTCGAGCACCATCCCGGTCAACGCAATCTCGACGAGGTCGGTGTCGAACGGGTCGGGGTCTAACACGTCGACCGACAGGACGCCGCTCCCGAGTTCGGCGGCCGGCAGCGTGTAGGCGAGGGCGTACCGGTGCTGGCCGCTGATCTTGACGTCGGGGTCGCCGATCCTGATGCGTGTCTCGCTGCCGAGGTCGAGCACGTCGAGGTCGTCCGGTGCGTCCGGTGAGTCAGCCGCGATGTCGGTCGGAACGCCGAGGTCGTGGGGCAGGTACGCCTCGTGCCCGCTGCGCTCGGCGTCGCCGAAGTCCTGGTCGAACGTCTCGCTGAACCGCAGGCCGTCATCACCCGTTGGGCGAATCACGACCTGCCAGGTGTCGTAGCGCTCGGGGTGGTCGCCGCCGCCGATCACGCCGGTGCCGCCGAGCAAGCCGATCCCCGCCACTGCAACACCGACGACCGCGTGACTCCCCCTCGACATCCGTCCGATCATCGCCCCAGTCTGCCCGGTCACCCAGGAAGCTCGAAACGGACCGACGTGCACGTCCACAACCGCTCCGTGTCGCGATTCTGGGCCGTCACGCCACAGATTCGCGACGCGGCGCACCAGGGGTCACCGCGAGGGGACACCACGGCCCCGACGTCGGCGTTGATCGGACGCATCTGGCAGGATCGGCTGGTGTTCGACGTCCGATGGCTGACTCGGTTCGGAGCGGTCATCGTGCTGATCGCGGCGGGACCGGGTGGGGTGATCCAGGCTGCGATCGCGGCGATCGACGAAGCCGCCCAGGTCAGTGAGTGGGCCGATCGCGGCCCGCAGTTCCCGGCCGGCGAGACACCCCGACCGACCTCGACCCCATATGTGCCCCCGGTCGCCGACGCGGCTCGGGCGAGTTGGAGCAACACACACTCGACCTACCCGGCCACCGACATCTTCGTCGGATGCGGTGCCGAGCTGGTGTCCCCGGTCGCAGGCGTCGCCCTCGAGGTGCGAAGGGTGAATGCATACGATCCTGCGGTCGACAACCCGGCGACCCGTGGCGGGCGGTCGGTCGCGATCCTCGGTGACGACGGTGTCCGCTACTACCTCGCCCATTTCGACGCCATCGTCGCCGCGCTGGAACCGGGCGACCTGGTCGCGCCCGGCCAGGTGATCGGCACGATGGGCCAGACCGGCCGAGCGTCGGCGTGCCACGTCCACTTCTCCATCTCGCCGCCGTGCCCCGGCAAGGAGTGGGCGGTCAGGCGCGGCGTCGTGTGGCCGTACGGATACCTTACCGCGTGGCGTGCGGGGGAGCAGCGAAGCCCAGCGGCCGAGGTGCAGGCCTGGGCCGATGCCAACCCGAACGCCTGCGCCGAGGCGATGGCGGATCCTTTCGCATCTGACGCCTGAAAACGACGAGCCGAGCGGGCTCGTTGCGGATACGGACAGCAGCATCAGATGCCAAATACGGACGACACAGTCCAGCGGCTCGACGAGACCGGCTGACCCTCGGAAGCCCGGCGCGAATTCCTGCTGGAAAGCCCGAGGAGCACCGCGCTGCCCAACACTGCGCTGCCCAACACTGCGCTGCCCGGCATTGCGTCAGCGACGTCGATCGCCGAGCGACCCCGCGCAAGTGCTCGCGGCGCGCAGGCCACAGTGGCCGCCGTCGGCCAGGATGTCGTTCACGGTCACCGTGTACGTGGCGCTCGAATGGAGGGATGCCCCGTTGACGACGACGGCGGTCACGGCTGGTCTGCGAACGTGACCTCGACGGCGGACGAGTCGGCGCGCGGTTCACTCCGGTCATGGTGGCGACACGCCACGACGTGCGTTGAACACCGATCGCGAATCGTGCGCGATCTACAGTGAGCTGATGGCCGCTGTCCGACCACGATCGGCGCCCCCTTCCCGACTGCTCCAGACGATGGAGTCCCGGGCGGTGTTCGAACTCGGTGCCGTCGCTGCTGCGTCACCGCTGCTCCGTCTGATCGGACGCGGTGACCACCACCCCGTGC
Organism: Ilumatobacteraceae bacterium; assembly: GCA_039921745.1. Lineage (GTDB taxonomy): Bacteria > Actinomycetota > Acidimicrobiia > Acidimicrobiales > Ilumatobacteraceae > Ilumatobacter. The sequence continues at coordinate 1,807 of JBDSBE010000120.1, read as the reverse complement.
TGATCCTGCCGGGGTTCCTCGCCGACGATCCTTCGACGGCACCGCTTCGATACGTGCTGCGCGGGCAGGGTTACTGGGTTCACGGGTGGCAGCTCGGTCGCAACCTCGGCCCGACGCAGCACATCATCGACGGGCTGATCGCCCGGCTGACGACGCTGCATGAAATGCACCAGAAGCCGGTCAGCATCGTCGGTTGGAGTCTCGGCGGGATCTACGCGCGCCGCCTCGCTCGCCGGTACCCGCACATGGTGCGTCAGGTGATCACCCTCGGCAGCCCGTTCCGCAGCAATCCGCGTCAGAACCGCAGCACGGTCTCGGCCCTCTACGACCGGCTGTCGACCACTCATGTCGTCGCCGTCGACGATCTCCTCCCCGGTATCGAGGCCGGCCCGCTCACTGTGCCGACGACGGCGATCTACACCCGGACCGACGGCGTGGTGCGCTGGTGGCAGTGCATCGAGTCGATCGGCCATGAGCGCGAGAACATCGAGGTGCGGGGCAGCCACAGCGGGCTCGGCTTCAACACGGCCGCCATCTTCGCGATCAGCGATCGGCTCGCGCAGCCGATCGACGGCTGGCAACCGTTCCGGGCGCCATGCGGGTTCACCCATTCGTATCCCCGGCCCGCCGACTGGACCCCCGACCTCCACGTCGCCTGAACAAGAGCCGCTCTCGTTCTGGTCAGGGAATGGAACGCTCAGGCCGTCCAAACCCTGCCCAGAACGAGAGCGGTAGGTTCGGGGCTCTGTCTCGCCCGCGGATGGCCGACTTGTCGATCGTGATCTCCGCAGTCGGCGCAGCCGGTGTGCCGATCGGCAAGATCCTGCTGGGTGCCGGCGCCACGAACATCGTCGGCGTCGAGTCGCGAGGCGCTGTCTACGACCGAGCGGGTTGCGGCCGCAGTTGCTGCGGCGGCGATCGCGGACGGCGTCGTTCGGACCTGACGACTCAGATGGGGAGACCACCGTTGTCGACGACGGCGTGGCTGAACGGGCGGCAGAGCTCGCGGAGTCGGGCGCATCCCTCCTCGCCGATCGCTTCGTACGGGGCCAGCCCGAGCGCATCGGTCCGGTCCTCGACCCACTGACGACGCTCGGCGCCCAACGCGCTCAGCGTGCCGTCCGGTGCGAGCAGGCCGCGGTCGATCAGGCGATCGCTCGCCGCCGTCCAGGCGTCGTCGTCCCAGCTCCGACTGCGCTGGAGCACGCCGGATGCAATCGCCCCGGTGCCGCCGTGCATCAGCAACGCCTCGATGCCCGACACGCCGTCGGCGACGAGCGCGGCGATGTGGCCGTCACCTCGGAACTCGCGCAGGAGGGTCTGGGCATGCCACAGCACGAGGTGCGCATCGGTCGGCCATGGGAGCGAGGCGTGGGCGGCGAACAGCGGCCGTCCGTCGAGACAGTCACCAGCGGACAGCGCGGCACTGCGGGCCAGCTCGGCGGCCTCGGCCATGTCGTCACCGGCGACGGCGTCATCGCCCAGCAGCCGCCGGAGGGCTGCGTCGGCCGCCATGGACCGCGCGTCGAGCATCTCCTCGGGCCGTACGGTCTGCCAGGCGGACGGGATGACCGCCCGTACCGACGCCGGGTTGAAGTTGTAGAACGTCGCGACCACGAGTTCGGCCGACGCCTCTCCCATCGGGGCCGAACGCGATGCGAAGTATCCGGCGCGCCCGTCGTCGAGACCGACCCGTCGGTAGTGCTCGATGGCCTCCGGTACGAAGTAGATCATCCCGTGGAGCGGCTCGAGCGTGCGCCAGGTCTGGCGAGCGATGACTGGATCCATGGCGCGACGGTACTGGTGC
>JBDSBE010000119.1:0-20643 GCA_039921745.1 Ilumatobacteraceae bacterium | reverse complement strand
CTCGACCACGAACTGCTCGACCACGAACTGCTCGACCACGAGCTGCTCGACCATGAGCTGCTCGACCATGAGCTGCTCGCAGGGAACAGGCGGAACGACATGATGCCGTGTGCGTCGACCGGGGTCGCGGCAGTGGCCGGTGCCCAGGTCTGGGCGAGCTTTGTGGCCGGGATGTCCAGGGCTGCGGCGATGTCCAGCATGCCGTGGCCCACCCGATCGACCGGGCCGTCCACGGACGACGCGGAGTCGATGAGGATCTGCTTCACCTGGTCCGGCGTGAGTTCCGGCCGGGCCTCGAGCAGCAGGGCCACGGCGCCGGCCGTGACGGCCGTTGCCTGAGACGATCCGCTGGCGAGGAACAGCTGGTCGCCGACCCGAGCCTCGGGATGATTCGAGTCAGCGTTGCTGCCGGGAGCTCGCAAGCTCTCGATGTGCGCACCAGGGGCGGCGATGTCGGGAGTCCGGCTCCGGTCGCCTCGGCTCGCCCAGGACGGCACGGTGACTGCGGATCCTGACCCGTCGACTCCTGCGACGGCGATGACGAACGGGTCGTACGCCGGAGCGGAGAGACCTCTGCTCGTCGAACCGTCGTTGCCGGCCGACGTCACGACGACGATTCCCGCATTCCAGGCTCGCTCGAGCGCGGCTGCGAGCGGATCGTCCACGTATGAACCCGTAGCAGGTGCGTCGAATGCGAGTGCCAACACGGATGTGTCGAGTTCGTCGGCATGTTCGATCACCCAGTCGATGCCGGCGATCATGCTGTCACGGGTCACGCGGCCGTCGCGGCCTGCGACCTTCACCGAGATGAGCTGGGCGTCAGGTGCGACCCCGACGAAGTCGTCGCCGGTTGCCTCGAGCGGATCAACGCCGGGTGTGTGACCGGCGATGATGCCACCCATGTGCGTACCGTGACCGAAGGTGTCGCGGTAGGCGCTCGACGGGTCGTTCTGCTCGCTGCTGAGGTCGACCGTGGCGACGACCTGCTCACTGAGGGCGCCGACCGGCGCCGTGCCCGTGTCGATCACGGCAACGCGCACGCCGGTACCCGTGATTCCTGCGGCCCAGGCCGACCGGGCACCGATCTGATCGATGACGCGCGACAGCGAACCGTCGACCGGCGACGGGGTCGGGCCGTCGTCCAGCCGAGCGACTGCGGCTCCACCCAGTGCCAGGGCACCGGCGACGGACAGTCCGATCAGCGCATGGCCGCGAGGCCGCACACTCGTGTCGATGGCCGAGCGCGCAGGAGCTTTCCACACTCTGCCGCGACGCCCGACGGTGACCGGGTCGGGTGCGATGAGCACGGTGTCGACTGCGCTGCAGACGGCGGTTTCGGCGGAATCGGTGATGTCTCCGACGTGGATGGTGGTCATGTGAGCCTCCGGAAGGTTCAAGCCCGCGTAGTTTGGTGTACCAGGTACCCATCGGTCATGCGACCGCCGCGCTTGAATTTATGTCCGAACGAAACGATGTCCCAGCTCAGGCGTTCCCGCCTCGCTGGCGTTCAAACGACCTGAGACGCGATTTCGATTGCGGCCCGATATTCTGGTCAGTCCGGCTTCCCCTCCCACTTACGACGTGCGGAGGAACTCATGCTCACCATCTGTTGGGCGGCGAAGGGCGGCAGCGGCACCACGGTGTTCGCAACGGTGAAGGCGTTGACCTCACCGACCGACACCCTCCTGATCGACCTTGCCGGAGATGTGCTGCCGATCCTCGGCCTGCCCGACCCCGACGGTCCCGGCCTCCATGATTGGCTTCGTTCGGAGTCGCCCGTGAGCCGTCTCTCGACGCTCGAGCAGGCGGCGTCCAATCGAGTGTGGGTGCTGCCACCGGGACGGCGCGACGGGACCGTTCCGGCCGACCGATGGGACGAACTGGCGACCCACCTCCACCAGGGGCCTCGGACCACGATTGTCGACGCCGGCTCGGTCGCACCCCCATCGGCGCTGTTCGCACTGGCGGACGAACGCCTGCTCGTCACCCGTGCGTGCTACCTCTCGCTACGCCACGCCGTCGCCGACCGATTGACCCCGACCGGAATCATCTTGATCGAAGAGCCCGGCCGTTCTCTGCGCCCCCGTGACATCGAAGCCTCGATCGGAGCCCCGATCGTGACCACGGTGCTGCTCGATCCCGCGATCGCCAGGGCCGCCGATGCCGGCCTGCTCGCCAGTCGCCTCCCGCTCGGCTGGCGGCGTCAGATGCGCCACGTCGCGTGAGGTTCGATTGTAATGCGGTCGAGGTCGGCCTGGTCGAGAGCGTCTGCGCCAACGCATCGGCGATCGCCGGCGATGTCGGCGACGTGGTCACACGCGAGGTCGATCGTCTGGCGCCACTGGCCACCCCGGCCCAGCGCGACCGATTGATCCAGCGTTCGATCGCCCGACTCGATGGCCTCGACGCGCTCGACGAACTCATGCACGACCCGGATATCGACGAGGTGATGGTCAACCGTGGCCGGGAGGTCTTCATCGACCGACAGGGCTCGATCTCGCGTCTGACGGATCTCCATGTCGGTGCGGTCGACGTGATTCTCGAACGGGTGCTCGCACCCTTGGGTCAGCGACTGGACCGGACGAACCCGATCGTCGATGCCCGCCTCGCAGACGGATCGAGAATCTGCGCGGTCGTTGGTCCGGTCGCGCTCGACGGGACCACCATGTCGATCCGTCGCCACCGGTCACGTCGGGTACCGCTCTCGGACTTTGCTCCCCCGGCGGTGGTCGCCGTGCTGCGTGACCTCGTGCAGCGCCGATCGAACCTTTTGATCACCGGCGCGACTTCGTCGGGGAAGACCACACTGCTGGCCGCACTCACCGACCTGGTCGCCGCCGACGAGCGATTGGTCTTGATCGAAGACACGAGCGAACTGGTACTCGGCCCGGAGCGACACGTGGTGCGTCTCGGAGCCCGACCGCCGGGGGCCGACGGCATCCCGCCGATCAACCTGGCACAGCTCGTTCGTACGGCGTTGCGGCTCCGGCCCGACCGCCTGTTGATCGGCGAGTTCCGCGGCGCCGAGGTCCTGGCCGTCGTCGAGGCGCTCAACACCGGCCACGACGGCTCGCTGTCGACATGCCACGCGAACTCGGCGATCGACGGGCTGCGACGCGTGGAGACCCTCGTGATGCAGGCTGCACCCACGTGGCCGCTCGCTGCCATTCGGCGACAGGTCAGCCGCTCCATCGACGCGGTGATCCACGTCAGCAGGTCATCTCGCGGGGCCCGCTCGGTCGTCGAGGTGATCGAGGTCCTGGAGTCGGGCGACGAACCACTGGGTGTGACGCTCGCTGACTGGTCGTCGCAGCTGGCCGTCCCGACTCGATCACGCGCATGATCGCCGCCGTGTGCGCCGCGATCGCGATCTTCGCAGCCGCGGCCACCGTCCGTCCGGACCCTCCCGCGCGACTTCCGGCGCGGTATCCGGAACCGCATGTCGCTCCTCTGTTGACTGCGACGGCGGGTCGGGGGCCCTGCTTCGGCCGACCACGGCGGGGCCGACCGACCGCAGTCGACCCCGCCGACGTCGCTGCGTGGTGTGGCGGGATGGCTCGCCTGGTGCGAGGCGGTTCGACGCTCGCGGGCGCGATCGGCAGCGTGGAGGTCCCGGCCGGATGTCAGGCGATGTCCGATCGGATCACGCTCGCTCTCGATCGTGGTCGCGGTCTCGGTGAAGCACTCGCCGTCCACAGTTCGTCGCCCCACCTGACGCTGGCGATCAGCGTCATGCGCGCATGTTCGATTAACGGCGGCCCGCCCGCCGAGCCACTCGACCGGGCGGCGGCGACGCTGCGCGCACGCGCGAACGCGGCAGCCGAGCGACGGGCCCAGAGCGCCCAGGCACGGATGTCGGCCGTCGTGATGACGGTGCTGCCGCTGGCGATGCTGGCACTGCTGCTGACCACGTCGGCCAGCAGCCGTCACGCAGCCATCTCTCCGACCGGTCTGATTGCGATCGTGAGCGGAGGTTGCCTGAACGTCATCGGATGGCGCTGGATGCGAGGCATCATCGGAGGCCGGGACACATGAGGTTCGTGCGCCGCGCCGACCTGCGGAGCCGGGCCGCCGCGCGTGCAGCCCTGCCCGACACGATCGAGATCGTCATCATCGGCGTTCGGGCCGGTCTCACACCGGCGGCCGCGTTCACGATGGCGGCTGAGCACGCCGAAGCGGCTCTGGCGCCCGCACTCGCCGAGGCCGTCCAGCACATGCATCGTGGCCGACGCCTCGCCGACGCGCTCGGTGCGCTCCCCGACTGGCTCGGCCCAGCAGCCGACTCGTTCACCGATGCCCTGACTACTGCTGACCGGTACGGCCTCCCGATCGAGCCGGTCCTCGACCGGCTCACGATCGACGTTCGGACCGAACGATCGCATCATGCGCAGGAGCAGGCCAGGACCCTGCCGGTGAAGCTGGCGTTCCCGCTCGTGGTGTGCACGCTGCCGTCGTTCGTCCTGCTCGCCATCGTCCCCGCCGTGCTGGGGGCCCTCTCGACGCTCCGGGGCGGTGCCCTGTGAGCCGTCCCGAACGGAACCCGAAGAAACGAGACATCCATGAACATCCTCATCCTGCACGTCATCGTGCGACACGTCGCCCGGCTGATCCGGCGAGTCGAGTGGCACAGCGACCGCGGCCAGGCGACGACCGAGTACGCGCTGGTACTCCTCGCCGCCGCGCTGGTCGGGCTCCTCGTGATCGGGTGGGCAACCGCCGGTGGCGGTGCCGCTGCGATCGGCAACCTGTTCGATCGGGTCATCCAGTCGGTGATCGACAAGGTGTGACCACCGGGTGGCGCGATCGCGGGCAGGCGGCTGTCGAGTTCGCGATCGCGCTGCCTCTCGTCGTCGTGCTCGTTCTCGGCGTGATCCAGGTCGCGGTGGTCGCCCGTGACCAGATCGCAATCGAGCTCGCAGCCCGTGCCGGAGCTCGCGCCGCTGCGGTTGCGGCCGCACCCGCCAACGCCGCTCGGACCGCGGCGAACGGGGCGACGACGCTGACTCCGATCGATGTGACAACGACATCGACGGCTGACCGCGTGGTCGTCGCGGTCAAATTCACGAGCCGAAATCGCCTCCCGATCCTGGGCTTGGTGATCGGCGACGTCGAGCTGTCGGCCAGCGTCGAAATGGCGCGCGAACCGCCGTGACTCGCTCGCGCGCGGGCAACCCCTGACAGGGCGACCGGCATTCGGCCGACGCGCACGCGTCCTCGATCGCGCCCGACGCGCTGCGCGTTGCCCGTACCATCGGCCAGATGACTGATCGGGTCGACCGGTGAACGAACGCGACGAACTGCTCCACATCGCCCTGCCGGACGACTGGTCGGAGGCGCGCACGAACGGCGAGTACCGGGTCAGCACACGCAGTCGCACGCTCGACGACGAGGGATTCATCCACTGCTCGTACCCGCGTCAGTTGGAGGGCGTCGCCAACCGCTATTACCACGACATTTCCGAAGTCGTGCTGCTCCACCTCGATCCCGAGCTGCTGGAGGCGGAGGTTCGACTCGAACCTCCCGCCCCCGACAGCGAGGAACTGTTTCCTCACATCTACGGACCGATTCCGGCTGCTGCCGTGGTGGCGACGACCTGGTGGGATCGCGATGACGACGGACTCTGGCGCAAGCCTGTGACGATGTGACCGCCACCCGCTGAGCCGATACCGACTCGAAGCGTGTCAGCCGGGTCCGGAGAACGCGCCGGCGTGATCGCCGTCGAGCTCGTCGTAATACGACGTTTTGGGGTCGTAGGAACCAGCTTCGGCTTCCCACACCGCCAGTTCGGCTCGACCGACCACGAACCAGTGCACCTCGTCCGGCCCATCAGCGATTCGCAGTGTTCGCTGGCTGGCGTACATCCGCGCCAGCGGCGTCCACTGGGACACGCCGGTCGCCCCATGCATCTGAATCGCCTCGTCGATGATCTCACAGGTTCGGATCGGCACCATTGCCTTGACCGCACTCACCCACACGCGCGCTTCCGCGTTCCCGAGTTCGTCCATGGCTTTCGCGCCGGTCAGCACCATCCGACGCATCGCCTCGATCTCGATGCGTGCTTTCGCGATCACCTCGACGTTCTTGCCGAGGTTGGAGATCCGCTTTCCGAACGCCTCCCTCGTCAACCCGCGCTTGGCCATCAGTCCGAGCGCCCGTTCGGCTGCGCCGACCGAACGCATGCAGTGGTGGATCCGGCCCGGCCCCAGTCGCAGCTGGGAGATCTCGAAGCCGCGTCCTTCGCCCAACAGCATGTTGGAGTCGGGGACGCGGACGTCGTTGAAGCGAATGTGCATGTGGCCGTGGGGGGCGTCGTCCTCGCCGAACACGTGCATCGGGCCGACGATCTCGACGCCGGGGGTGTCCATCGGGACGAGGATCTGCGACTGCCGCTTGTGCGGAGGCCCGTCCGGATTCGTGTTGAGCATCACGATCATGATCTTGCAGCGCGGGTCACCGGCGCCGGACGCGTAGTACTTCTCGCCGTTGATCAGCCATTCGCTGCCGTCCTTCACGGCCCGGCAGGCGATCTGCTTCGCATCCGACGAGGCAATGTCAGGCTCGGTCATCACGTACGCCGACCGGATCTCGCCGTTCAGGAGCGGCTTGAGCCACTGTTCCTTCTGCTCGGGGGTGCCGACCCGTTCGAGAACCTCCATGTTGCCGGTGTCCGGGGCGGCACAGTTGAGGCATTCGGACGCGATCGGGTTCTTGCCGAGCTCCATTGCGATGTAGGCGTAGTCGAGGTTCTTCAGACCCTCGCCGGTCTCGGCGTCGGGCAAGAAGAAGTTCCACAGGCCCTGCTCCTTGGCCTTGTTCTTCATGGTCCCGAGCAGTTCCAGCTGCCCCTCGCCGTATCCCCACCGCTCCGAACGCCCCTCGCCGAGTCGGAAGTACTCGGCGGTGTGCGGCTCGATCTCCTCCGCGATGAACTGCTTGACCTTCTCGAACAGCGGTCGCGCACCCTCCGACATCCGCAAGTCGTACATGTCGACGGTCGATTCGAGTCCTGCCATGATGACGCTCCTTCTCTGCGTAGCCGCGCCGAACTTAGCGATCGCTCCCCCGAGGTGACGTATCCGCCGACTCGTTGGAGGAACGTGGAGCGAGGTCAGCGCGGTTTGCGTCGCCCGCGGCGATCACCGCGCCGCACGAACCGTTCCTGCTCCGCCTCGAGCGCAGCCTCCTCGGCGACGAGCCGCTCGAGACTTGCCAGACGCGCGGCGTCGAGCCGACCGTCGGCAACGGCCGCTTGCACCGCACACCCGGGCTCGCGATCATGTTTGCAGTCGCGGAAGCGGCAGTCGTCCATCAGGTCGAACACGTCGGCGAATGCCCGCTCGATCCCGTTTCCCGACAGCCACAGACTCACCGCCCGCACCCCTGGGGTGTCGATCAGCCATCCTTCGCCCGGTAGTCGCAGCAGCTGGGCGGCGACCGTCGTGTGGCGTCCGCGCTGATCTCCCTCGCGGACGTCGCCGGTGTCCATCACGTCGTCGTCGAGCAGCGCGTTGACCAGCGTCGACTTCCCCACGCCGGATGCACCGAGGAAGGCCAACGTTCGGTTCCCGGTCGCCCACGCGCGGATCGCATCGATGCCGACGCTGCGGAGACCACTCGCGAGCAGCACCGGCACACCCAGTGCGACCGCTGCCAGCTCCAGACGGGCCGGCTCCGGATCCTCGACCGTGTCGACCTTGGTCAAGACGACGACCGGCTCTGCGCCCGAGTCGAAGGCCAGCACCAACTCCCGTTCGAGACGGCGCTGGTTGGGTGTCTGCCCGAGCGCATGAATCAGGAACACGACATCGATGTTGGCGGCCAACGTGTCGGACTCGAACCGGTCACCGTCGAACGACGCGCGCCGGACGAACGCCGATGTGCGGGCGAGGACGTGACCGACCTGTTCGCTGTCGTCACTCGGCACCACCCAATCACCGATCGCGACATCGGCATACAGGTTCCTGATGCGAAGCGGGTCGGTTTCGGTGGCGTCACGCATCACCGTGCTCCACCCGCGATCGATCCGCGAGACGCGGCCCGGCGATCCGGGGGCGCCGATTGCCCGCCACGATGCGTCGAGGGCGTCATTCCAGCCCAGGTCGACGTCAGGGATCACGGCTCGAAGGTACCCCGCCCAACGCGAGCGCCCACGGTCGTCGCTCCGACGGTTCACCGCCCCGCGCTGGGGGTACCCCGTACCCGTGCGCCCAGATCCCCCTGGTTCGACCGTCGGACTCCGATCTCCTCACGGAATGCCGCCAATTAGCGCATGAGCCATCGGTTCGAGTCGTTGTGCGTGGCAAGTCGCCACGGCGCCCATGTCACACCGCAGGCCGGCGTGACCGCATTCGGGCGGTACTGGACGACCACCTCTCGGGAGTCACTCAAGCGGCGCGCGATCACTGCGAGTCCGGTCGCCTCGGTCGCAGCCACCGCAACGACCCGGTTCGGTGAGACCGTGACACTGACCGCGGGTCGCGCCAGAGTGCTCGATCCGCTCGATCCCGCCACCGCCGTGTCCGACCCGTTCGGCGCCTCGGTGATCGGGGTCGTCGCCGCCCGCATCGCCCTCGCACATCTCGACGACGTGGTCGGATACGGACAGATCGCCAAGGACATTCCACAGAACTGGTCGCTGCGTGGCCGCGTCCTGCTCAGCGTCGAACCCGACCAGCGACTCGTCGCCGACGTCAACGGGATCGTCGACGCGACCGGCCGCTGGGCGACGGAACGTGAACTCCCACCCAGTCGCCGCCGAGCGCGAACGGCACCGGCACGTCTGGACGGCCAGGTTCATGCCGAAGTCCGGCGACTCGTCGAAGACGCCTGGTCAGCCCACGGCCTGCAGCCGTCCTGCTCGATCGGCCTCTCGACGCCGGTCGGGCCAGTCGCGATGCCGGCGATCTGGGACCCCGACCACGGTTCCGCAATCGTGCGCCGCGACCTGCTCGCCCGCCTGTCGCCGATCGTCGACGCCGGGGCATGCATCACACTCGACCGTCACGCCGACCGGCGTGCCGACGAAAAGGTGGGGCTGATCCTGAGAGGCCGCCCGCTGCTGCGGAGGCTCCCGCGATCGCACCCGTTCGCGGACGGGCACGTCGGCGTGGTGATCGGTGTCGAGCGCGTGACGTGGTGGCACGGTTTCACGGCCGGGACCACCGTCCTCGATGGACGGGCGGCGGCCTGAGCCCGACCGGCACCACGTGCACGCTGTCAGTGACAGACTGACGGCGTGCTGATCGCGTTGGTGGTCTACGACGGCGTGCTCGATGATGAGTGCGTCGCGTTCCTGTCGGTCCTCGCGTAGCTCGACGACTCGCGCGTGGTCACCGTCGGGGCCCGACCGGGTGTGTTCGCCGGACCCGGAGGGCACCAGACCGTCGATGCGACGTTCCTCGAGATCGATCACGCCGATGTCGTCGTCCCGGGTGGTCTGGGCTGCGAGCGTGCAGCCGACGATCCCGACCTCCGGCACTTCCTGCACCGCATGGAGTCGACCGCACCCTACATCGCCGCGAGTTCGACCGGATCGGTGGTGCTCGCGTCCGCCGGCCTGCTGCACGGCCAACCGGCCGCAACGCACTGGCTCGCGAGCGACCTGCTGCGCCGCTACGGGTCCGAGGCCGATGGCCGTCGCTTGGTGATCGCCGGCAAGGTCATCACCTGCGTGGGCCAGATCAGCGCCGTCGATGCCGCCCTCACTCTGGTCGAACGCATCGCGGGAGCAGAGTCGGTCGATCAGATCCGAGCGACGCTGCTCGAACGCGGTCGCCCGCTCCTCCACGAACCGACCTGGGCGGGACGGGTCATGGCCCGACTTCGAGATGCGATCGGGGCACCCGAAACGGAGCGCACCTCCGACGCCGAACGGGCACCGGATTCGGCGCCAGTGACCCCGCTGTCGGTCATGATCGAGCTCGTCGACAACGACGACGATGCCCTCCGACTCCGGCGTTCCGCCGGGCGCCGGCGGAGGTGATGACGGTGGGCATCGCGGCGAACCGCGGCAGACTCGACCATGATCACCTGCGCGATCGTGCGTGATCACACTCACTGGCCGCTTGACAACGGCGTCCGCATCACCTAGCCAAAGGCACCAATGGCGAAGCCCCTCGTCGTCGTGGAATCACCCGCGAAGGCCAAGACGATCTCGAAATTCCTCGGCGATGCGTACGACGTGCGCGCCTCGGTCGGGCACGTCGCCGATCTGCCCAGCAAGGGCCTCAACATCGACGTGGACAACGGCTTCAAGCCAACGTACGAGTTGACGGAACGGGGCAAGACGGTCGTGAAGGAGCTGCGTGCCGCACTGAAGGACGCCTCCGAGCTCTACCTCGCAACCGACGAAGACCGCGAGGGGGAGGCGATCTCGTGGCACCTGGTCGAGCACCTGAAGCCGAAGGTGCCGATCAAGCGAATGGTGTTCCACGAGATCACCAAGAGCGCGATCGACCATGCGATCGCCAACCCGCGCGGCATCGACTACGGGTTGGTCGACGCGGCCGAGACGCGCCGCATCCTCGACCGTCTCTACGGGTACGAAGTCTCGCCGGTGCTGTGGCGGCGGGTCAATCGCGGGCTGTCGGCCGGTCGAGTGCAGAGCCCCTCGATCAGACTGATCGTGGAACGCGAACGCGAGCGGATCGCATTCGTCGCAGCCGATTACTGGGACATCGATCTCGTCACCTCGACCACCCCATCGTTCGACGCCAAGCTGGTCGCGGTCGACGGGACCAAGGTCGCGAGCGGCCGCGACTTCGACGATCGCGGCGAGATCAAGACGACGGCGGGTGGCGCGGCGGTCGCGATCGGCGAGGCCCGTGCCCGTGCACTCGCCACCGGCCTCGACGGTGCCACGTTCGCGATCCGATCCGTCGAGGAGAAGCCGTACCGCTCGTCACCCAAACCGCCGTTCATGACGTCGACCCTGCAGCAGGAGGGCGGACGCAAGCTGCGTCTGTCGGCGTCGCAGGTGATGCGCGTGGCGCAGGGTCTGTACGAACGTGGCTTCATCACCTACATGCGTACCGACAGCGTCACCCTGTCGGCCGAGGCGATGAACGCGACCCGTGCCGCGATCACCAGCGAGTACGGCCAACCCTTTCTGTCGCCGACGCCGAAGACGTACACCTCGAAATCCAAGAACGCCCAGGAGGCACACGAGGCCGTCCGGCCCGTCACCCCGTACCGGTCACCGAAGCAGGTCCAGGGTGAGCTCAACAGCCAGGAGCTGGCGCTCTACCGACTGATCTGGCAGCGCACACTCGCCTCCCAGATGGCCGATGCCGCCGGCGTGACCGTCAGCGTGCGCCTGGGTGCCGTCTCCGAACACGAGCACACCGATTGCGAGTTCGCCGCGTCCGGCACGACGATCACGTTCCCCGGCTATCGCGCCGTGTACGTCGCCGCGGACGACGACGGCGACGGTAGCAAGGAGTCGCTCCTCCCGCCGCTGGCCCAGGGCGAGATCGTGCCGATCGAGTCGTTGACGCCGAACGGCCACACGACGAGCCCGCCCGCCCGATACACCGAAGCCTCGCTCGTCAAGCGCCTCGAAGAACTCGAGATCGGTCGCCCGTCGACGTGGGCATCGATCATCCAGACGATCCAGGACCGCGGGTACGTGTGGAAGAAGGGCCAGGCGCTGGTGCCGACGTGGACGGCGTTCGCCGTGGTCGGCCTGCTCGAGCAGCACTTCACCGACCTCGTCGACTACGCGCTCACTGCGAAGATGGACGACGACCTCGACGCAATCGCCCACGGGCAGATGCAGAAGGACGAGTGGCTGAAGCGGTTCTACTTCGGTGACGACGGCACGTTGCCCGGGCTCAAGCGAATCGTCGAGGAGAATCTCGACAAGATCGATGCTGCGGCGATCAACACCTTCCCGCTCGGCCATGACGAGAACGGAGAACTGGTCGTCGCCAAACCCGGCAAGTACGGGCCGTACGTCAGACGGGGCGACGACACCGCGAGCGTGCCTGACGACCTCGCGCCGGACGAACTGGATGTGGCCAAGGCGCTCGAACTCCTGGCACTGCCGAAGAGCGACGAGCCGATCGGCGAGCTGGACGGCTACCCGGTGTTCGCGAAGAGCGGACGGTTCGGCCCGTACGTGCAGTGGGGTGCTCCCGACGACCTGCCGCCCGGGTTGGACAAGCCGCGCATGTCGAGTCTGTTCTCGACGATGAGCCTCGACTCGATCGTGATCGACGACGCACTCAAGCTGCTCCAGCTCCCTCGCTCACTCGGCGACGACCCGACCGATGGCAAGGAGATCGTCGCCAACAACGGTCGATACGGGCCGTACGTCGTCAAGGAGAAGGATTTCCGCTCGATCGAATCCGAAGAACAGCTCCTCACGATCAGCCTCGATGCCGCAGCCAAGATCTTCTCCGAGCCGAAGGTGTTCAAGCGGGGCGGGCGCAACATGGCCGCGAAGGGGCCGCTGCGAGAATTCGGCACCGATCCAGTCAGTGAACGCCCCGTGGTCGCCAAGGACGGTCGGTTCGGCGTCTACGTGACCGATGGCGAGACCAATGCCTCGATCGGCAAGGGAGATCGCATCGAAGAGATCTCCGCCGAGCGGGCGTACGAACTCCTCGCGATCCGTCGTGATGTCGTGGTGGCACAGGGTGGCACCGCCAAGAAGAAGCCGGCCCGCAAGCCGGCGAAGAAGGCCGCTGCGAAGAAGACCACGGCCAAAAGGTCAGCGGCCAAGAAGAGCGCAGCAAAGAAGTCAGCGGCCAAGAAGACCAGCTGATGTGGCGGCAGCCTGCCCGCCGCGTCGCGATGCTCGGCACATGGTGACGAATATCGCGACGCGCCCCCGCACACACTCGTTGCCTCGCAGTGGCTGCCTCGTCCACCAGTAGGGTGATCGGCCAATGTCACCGCCGGCCTACATCGCATTCGAAGGTGCCGAGGCATGCGGAAAGAGCACGCAGACGAAGCGGCTCGCCACCGCCATCGGTGCCGTCCTGACGCGTGAGACGGGTGGCACGGAAATCGGCCGCCGACTCCGCGAGATCCTGCACGACACATCGGTGCTCGACCTCGACGATCACGCGGAAACGCTGATCGTCGCGGCCGACCGGGCCCAACACCTCGCGCAGGTCGTGCGCCCCGCACTCGCAGCGGGCCGCCACGTCGTGAGCGATCGGTCCGTCTACTCGACCCTCGCGTATCAGGGGTACGGCAGAGGTCTGCCGATCGACGAGGTCCGCTCGGTCAACGAGTGGGCGATCGGCGACACCTGGCCAGACCTCGTGATCCTGCTCACCGTCCCGCCGGAGTTGACTGCGCGTCGAATGGCGAAGCGCGACCTCGACCGGTTCGAGCAGGCCGGGCACGACTTTCATGCGCGTGTCGACCACGGCTTCGCGACCATGGCCGAAGCCGACCCCGAGCGCTGGCTCGTGGTGGACGCATCCGGTCCGCACGACGAGGTGACCGCGATGATCCGTGATTCCGTACGGGAACGGTTCGGGATATGACCGCGACGACCTCGGTGTGGTCAGACGTCGTCGGGCAATCGGATGCGATCGAGCGGTTGACTCGGTCGGCCGCCGATCCGGTCCACGCTTACCTGTTCATCGGCCCGGCCGGGTCGACCAAGAAGGAGGCGGCGCGGGCGTTCGCTGCGTTGCTGATCGGTGGCGTCGACGACGCGTCACGACGCGACGCCGACCTCGTGCTGCGCGGTGAGCACCCCGATGTCAAAGAGGTCGCCCGTGTCGGCCCGTCGATTTCGTTCGACCAGGCGCGTGAGATCGTCCGTACGGCATCGTTGGCGCCATCGGAGGGCAGTCGCAAGGTGATGATCCTCGACGAGTTCCACCTGCTCCGCCCGGAAGGGGCCGCCCTGCTCCTCAAGACGATCGAGGAGCCGCCCGACTCCACGGTGTTCGTGATCGTGGCTGATTTCGTGCCGCACGACCTGATCACGATCTCGTCTCGATGCGCACGCATCGATTTCCGTTCGGTCGAGCCGCAACGAATCGCGGACCGCCTCGTGCTGGAGGGGGTCGATCCCGAATCTGCCAACGAAGCGGCGATCGCATCCGGCGGGAACGTCGACCGGGCCCGGGTACTCGCCGCCGACCCCGAACTGTCCGCCCGCCGACGAACGTTCGCCGACGTGCCGTACGCGTTGGACGGAACCGGAGCGACGGTGATGTCCGTCGTCGATGAACTCCTGGCCAAGATCGAGGTCGCCGCCGTGCCACTGGTGGAACGCCAGGAAGCCGAAGCTGATGCGCTCGACGAGCGCATCAAGCAGTACGGCGAGCGGGGGAGCGGGAAAAAGTCGCTCGAAGACCGCCACAAACGCGAGCTTCGCCGCCACCGGACCGATGAGTTGCTGGCCGGTCTCACGGTGATCGCATCGACCTATCGGGATGCGCTCGTCGACAGCTCGGTCGACCGCCCGGAATCGGTCGCCGAAGCCGTTCGCCGCATTCACCGCTCGATGGAGTCGTTCGAGCGCAACCCGAACGAGGCGCTGCTGCTCCAGGCACTGCTGTGGTCACTCCCGGTGCTGTCGCACCGACGCTGACCAGCCCTGCGCCAGGGTCGTAGATCACAGGGCGGCGCAGCTGCGGTTGGCCGCTACAATCGCCGTGCCAACTCCGGCTCCGGTCGGATGTGCGCCCAGATAGCTCAGTCGGTAGAGCAACGCACTCGTAATGCGTAGGTCAGGAGTTCAATTCTCCTTCTGGGCTCTCACGTCGCCACCCCAAATCCACAGCCGATCTACGAGCCGCGACGTCACCTGCGAGCTGCGACGACGCATCGATCTCTGCGAACCATCGGCGCGCAGGGCCCGACCAGGCGCCGTGCAGCGCGCCGAAATCCGCCAGCGCTCTCGCTCCGGCCCATCCGGTCGGCAGGAGCGGTAACGGGAGTTCGGGGTCGAGGAACGGGAACCGGCGCCAGCCGTGTACCAACTCGACGACGGCTGCGAACGTCGCGGTCGCAGTCTCCGGCCTGCGATTCGTGTACGTCCCGCTGAACGACCCGTACTCGGCGGCGAGCGCTTCCAGATCCCATCCCTGACGTGCCAGATCCCGATCGTCGCTGACCCCCGCCGTGCGCGACCGCAGCACCGTGCACTCGTCGAGCAACCCGACGGAACCGAGCGTCGCTCGCAGCACCCCGTCGCGTTCTGAGTGCGGAGAGATCATGAGGCTGGCCGACAGCTCACCGAAGCCGAGAAACGAGAGGCGAGTCCTCAGCTGGTCGCGAAGCGGCCGTTGGGCCTCCGGCACCGCGCAGTGCACGATGAGCCATTCGTGGTCCCATTCGACGACGGTCGTGCCGAACGAGTAAATCCGTGCCGCACCGGTTTCGAGGAGCGTGCGACCGTCCGCGGTGAGTGACCAGCGGACCTGCCGGCCGTGACGTGTCGGCTCGATCAGGCCCTGATCGGCGATGCGCGACAACGCCTGGCGGGCGTTCTTCTCGGCGATGCCGAGCGCTTCGGCGGCGGAGACGAGCGTCGAGGTCCACGCCGCGCCGCCTGCGGGCAGCACGAACTCGCCCAGCACCGTCAGCAGCAACGCCTTTGCCCCACCCCGCCGGGCAGGCAGGTGGTCGTCGGTCATCCGGTCGTCACCGAGGAGCGTCCAAACGCGCCCGGAGTTCGAAACGCCGGATCTTGCCCGTGGCCGTCTTCGGGAGTTCGGCGACGACGATGATCCGGCGCGGTCGCTTGAACGCAGCCATCTGCTCTCGGCAGTGCCGTTCGAGATCCGCCGGTTCGGGCGTCGCGCCCGCGGTGGGCAGCACGAACGCAACCACTTCTTCGAGGCCCTGTTCGTTCCGGGCACCGACGACGGCGGCTTCGAGGACGTCGTCATGGCCGATCAGGACGTTCTCGACCTCGGCCGGTGACACCCAGATGCCCCCGGCTTTGATCATGTCGCTGTTGCGCCCGAGGAACGTCCAGTGACCGTCGGCCGAGCGCGTGTACACGTCGCCGGTTCGGACCCACCCGCCCCTGAACGCATCAGACGTCTCGAGATCACGCTGCCAGTACCCGACCGCCGCCGAATCACCGCGCACGTGGAGGTAACCGGGAGTGTCCGGCTCGGTGACCACCTCGCCATCAACGTCGCGCAACTCCGCCCGGTAGCCCGGAACCGTGACACCGCTCGAGCCCGGAGTCTGTTCGGTCAGTGTGTTCGACAGGAAGATGTGCAGGAGCTCGGTCGAGCCGATCCCGTCGAGGACCGGTGTGCCCGTCAGTGCGGTGAACCGGGTCTGGACGTTGGCGGGGAGCGACTCGCCCGCCGTCATCGTCGCCCGGACCGACGCGAAGGTCGAGGCGGAAGGGCCGACGTCGAGCAGTGCCGCGCAGAACCCCGGGCTGGCGAAGAACAGTGTCGGCCGGGTGCGCTCGATCACGTCGACGAACCCGCTCGGGGTCGGTCGCTCGGGGCACAGGATCGCTGTGCCGCCGACTGCGAGCGGGAACGTCAGGGAGTTGCCGAGACCGTACGCGAAGAACAACTTGGCGACCGAGAGGAAGCGATCGTCCGGCGTGGTGCGCAGGACCTGTGCGGCGTAGGTGTCTGCGGTGGCGCGGAGATTTCCATGGGTGTGCATGACCCCCTTCGGCACCCCCGTCGTGCCGCTGCTGTACAGCCAGAACCCGGGCGACGTCTCCAGCGTGTCTGCGACCGGAAGTTCCGGCGCATCGGTGAAGGTTGCCCACGCACGTGCCCCTTTCGGTGCCGGCCCGCCGCTGACCACGACGTTCGCGATCATGGGCACGCCGGAGCGGATCTCCTCCGCTGCGTCGGCGTACGGCGCCGAGATCACGAGTGCGACCGCACCCGAGTCGGCCACGATCGGGGCGAGTTCGCCGGCGGTCAGCATCGTCGACAGCGGAACCGGGATCACACCGCTGCGCAGGGCGCCGAGAAACCATGCGACGAACGACAGATCGTCGTTCAGGACCAGCGCGACGCGTTCACCCTCGTCGATACCGAGCGACCGCATCGCCTGCTGCGCCCGACGGACCTCGCCGAGCAACTCCGAGTACGTCGTCGCGACACCCTCGCACTCGATCGCGACGCGATCGCCTCGCCCTTCGTCGACGTGACGATCGACGAGCCACGCTGCTGCATTGTGCGCCGTCACGTCGCCCCTCAGATCTTCACGTAATCGAAGTCCGCCGGCTTGCGGTTGATGCCGGTCGACGGCGGCGCGATCCACCCGGCCATCCGGCCGGGGTCGGTGACGCCGACCATCAACGATTGGACGTGCTCCCGATCACGATCGGTCGGCAACCAGCCCGCAACCTCCGCTGCCCAGGTGGCCTCGTCGACAATGCGTCCACTCGGATCGACACGCACCGACGAGAACGTCCCGACCTGCCGGTTGAACCCCACGTGCGGGAGCACCAGTTCGACGTCCGAACCGGCCTCGCCGATCGCCCGATTCCATCGATCGAGCCCCTTCTGACAGTCCTCGCGGTAGTCGTCTCGCAAGGTCTCGTTGAGCGCGGAGAGCTGGGTCACCTCGCGCGTCCCGATTCCGGCCTCCGTCGCCTCCGGAACGAGCCGCGTGCTGTCGCGCAGCCGGTGATCGTCGTCGCGCCCCTCCTCCTTGTACCGCCCCTTGAGACCGGCGGCGAAGTAATTCGCGGCGTTCGTGGACGTTTCCGCACCGAATAGGTCGAGCGACACCGAGTAGTGGAAGTTGAGGTACCTCTGCAGCACGTCGAGATTGATCCCACCGTGCTGGTGCACGTCGTCGGTGTCGTGCTCCTGCATCAGCTCCAAGGTGCGGTCGACCACCCGGCCGACGCCACTGGCGCCGACGAACATGTGATGCGCCTCCTCTTTGAGCATGAAGTCGCAGGTGCGTGACAGCGGGTCGAAGGCGGACTCGCGCATCGAGGCGAGCTGGTACTTGCCGTCGCGGTCGGTGAAGTACGTGAACATGAAGAACGACAGCCAGTCGGGCGTCTCCTCGTTGAACGCGCCGAGGATACGGGGGTTGTCGGCGTCGCCGGAATGCCGTTCTAGCATCTCGTCGGCCTCGTCGCGGCCGTCGCGACCGAAGTACCGGTGGAGGAGATACACCATCGCCCAGAGATGACGGCCCTCCTCGACGTTGACCTGGAACAGATTCCGCATGTCGTAGAGCGACGGGGCGATCAGGCTGAGGCGGCGCTGCTGCTCGACGGAGGCGGGTTCCGTGTCACCCTGCACGACCACCAACCGTCGCAACTCGGCGCGGTACTCACCGGGCACCTCCTGCCACACGTCCTCGCCCTTGTGGTCACCGAACGCGATCTTGCGATCTGGTTCGGGTTCGGCGAGGAACACGCCCCACCGGTAGTCCGGCATCGCCACGTGGCCGAAGTTCGCCCACCCGTCGCGGCCGACGTCGATCGCGGTCCGAAGGAACACCGGGTTGTGCTGGAACGCAGCCGGCCCGAGTTCCTCCCACCAGCGGATGAACTTCGGTTGCCACGACTCGAGCGCCCGTTGCAGGCGACGGTCGCCTGCCAGGTCGACGTTGTTCGGGATCTTGGCGTCGATGTCGACGATGGTCATGATGTCCTCCTCGTGACGAATTGTGCCTGGCACAATTCGTCACACTCGGTTGGGGTCGTAGGCGGGGCGGGAGCCGGTGCCGAAACGCCGGAGCGCCCCGTCAGGGCCGACTGCGTTCGGTCGTTGGAAGATCCAGTTCTGCCAGGCGGAGAGCCGCGAGAAGATCTTGGTCTCCATCGTCTCGGGGCCGACGAATCGAAAGTTCGCCTCCATGCCGGTGAGCGCATCGGGCGAGAAGCTGTTGCGCTCTTCGAGCATGATTCGGATTTCGTCGCCCCAGTCGAGGTCGTCGGGCGTGAACGTCACCAACTCGACCTCGCGAGCTGCGTCGGCGTCGAGATCGTGGCCTACGACGTCGGTCGCTGACGCGAGCGCACCATTGCGTCCCCAGAAGCGGGTGTGGAGTCGGGTGAGACCGTTCGACATCGGGAACCAGCCGAGGCTCGCACTGGTCAGTCGGATCGCAGCAGGCGGCGGGGGGTCGTCGAGATCCTCCCAGGTCCCCGACAGCATGTAGCTCCGATCGGCGACGAGGACCAGTTCGGCCAGCAGGCCGACAAAGCAGCTCCCCGGCTCGATCGTGGTCACGAGTGTGCGGGCTGACAGGTCGAGCCGCTTCAACGTCCGTGCCCAGAACAGACGAACTTCGCGTACGAGCCAGTGGTCGGCGTCATGCTCGAACACCGCCTCTGCAGCGAGGACCGCCTCGCTCGGTCCGGCGGTTCGGAACACCCAGGACCCGATCTGCGTCTCGTTGAACCGCAGGTGCAAAATCGCCGCGTCGAGCTCGCGAACTGTGGCGAGCAGCCAGCCGTCGGCACCCGCCGAAACGAGTTCCGCACCCGTTCCCGGCTGCGGCGAGACCGGGGCCGAGATCGTGAAGGTCGCCGTCCCTGAGTGACGGTCGATCTCGACCGCCACGTTCGGGAAGGTCACGGTGTCGCCGTCGGTCCGACGTTCGAGGGGCACCAACTCGACGCCTGGTCCGTCCGCCGGACGATCCGACGACGACGCCCGTGCCGCAGCGCGCTCGGCGACGAGATCCGAGAACCCGCTGGCCGGTGCGATCGCGTCGACCAGGTTCCATGCGAGGGCGGTCTCTCCCTTGACGCCTTCGTTGCGGGTTGCGAACGTGTCCGCCAGATCCCGACGCACGAACCGCTTGTCGACGACGCGAGTGAGTCCACCGGTTCCCGGGAGTACGGCCAGCAGCGGGATCTCGGGGAGGGAGACGGACGAGGCCCGGTCGTCGACCAGGAGGATTTCATCGCAGGCGAGCGCGAGTTCGTACCCGCCACCTGCCGCAGTGCCGTTGACCGCTGCAATCCAGACCTGCTGTGAGTTCGCCGTGGCGTCCTCGATCGAGTTGCGGGTCTCGTTCGTGAACTTGCAGAAGTTGACCTTGTGCTCGTGCGTCGACCCCGCCAGCATCTGGATGTTGGCGCCGGCACAGAAGATCTTTTCGAGTCCGCCGGTGACGACGACCGCTTTGACCTCGGGATGTTCGAACCGCAACCGCTGGACGAGGTCGTACAACTCGATGTCGACGCCGAGATCGTAGGAGTTCGTCTTGAGCTGGTAGTCGCTCCGCAATCCACCGTCGGGGTCGACCCGCATCGTGACGGTTGCGATGGATCGGACGATGTCGACCGTCCAGTGCCGGTACTCGTCTGGATGGGTCTCGAACACGACATCATGATCGGTGGACGGTGGGAGCGTGGTCTGGGTCATGCGAGGGTCCTGACGAATGTTGGCGGTGTGCGAGTGCGAGGCAGTTCCAGTCGGCTCCATTATCTACACATTCATCACGTCACGTCAAGGACTTGTAGAACGACAGACTTCAGCGCCAACTCGACGTGGCAGGGTGACGTGATGGACAGCGACCGGGTCACCACCCCACCGATCACAGCGGCGTGGCTGTGAGTACGGGCGAACGCCGACGCATCGGCGTCGTCGTCAACCCCGATCGAACCGATGGGAGCGACACCGTGATCGACGGGCTGCGGGCGCTCGACTGCGAGGTCACGACCGCCCGGCCCGCTGCGGCCGACGGCCTGCAGGACGCGATCGC
>JBDSBE010000118.1:0-35615 GCA_039921745.1 Ilumatobacteraceae bacterium | reverse complement strand
GTGATCGTCCGGCCCTGCCGGAGCACGGTGATGCTGTCGGCGATCTCGAGCACTTCCAACAGCTTGTGGTTGATGAACAGGATCGTGGCGCCGCCTGCTTTGAGCTCACGCAGGTTGTCGAACAGTGCCTCGACCTCCTGTGGGACGAGGACGGCTGTCGGCTCGTCGAGGATCAGGATCTCCGCGCCTCTGAAAAGCACCTTGATGATCTCGATGCGCTGGCGCTCGCCGATCTCGAGTTCCTCGACGAGATCGTCGGGCTCGACGTCGAGCCCGTAGGCGTGGCTCACCTGGTTGAGATGCGTACGGGCAGCATCGAAGTCGATCCGGCCGAACGACTTGGTCGGCTCCGACCCGAGGATCACGTTCTCCAGCACCGTCAGGTTGTCGGCGAGCATGAAGTGCTGATGCACCATGCCGATTCCCATCTGGATGGCCTCGTGCGGGGACGAGAACCGGACCTCCTCACCGTTGACGAACATCTGACCCTCGTCCGGCGCCTGCATACCGTAGAGGATCTTCATCAGGGTTGATTTGCCGGCTCCGTTCTCGCCGACGATGGCGTGGATTTCTCCGCTCGCCACCTGGAGGTTGACGCGGTCGTTCGCGAGGACGCCGGGAAACCGTTTGGTGATGTCGATCAGCTCGATCGCGAGTGGCATGATCCTCCCCGAAACCACGAAGCGGGACCGGACACTAGTCCGGCCCCGCTTCGACGGGAAAAGTCACGGCCATCGTGGAGAGTCGTCGCGCTCAGTTCGATTCAGTACCGATCACGGTGCGGTGGGCACCTCGATGTCACCGGCGATGATGGCTGCCTTCGCCTCCTCGAGCTGCGGCACGATGTCGTCGATGAAGCCACCGGACGTGGCGTAGCCGACGCCGTCGACGCTGAGGTCGTATCGAACCTCACCCGGCGTGAACGTGCCGTTCACGACCGACTCGGTGACTGCGTAGACCGCCACGTCGACGCGCTTGATCATCGAGGTCAGCACGTACTCCTGCACGGCGGGGTCGACGGTCAGGTACTGGTCGGAGTCGACGCCGATGCCCCACACCTTCGAGCCCGAGTTCTCGCTGGTTTCCTTGGCTGCGGCGAACACCCCGGAACCTGAGAGCCCGGCTGCGGCGTAGACGATGTCGGCGCCTTCTGCGTACATCGCCGAGGCGATCTCCGCCGCCCGGTCGGGGCTCGCGAAGCCGTCGAAGTCGGGGAACTCCGTGATGTAGGCGACGGTGACGTCGATGTCGGGGTTGACCGACATCGCTCCGGCGGTGTACCCGGCCTCGAACTTCTCGATCAGGCCGATGCCGCTGACACCGCCGATGAAGCCGATCTTGCCCGTTTCCGACTTGAGTGCGGCAGCGACGCCGACGAGGTACGAACCCTCTTGCTCGGCGAACACGAGGCCCGCCGCGTTCTCTGCGATGGGCGTCGGCGGGTCGTTGTCGAAGTTCAGCATCGAGTCGTCGACGATCGCGAACTTGACATCAGGGTTCTCGGCGGCGACGGTCGCCGCGTCAGTGGCGAACGAGAAGCCGACGCCGATCACGAGGTCGGCATTCTCGGCCTGCAGCTGCAGGTCGGTGCCGCGCGCCGACGCATCCGTCGGCGTGACCTCGTTGACGGTGACGCCGAGGTCCGCGACTGCCTGGTCCATTCCGGCGGCGGCCGAGTCGTTGAACGACTGATCGCCACGACCCAGCAGGTCGAACGTGAGGCCGACCGTGATGTCACTGGCGGCCGTGTCGCCGGTCATCTCACTCGACATGTCGCTGGACATGTCGCTGGACATGTCGCTGGACATGTCGCTGGACATGTCGCTGGACATGTCGCTGGACATGTCGGCGGACGTATCAGCCGTCGTGTCGCCGGTCGCCGGTGCGTCGGTCGTTGTGGTGTCGTCGTCGCCGCCACAGGCCGCGAGGACCAGCGAGGCGGCGATGCCTGCAGCGAGCAGGCGTTTACTGTTGATCATGTTCTCCCCTTCATAGGACAATCAGGTGTTCACGTGAACCCAGCAGGCTATCGGCTGACCGGAACCACGCGAAGCAATCACCGGATCGGCACGCGAGGCGTCGATCCGGCGATGAGAACGGGAGCGGAATCGAACCGATCCGGTCAGCCGTCGTTCACGCCCCGCCGGCCGATCACGGTCGGAAACGCCAGCAGCACGACGCAGGCGATCAGGACGGCTGCTTCGGAGAAAACCGTGAGCGCTCCCTCGGGAGCGGGCTGGAAGAAGGCAGGCCCGTCGTTGTAGCCCATCCAACCCCGGTCAGAGTGGGACAGCACGTACGCCAGCAGCGACACGGCGCTCCAGGCGATCCCGATGGCTGCGGCCGCCCGCGTCGTCCACGGCGGCAGCGACGACAGGAAGGTCGGAGCGATGAGAGCGATCGCGATCGCGATCCCTCCGAGGGCGTTCAGGAGGAACTGGGTGCCGATGTTCGCAATCGGAATGTCCTTGTAGCCATCCTGATACAGGGAGATGTGCGCGTAGGCGGCGACCAGCGCGCCGACCGCGCCGATCCAGCGGGGTGCGGTGTTGGTCATGACGATGGTTCGGAGCCGAACGGGTCGCGGATGCTTTCGTCTGCGGTGACCGGCGCGTCGAGAACCCACCCCGACGGCCGATCATCGGCGCTCGACGCCGGTTTGCCAGACTGCTCGGATGGCATTCGTACTGACCGACATCACCGACGGGGTCGCGCTGCTGACCCTCAACAACCCCGACGAGCGCAACACCATGACGGCGCCGATGGTCGACGAGATCGTGGCTGCGATGGATGCCTTCGAGGCCGACGAGTCGGTCGGAGCGGTCGTGGTGACCGGCGCCGGAACCGCTTTCTGCGCCGGTGCGAACTTGGGAAACCTGCAGGAGGCGACCAGGGAGAGCCTGAGCACGGTGTACGAGGGTTTCCTGCGGATCGCCCGCAGCCCACTGCCCACCCTAGCGGCGGTCAATGGGCCCGCCGTGGGCGCTGGGATGAACCTCGCGCTGGGTTGTGACGTCCGGATCGCTGCCGAACGGGCGAGGTTCGACACTCGGTTCCTCCAGCTGGGGCTGCACCCCGGCGGCGGTCACACGTGGATGCAGCGCCGGATCGTCGGGGAACAGAATGCGATGGCTGCGGTGATCTTCAGCCAGGTGCTCGATGGGCCCGAGGCCGCTCGGGTGGGTCTTGCGTACAAGGTGGTGCCCGACGACGAGTTGCTCGCGGCGGCCCATGTGTTCGCACGGGGCGCCGCGACTGCGCCGCGCGAGCTGGCGATCATGACCAAGCAGACCATTCGCGACATGGCCGACATCGCCACGCATCCCGAAGCGGTGCTGCGTGAGTTCGACCCGCAGCTGTGGACGGTCAAGCAGCCCTGGTTCGAGGAGCGGATCGAAGCGCTCAAGGCGAAGATCTCCCGGAAACCGGCCTGACGGGTCGTCGGGAGTGTCGCGGACGCCGGCGTGGGCGTGGGCGTTGAACGGGCTCGCCATTCGTCTTGACGAATGTTCCCACGTTGGGTGAGGTCTGGCTCCGTGATCGCGCCGTGACCCTTCGGCGGCGGTCAATTCGCGCGGAAGTGTTACTGCGGTCTTGGCGTTCGTGTTGCGGCCATGGGCTACTGTTGGGCAAGGGGAGAGCTACAGCAACCACCAACAGGAGGTAGCCAATGAGCCAGCGACACCGCACTGCTGAAGTGCCGTTGCCGCCCAAGCAGGAACTGCGTGCCCACGCCCACGGCGAGCGGCATCGGATCCATGTGGAGCTCAACCAGGTCGCGCAGGAGGTGAGTGCGGGTCTCGACGCCGACGATCTGCACGAGCCGGGTGCGGCGTGGAAGCCGGTCCACCATCACGACAGCGAGGTCGCGAAGACCAAGGTCGCGAAGGCGAACCGAAATCGTCGCCACTGGAAGACGAAGATGTGGAAGCGGCGCACCAAGATGCGCCAGGAACGCGCCGAAGCGTTCCGCCTCGCCGGCGAACCCTGACACCGACGAGCCGCTGGGCTCTCCTCAGTCGCCGGTGATCCAATCGGCGGTGAGTTGATCGACGCGTGCCGCCCATT
The DNA here is from genome assembly GCA_039921745.1 of Ilumatobacteraceae bacterium. Lineage (GTDB taxonomy): Bacteria > Actinomycetota > Acidimicrobiia > Acidimicrobiales > Ilumatobacteraceae > Ilumatobacter. Next base: position 31,547 of record JBDSBE010000118.1, on the reverse strand, counting down.
CTTCGGCGGTGATTGCGAACCGCACGTGGTCTTCCCATGTGCCGTTGATCTCGAGGTAGCGCTCGGCGACACCTTCACAGCGGATCGCGAGCTTTTCCACGACGCGTCGGCTCTTGGTGTTGCGCGGCACGATGCAGATCTCGAGCCGGTGGAGCTGCAGTTGTTCGAAGCCGAACTTGGCGACGACGACGAGCGCCTCGGCGATGTAGCCGTGACCGGCCCGGTTCTGGTCGATCCAGTACCCGACCGTCGCACCCTGCAGCGCGCCCCGGGTAACGTTGTTGACGTTGATCTCGCCGGCCAATTGCTGGTCGACGAAGACACCGAACGGATACGCGTGATCGGCGGCACGTTCACGGTCGCGGGTGGTGCAACGCGCCTCGAAAGCACTCCGGTCGCGGATCGGATCGGGCAGTGACGGCGAGCGCTGCGGCTCCCACGGTTCGAGCCACTCCTCGTTTCTGACTCTGACCTCGCGCCAGGCGGCGAAATCACCGGCTGCGAGCGGTCGGAGCATCACGCGTCGACCGAACAGTCGCGGGTGCGGTTGACGGCGGAGCATGGAGGCGGGATGGCGCACGTCAGCGCGCCTGCAGGGTGACGGCATCGAGATGCAGACGGCGCATGAGTGCCTGGACGATGCAGCAGGTCGCGATGATCTGGGTGACGTGTGACGCCGGGAGGCCCGGGTTCTGGGCGCGGTCGGCCGCGGGTTCGATCGCAACCATGCGGAAGACCTCCTCCGCCGACGGGCGCGCATAGGCGATTCCGGTGCCCGTCACCGTCCGGCCGACTTCGAGCGCCACGAGCGAGTCGATGGTGGCGCCCTCGAATCGCCAGTCGACGACGTCGACCACCGAGGGTTGGAGGCGGACCAGGTCGTCGAGGTGATCGGTGATCGTGCCGAGCGCGTTGGTGAGCGCGTCGGGTCGTGGCGGGTCATCGTCGGTGAGCCAGCGCGCGGTGAGCGTTTCGGCACCCCAGGGGATCTCGTGGGTGTCGGCACCGTGGCGGACGACGGTTCGTTCAGCGGCGATCTCGACCCTGCAGACGTCGGCGAGCTCGCCATCCAGGTTGTCGGCCGATTCGAGCCGCTCGGCGATCCACCTGCCGACCGGGTCGTCGCCGCCGGCGAGGTGCCACGCCCAGTGGGCATGCAGGCACTTGACGCCGATGCGCGTGCCGCCGACACCACCCGAGGGGCGTGGACCGATGTGGTCGGGTGGGAGTGCCCGGTCACGCTCTGCGGCGTACCGGGTGTGCGCCGATGCGAGTTCGTCGGCATCGACATCGGCTTCGGCGGCGTCGACGCCGCCCGTGGACTCCAGCTGTCCGACACGTCTGATCTCGGCGGGTCCGATCAGCCAGTAGCGGGTCGGCATCGGGGTGCCGTCGTCGAGGAGCGGGTCGTTGCGCAGGACGACGGGGTCGCCGGTGTCGTCGCGCACCACGATCTCGTACCGACCCTGCGGTTCGCGCCCGAGCAGTGCTCTGACGCGTTCGTGGTCGCTCGGGTTCACCGTCGGCGTCGCAGGACCAGGAACAGCACCATCACCAGCGCCGCCACGGGGGCGAGACGCTTGAGCAGCGCTGCGCCGGCCATGTCGGCCATGTCGATCGGTTCTGCGGCCGGCCCGTTGATCTTGCGGACCGATGATTCCGGAGCGGGTGGATTGGCGGTCGACTCTGCGGCCTGGGGCTCAGTGGTCGACTCGGCGGTCGGCGGCTTGGCGGTCGACTCTCTGGTCGGCGCCTGGGCCTGTCCGTTCGATGCCGCGTCGGTGGCCGGTTGCACGTCGGCGGCCGGGGATGCGGGCGCGTCGCCGTTCTGGTCGTCGAGCATCGTGTTGAGGTTGCTCGCGAACTGGTCCATCAGCTTCTTGCTGACGTCGCCCATGATGCCCCGCCCGAACTGGGCGACCTTTCCGGTGATCTTGAGATCGGCGGTGACCGTGCACTTGGTGCTCGTCGGCGACAGCGCTTCGGCCACGGCGTAGATGTCGGCTTCGGCGTTGCCGCGCCCACCGGTGTCGCGACCCTTGCCGTTCAACTTGGCGGTATGGGCTTCGTCGTCGCGTTCGAGGAACTTGGCTTCGCCCTTGAACTGCGTGGTGACGGCCCCGAGTTTGACCTTGACCCGGCCCCGGTAGACGTCACCTTCGATCTCTTCGAGCTGGGCTCCGGGCAGGCACGGCGCGATGCGCTCGATGTCGCAGATGATCGGCCACGCCTCTTCGATGGGACGATTCACGGTGAATTCGTTGACGATTTGCTCTGCCATGCCTGGAGGTCCTCTCGGGTGTCGATGTCGGTGGCCGACCCCTGGCAGGGTACTTCGTCGACCAGTTCGGCTTTCAAACGGAACAGTGATCGTGCGCCTTCGTCACCGTGCGCCGGCAGCAGGTGCCACACGCTGCGATGCAACCGCACGGGATTGCGTCGTGCACCGCCGTACGAGGCGATTGCGATGGGGGCCACGCTGGCCGCAACCGCCTGCCATGCGGCCGCATCGATGAACGGTTGATCGCCGAGGCCGACGACGATCGCGTCGGCGCCGAGGCGGGCAGCGACGCGCACGGCGACCTGCAGTGAGGTCGCCTGGCCGGCTGCCCAGTCCGGATTGTGGGCCGTGGTGACGTCGGAGGCGTCGCTGTGTGTCTGGTAGCGAGCGACCACGGAACGGAGGTCGACCGCACCGGTGACGACGAGCACCGGGCCGATCTCGGCGGCGACCGCGGCGTCGATCGAAGCTTCGATGATCGATCGTCCGTCGAGGTCGGCGAGCAACTTGTGATCGGGCCCGTCGAAGCGCGAGCCGGCACCGGCGGCGAGCACGACGGCGATGGTCGATGGCATCGATGCAGTATGCACCTGGCGGAGCCCTCTCGGATTCTCGAGGGCCGTCGTCCGGTCGAGGGCGCACGCGGGTCCGCAACACGACCGTCATCACATGACGGGAAAGTTTCGAGAATGGGGTTTTGTTACGGTCGCGTGACGATAGCTTCGGGGGTTCGACGTCGGGTGTCGGGCCCGACGAACGAGGAGAGAGACCACATGACTCTGACCGCGAACGAAGACATCACATCGACTCGTGGCCGGGCCGCTCGTCGCCGGCTCGCCGGCCTCGCGATTGCCGGCCTCGCATCGCTCGGCGTGCTCGCCAACCCGGCCGGAAGCGTCGATGCCGCACGCCGAACCAAGTCGGAGGCGCTCGCCGACCAGGCCGACACGGCGCTCGACGCACTCGACCGTTGGAACGAATCGCAGAACCCGTTCGACTACATCCGTTTCGTGCAGGCCCGTGACGACACCGCGACCACCGCTGAGGCCGAAATGGAACTCCTCCCCGGTGCGCTCCAGCAGGCGTGGTCCGGCGTTGCGATCTCGAACCAGCAGGCGCTGCTCAGCGCCGTCAGCCAGCTCGGCGTGCCGTACCGGTCGATTGCCTCGGAGCCGGGTGTGGGTTTCGACTGCTCCGGTCTGACCATCTGGGCGTATGCCCAAGCGGGCGTCGACGTTCCCCGCGTCAGCGGCGACCAGATCCGAGCGGCTGCGGCCGTTGGCCGCGAGACGGCCGAGGCGGGTGACCTCGTGTACTACCCGGGTCACATCTCGATGTACATCGGCGCCGACCTGATGGTCCACTCACCGAACACCGGCAGCCACGTCGAGATCGTTCACCTGCCGACGACCAAGACGTTGCGTTTCGGCGACACCACACCGGCCGACGTCACCGCCGAGGTGACTGCGGTGACCGAACCCGAGGTCGAGTCACCCGAACTCGGCGACGCTGCTCGCTGACCCCGTCCGCTGATGGATCGGCCCGACGCCGTCACGAAGTGACGGGGTGACCCTGCCGGTACGACGGGCGATGATCTCCGCGCAGATCGAGACCGCGGTCTCCTCCGGGGTCCGAGCTCCGATGTCCAGCCCGACGGGCGACATCAGCCGATCGAGGTCGGCCGACTCCGTCACGCCGGCTTCGGCCAGGCGTTGCATCCGCTTCTGGTGCGTCGTGCGGCTGCCCATCACGCCGATGTAGCCGACGTCGGTGGACAGGGCGCCCTGGACGGCCGGCACGTCGAACTTGGGATCGTGCGTGAGGATGCACACGACATCGCGTGTCCCCAGTTCGCCGCCGCGCTCGTCGAACATCGGCGTCGGCCACGTCACCCGCACCTCGTCGGCCATCGGGAATCGGCGTCGGGTGGCGAACACCTCGCGTGCGTCGCAGACCGTGACCCGAAACCCCAGCACCTTCGCGACCTTCGCCAATGCAGCGGTGAAGTCGACGGCTCCGAAGATCCACATCTGCGGGGGCGGAGCCCAACTCTCGACGAACACGCTGATCTCCGGCGTGTCGACCAGGTCTTCTGGCGTGGTCTCGCCGGCGGGGCCGTAGTGCCGCACCCCGCTGCGGCCGGCCTCGAGCTCGGCGAGGGCGTCGCGATTCGCGACCCGATCGAGTTCGTCGTGGCCCAGCGAGCCGAGCGGTTCGGCGTCGGGACGAACGAGCAGCTTGGCCCCGACGCCGGGGCCGTTGATCACCGTGACCAGCGCAACGGGCTCCTCGTGGCGGATTGCTCGGGCAAGATGGGGGTAGACGGCATCGGGAGCGCTCACCAGTCGAGTTCCTCGATGAAGAGTCGGATCGTTCCCCCGCACGTGAGACCCACGGCGAACGCCTCGTCGTCGCTGTACCCGAACGTGATCACGCCGGCAGCCCGCTCGCCCTGGATGATCGACAGCGACTCGGTCACGACGGCCCCCTCGACGCAGCCGCCGCTCACGCTGCCGACGACCTCGCCCGATTGGCTCACCGCCATCGCCGCTCCTGGGTCGCGGGGCCCGGAACCCTCGATGTCGACGACGCGCGCCAGCGCGACGCGCTTGCCGTCGGCGCGCCAGCGGTCGATGTCGTCCAGCAGATCTTTCATGGTGTCAGTCTGCCTGTGGTCCGGCGCCGATCGGTGGCCCGAGCGGGCCGGTCTGTGCTGCGCCTCACGGTTCGCCGATCACCCGGGCGAGTTCTTCGATCGCCTCGATCGAATGGCCCTCGACGAAGGCATCGACGTGGGGGAGCGCAGCGGCCATCCCGCGTGCGAGCGGTGCGTATCCGGGTGTCACCTTCAGCGGGTTGACCCACACGATCTTGTGCGCCACCCGGTGCAGGCGCTGCATCTGTTCGCCGAGCACGTCCGGGTCGCCACGGTCCCATCCGTCGCTGAGCACGATGATGATCGCGCCGCGTGCCATCCCGCGCTGCCCCCAGTCGTCGTTGAAGATCCGGAGCCCGTCGCCGAGTCTGGTTCCGCCGCCGTAGTCCGCGACCCGCGTGGCGGCGCGGCGCAGCGCCTCGTCCGGGTCGCGCGATGACAGTTCGCGGGTGATCCGGGTCAGGCGGGTGCCGAGTGCGAACGCTTCGACCTGCTGGCGGCCGGCGACGGCGGCATGGACGAACCGGATCAGCGCACGCGCGTACGGTTCCATCGATCCGCTCACGTCGAGCAGCAGGACGAGTCGGCGCCGGCGTGTACCGGGACGGCGGTGGTGGCGTCGGATGGGTTCGCCCCCTGAACGCAGGGCAGCCCGTACCGTCCGTCTGAGGTCGGGTCGGCTGGTCCGTCCGGTGGCGGCGGTCAGGCGGAGCGACCGCCGAGGCGATCCGACGAGGCGCAGCTGCGACATCAGTTGCTGCGCCTGGGTGAGTTCGTCCGTGGAGTAGTCGGCGAAATCCTTCTGGCGGAGTACCTCGGTCGCGCTGAAGCGGAGCTCGATCACGGGGTCGTCCGACGCCTCCGCCTCCGCAGGTTGGTCGCCGTCGTCGCTGTCGTCGCTGTCGTCGTCGATCGCCAACGTGATCGTCGCCGGTTCGTCGTCGTCCGCCGGGATCCCGATGGTCGTGGCGTGCTCCCAGAACACGGCGAACGCCCTGTCGTACATGTCGTGGTCTTCGGGGCGCCGGACCAGCGTCGCCCGTCCGGCCCAGTACGTCTGGTCACGGTCGTCGAGGCCCACACATGCGAGCGCTTCGGCGAATGCAACCGTCGAACTGCTGGGGACCGCGAGCTCGGCCCCACGGAGCACCCTGGCGAACGCAACGGCGATCTCGCTCGCGTCACGGGTCGATTCCGACCCGCCGGCAGAGGCGGGGGTGGGCGTGATCATCGTCGGCCCAGTCAGCGCCGGGCGCGCTCGGTGGCCTGCTTCACGATCGCGTCGAGACCGTGCTGCTCGACCCGCTGATGGTCTTCGCGATACTTGAGCACGGCGCCGAGCGTCGTCGCGACGCTGTGTTCGTCCAGTTCGGTCACGCCCAGACGCCCCAGGGCTGCGGCCCAGTCGATCGTCTCCGCAACGCCGGGTGGTTTGTACAGGTTGAGGTCGCGCATGTTCTCGACTGCGGCGGCGACCTGGCGGGCGAGCCCCTGCGAGCACGCCGGGACACGGAGCCTGACGATCGCCACCTCGCGGTCGAACCCCGGGTGTTCGACCCAGTGGTAGAGACACCGACGTTTGAGCGCATCGTGGACATCGCGGGTTCGGTTCGAGGTCAGCACCACGACCGGCGGTGTGGCGGCTCGATAGACGCCGAGCTCGGGCACCGTGATCTGGAAGTCCGACAGCACCTCGAGCAGGTACGCCTCGAACTCGTCGTCCGCCCGGTCGACCTCGTCGATCAGCAGAACCGGGGGCGGGCCGTCGTTGCTCGAGATCGCTCGGAGCAGCGCCCGCTTGATCAGGAAGCGCTCGTGATAGAGCTCGGCCTCGACATCGTCCGACGAGCGTCCGGAGGTCTCGCCCGTTGCTTCCGCCGCTCGCAGGTGCAGCAGCTGGCGGGCGTAGTCCCAGTCGTAGACGGCCTGTGCGGCGTCGATCCCCTCGTAGCACTGGAGCCGGATCAGCTCGCCGCCGGACCAGCTCGCGAGCACCTTGGCGAGCTCGGTCTTCCCGACGCCCGCCTCGCCTTCCAGCAGCAGCGGCCGCCGCAGCTCAAGGGCCAGGAACACCGCGGTTGCCAGGCCTTCGTCCGGCAGATAGCCGTGGTCGGTGAGCGCGGCGCTGACATCGGCGGGGGTCACGCTGGCAACCTATCCGCTGACGCTCGGGCCTCGTTCGTCACGCCGGTCAGCTGTCGAAGCCGAGCCCCATCTTGTCGAGACCCTTCAACCAGAGATTGCGCTTGCCGGTCCGGTCTTCACGGCCGAGCGACCAACGGGTCGCCTGGATGCCGACGAACCGGAACGGCTCCGGTGGAAACGGGAGCGGACGCGACTGCACGAAATCGGTCTGGGTCGCGATCGAACGGCGCCCGTGCAGCAGATCGAGCATCACCGCCGCGCCGAACCGGGAGGCCGCCACGCCGAGGCCGGTGTAGCCGAGCGCATATCCGACGCGCCCGCCCATCGCACGACCCCAGAACACGCTGAACCGACTCGACGTGTCGATCGCGCCACCCCAGATGTGTGAGAACTGCACGCCCTCGAGCTGCGGGAACGTCTCGAAGAAGTGCCGACTGAGCTTGGCCCACGTCTCGGGGCGGCTCTCGAACTCGGCCGACACCTTGCCACCCCAGTAGTAGACCGCGTCGTAGCCGCCCCACAGGATCCGGTTGTCGTCGGTCAGCCGGTAGTAGTGGAACTGATTCGCGAGGTCGGACAGGCCTTGTCGGTTCGACCATCCGATCGAGGCCATCTGTTCGGCAGTGAGCGGCTCGGTCACCATGCAGTAGTCGTAGACGGGTACCACGTAGTTCCCCAGCCGTCGCAGGATCGGCTTGGAGGCATTGGTCGCGAGTGCCACCTTGCCGGCGCGGATCGCGCCGAGCGGGGTCGTCACCATGACGCCGACGCCGTCGCGTTTCAGGACGGTCGCCTTCGTGTCTTCGTAGATGCGGACGCCGAGCGATTCGGCTGCGGCTTTGAGGCCCCAGACGAGCCGGGCCGGGTCGACGAGAGCGCTGCCCGACTTGTCCCACATGCCGCCCGTGTAGGTGGGGGAGTGCACCTGGGCCTGCATCGCTTCGGCATCGAGCCACTCGACGTCGCGCCCGAACTGACGCATCAGTTCGAAGTCCTCCCGGATCTCTTCGAAGAACGACGGCGGATGACTGGTGTTCGCGACCTCGATGACGCCGGTGCGCTCGAAGCCGCAGTCGATGTCGTACCGGTCGATCGCGCGTTCGATCTCGTCGAGGTTCCGCAGCCCGAGTTCTTCGAGCAGTTCGACTTCGTCGGGCCAGCGGGCGCGTGCGTTGCCGATGCCGTGCGTCAGACTCGAGTCCATGAACCCGCCGTTGCGGCCGCTCGCCGCGCCACCGCAGATCGCGGCGTCGATCACGACGACATCGCGCGCGGGGTCGCGTTCCTTGGCGATGATCGCCGTCCAGAGCCCGGTGTAGCCGCCGCCGATCACGCACAGGTCGCAGTGCTCGGTGCGCACGAGCGTCGGGTTCGAGTCGGGTTCGTCGACGCCGTCGAACCAATACGCATACTGCTCGGCGTCGGAGATCGCGTCGAGATGACGTTGATCGATCTGGTTGGAGTCGATGGACATGCTCAGATCGAGCACCATGACGAATTGTGCCAGGCACAATTCGTCATGTCAGGCGGCGGCTTCGGTCAGGGCACGCCTGACGAGCACCTTGGCGAGGTGCTGGCGGTACTCGATGCTGGCGTTGATGTCGGCCTGCGGGTCGGTGCCCTCGTTCGCCTGCTCGGCTGCGTCTTCGATCGACGCACCCCCGGCGAGCGCGTCGGTCACGCCGGTGGCCAGGATCGGGACCGAGCCCATGTTGAAGAGGCCGACACCCGCACCGTCTGTGCCGTGCCACGCGGCGACGCCGACGATCGCCCAATCCTGGGCGCGACGCTGGAACTTCTGAAAGCTCCAGCCGGCGCCGTTCATCTTCGGCACCCGGATCTCGGTGAGCATCTCGTCCGGCTCGAGCGCCGACGTGAGAAAACCCTGGAAGAAGTCGCCGGCTGCGATCTCGCGGGTGCCATTGGGGCCCTGCACGACGTAGGTGGACCCGAGCGCCAGCGTGACGGCCGGCAGATCCGAGGCGGGGTCGGCGTGGGCGATCGAGCCGCCGATCGTGCCGCGATGGCGAACCTGCGGATCACCGACGTGGGTGGCCGCATGGGCGAGCAGCGGCACGTGTTCGGTCAACAGGGCGCTCGTCTCGACGTCCATGTGGCGCGTCAGCGCACCGATCGCGATGTGGTCGTCCGCGTCGTTGATGTAGGACAGATCACTGACGCGACCGATGTCGACCAGCACCGTCGGCTGGGCGAGACGGAGCTTCATCAGTGGGATCAGGCTGTGGCCTCCGGCGAGGAACTTGGCGTCTTCGCCGTGCTCGCCGATCAGGCTGATCGCTTCCTCGGCCGAACCGGCCCGGACGTAGTCGAATGCGGCGGGGATCACTTCGCACCTCCGGCGGCGGCGAGGACGGATTGGACGATGTTGTGGTAACCGGTGCACCGACAGAGGTTCCCCTCCAGGCCGACGCGCACCTCGCGCTCTGTCGGGTTCGGGTTCTCCTCGAGCAGGCTGGTTGCGGCCATGACCATGCCGGGAGTGCAGAAGCCGCACTGCAGGCCGTGGTTCTCCTGGAACGCCTTCTGCATCGGGTGCAACGTCCCGTCTGCATCGGCCAGACCCTCGATGGTGGTGAGTTCCTGGCCATCGGCCTGGACGGCGAGGATGGTGCAGCTCTTGACCGCTTCACCGTTCATGTGGAGGCTGCACGCTCCGCACGAGGAGGTGTCGCATCCGATGTTGGTGCCGGTCAGGCCGACCTGTTCGCGTACGTACTGCACCAGCAAGGTGCGTGGTTCGACGTCGGCGGTGTGCGTGACCCCGTTGACGGTGACGCTGATCTCCACAGTTGCTCCCCTTGGTCCGATTCGGTGACGGTGATGCGGCAGAGACGCTAGTCGCCGCCGTCATGCACGGGTCAATCGGAGTCCGGTCGCGATCGACGGAGGAACGTCTGGAGGAGCCGCTGGTGTTCGAGTTCGAACTCGTCGTACGCCGACCGGAGCTCGTCGACAGGCCACCGAACGACCTGGAGAGCCGACGGCAGCAGCGGGTCGTTGCGCAGGAAGCGCACGACGGCAGCGGACAGCGTGAAGACCAGCGGAATCGACTGAGGGTCCGACCAGTCCGCGGCCGTCGTCGTCGTGTGGAGCGCGTCGAGCAGTCGGCGTGCGTCGGCGGCGATCGCATGCAGGTCCCAGAGGCGTGCGACGAGTCGATCGGGTGCGATGCCGGCAACGGGCCCGGTGGTCGCGATCCAGTCCGGTTGAACCGGGGGGAGCGGCTGGTTCGACGGTCGCATCCAGATGTCCGGTCGCAGCTCCCCGAAGCGGTGGTTGGCCATCGCCGAGCGGAACTGGCGCCGGACGGCCTGATCGCGCTGGTCAGGTGCGGCCACGATCGAGTGCCAGCGCCCGTCCCATTCACTCGACGGCGATCGGCGACCGACATCCTGGGCGCGCTGACGATCGAGGAGGCGGCCCGCCAACCGGTAGTGACCGTCCACGGCGACCGCGTCGCCGTCTCTGACCAGCCGTGAGAGTGCGGTGCGCATCGTTCCGCCCGGAATGCCGAACAGGCCCGACAGCGCGACCAGCGCTCGCGCCGGCAGTTCCGGTGGATGGGAGCCGAGCAGCACGGACAGCACGATCGACCGGGCGTTGAGCGGACGGAGCTGCGGGTCGACCGGCAGGCCGACCGGAGAGCCGGCCGCCTGGCTGTTACCCGACTTGTTCATGGCGATCATCAAGTGTAACATGCAGGTGTGGCGATCCGGCTCGATGCGCAGCTCCCCGACCGGCATCGGCTCCGCCGCGGCGTCGACGACATGGTGCCCGGTGCCGAGTGTCTGCCTGATGTGCTGCCGACCGAGCGGCTGAGCCGAACCGCCAAGCTCGTCCGGCCCCTGCGCGATGACATGCGTCGGATCCCCAACGCGCGCAATGTGATTGCGGTCACGGCGACCGTGCTCCAGTCGTTCGGTGTCGTCATCGCGGCGGCCGTCGTGAACACCTGGTGGTCGTACCTGCTGGCATTCGTCCTGATGACCCGCGGTCACGTGTGCCTGAACATCCTCGGCCACGAGGCGGCGCACCGCTTGCTGTTCACGAGTCGCCGGGCGAACGACCGTGTCGGTCGGTTCCTCGCGTATTCCTCCTATCAGGCGATGATCGCCTACCGCCGTGCCCACATCGCCCATCACCGCGACGAGATGGGCCCCGCCGAACCCGACGCCTCGCTGTATGCCGGCTATCCGATCCCGTTCGACTCGTGGCGACGCAAACTGACACGTGACGCGGTCGGGATCAGTGCGTACAAGAACTTTCGCGTGCTGTTCGGTGCGGTCCGCAAGCGTCGCTCCGAGGCGCTCCAGATCGTCGCCCTGCACCTGGTCATGCTCGGAACGGCGATCGTGGTCATGCGGCCGGTGGCATATCTCGTGTGGATCCTGTCGTGGTCGACGCTGTGGAGGGTCTCGAATCGGCTGCGATCGATCGCCGAGCACGGCGGCATGATCAGATCGCGTGACCGCCGTGAGACCACCCACGTGATCCACCAGTCGCTGATCGCCCGCTACTGGATGGTTCCTTACCACACCGGTTGGCACCTCGCGCACCACGTCGACATGGGGGTGCCGTGGCGGAACCTGCCCGCGTTCCACGCCGAACTCATCCGCAGCGGGTGGGTGACACCCGACATCGAGTACCCCTCGTATCGGGCGTTCTGGACGGCTGTGTCGTCGGGTCACGGCGCATCACGCAGCAAGCAGGCCGCCGGCGTGAGCTTCCTCGCCTTCGACGACTGATCCAACGGTGCGTCGACGGCGCAACCACCGCTGGCCCGAAACCCATCGGCCGGTCTCGCGAATTTGACAGACTGCACCTGGGGCGATGGAAAGTTGGACGGTTGATCATCCGGTTTGCGAACTGCGAGTTGGACACGGGTCGGGTGCTGCTGACTCGCGACGGTGAGGCGGTCGGCGTCGAACCGCAGGCGTTCGACCTGCTCTGCTATCTCGTGGAACGGCGCGGCGTGGTGGTCCGCAAAGAGGAGCTGCTCGACGAGGTGTGGGGTGATCGGTTCGTGAGCGAATCCGCCCTGACCACACAGATCAAGTCGGTGCGCCAGGCCGTCGGCGACACCGGTTCGTCCCAGCACGTCGTGCGCACGGTGCACGGCAAGGGCTACGAGTTCGTCGCCGAGGTCACACTGTCGGAACCGTCGATGATCGAGCAGACGACCCCGGTAAGCAGCGACACCCGATCCGGTCTCCCGGCGTCGGTGCAACCCCTCATCGGACGGGTGGCGTTGCTCGATCAGCTCGTCGGTGAGATGTCCGAGCACCGGCTCGTCACCCTGGTCGGGACCGGCGGCGTCGGCAAGACCTCCGTCGGTTACGAACTCGCCAGGGCGATCGCGCCACGATTTGCGGACGGCGTCCACGTGGTCGAGCTCGTGACGGTCCTCGATGAGGGGGCGACGTTGGAAGCGTTCGCGACCGCACTCGACGTGAGCACGCGCCAGCATGCATCGATCGAGGATGCGATCGTCGACATGCTCCGACAGCGCAACTCCCTGCTCCTGCTCGACAACTGCGAGCATCTGATCGAACCCGTTGCCGGTTTGGTCCACCAGATCATGCGAACGGCTCCTGACGTGTCGATCGTGGCTACCAGTCGAGAGCCGCTTGCGGTGAGTGGAGAGCGAGTGTGGACGATCGAACCACTCTCGACCGACGGCGGGTTCGGCGTCTCGTCGTTCGACATGGCCTCGACCCCGGCGGTCGAGCTGTTCGTCGAGCGGGCGAAGGCTGCGGACCCGCGCTTCGAACTCGACGGAACGAACGCGCCTGCAGTCCTGGAGATCTGTCGTCGTCTGGACGGGATCCCGCTGGCGATCGAGCTCGCCGCTGCCCGGGCGCGGGCCATCGAAGTCACCGACATCGCGCTGCGTCTCGACGAGCGGTTCCGGCTGCTGCGGGCGGTGCGGCGGGGTGCCGATCCGCGGCATCGCACGCTCCACGACGCGATCAGCTGGTCGTACGACCTGCTCGATCACGACGAGCGGCAACTGTTCGTGGCGCTCACCGCGTTCGCCGGCCCGTTCGATCTCGAAGCGGCCGAAGCCGTATGCGTCGGGGACGACGTACTCGACCTGCTGACCCGCCTCACCGAGCGTTCGATGCTCGCAGTGCGGCGGCCGCCGGCCGGCGGTACCCGTTACGAACTGCTCGAGACGCTACGCGAATACGGGCGTCAGCGCCTTGACGACACGCAGCGCGTCGCGCTCTTCGGTATCCACGCGCGGCACTTTGCGGCGCTGGCCGAATCGGTCGCACAGCGGGTACAGACCGACGACGAGCGACGGGCGGTGTCATCGGCCGACGCGGCATTTGCCGACCTGCGGACCGCCCAGCGGTTCTCGCTCCAGGTGGGCGATCTCGACACGACGTTCGGTCTGATCGGTTCGATTCGCGAGTTCGCGATGCGTGCGCTGCGGTACGAGGTGTTCACGTGGGCAGGGGTCGCGGCCGACGATCCGGCCGGTCGCGGCCACCCGCTGCACCCCTTGATGTCCGCGCTGCAGGCCTACGGCGCGTGGGTGCGCGGTGAGTACGACACGGCGATCGAACTCGCACGAGCTGCACGCGCCGACGAGGAAGCGTCCGGGGTGACGCCGTCGGGTCTCGTTGAGCGGGTCCTCGCGAACGTGCTCTGGACGATCGGCCGCAACGACGAGGGCATGATCGAGGGCGCCCGGTGTATCGACCTGGCTGCAGACTCCGGGAACCACTCACGCCTCGCCCACGCGCGGTACATGTCATCGGTGGCGTCGAGTTCTGTCGGCGACCGTGACGGCGCACGACGGATGGCGAAGCTGGCCCGCGATGCCGGTGACCGCACCGGGAGTCCGACCGATCTGGCGTCGGCGTCGGTCGCCGACGGGTTTGCGGCCGACACCGACAGCCTGCTCGCACTCGAATCGTTCGCCACGGCCGACCGGCTCGCCCGCTCGGCGGGGAATCGCTGGATGAGTGCGTTTGCGATGACGGAAGCGGCCGGCCTCCACATCCAGCGCGGCGAGCTGGAACAGGGGTGCGAGCGGCTCGCCGAGCATGTCGACCTGTGGTACCGCGCCGGCGAGTGGTCCCAGCAGTGGCACACCCTGTCGCGCTGCGTGATCGCGCTCGACCGCATCGGGCAGCCCGAGATGGCCGCCGAGGTGCTGGGCGCACCGCGGTCTTGGGGAACGGCTGACGGTTCCCTGACCTGCGCCACGCTCAGACGATCACCACACCGTCCTCAGGACTCGGCGGTCCCCCGAGACGAAGATCGATGCCGTGGAGACAGACACTGTGACGACTCATACTGGGACGACGACTGGGACGACCGATACTGGGACGACGCATGGCGCGACGACGCACGAGGTCGACGCCGACCAGACCGAGCACGATTGGGCCGAGGCGGGCAAGGCGTGGGGGCACGCCGCCAACGACTGGTCATGCCTGTTCGAGCACTACGCGTCGGAGGTGATGGCGGCGCTGTTCGATCGTGTCGGCGTGGGGCCCGGTACCCACGTGCTCGACATCGCGTGCGGGTCGGGGCTGGCGGTGCGGCATGCCGTCGCGGCCGGCTCGACCGTCGCGGGGATCGACGCGGCGGCCAACCTGCTCGGGATTGCACGCCGGCGAACGCCGCAGGCCGATCTCCGGACGGGCTCGATGTTCGAACTGCCCTGGGATGACGCGACCTTCGACGCAGCGCTGTCGATCAACGGCATCTGGGGTGGCTGCGAACGCGCGCTCGACGAAGCGGCCCGGGTCCTGCGGCCGGGGGGCCTGATCGGTATCAGCTTCTGGGGGACCGGCCGCCCCTTGGATCTGCGTGAGTGTTTCAAGGCGTTCGCGCGACACGCTCCGCCGCAGCACTTCGGTTCGATGAAGCGGCTGAACAACATCGGCACGCCCGGCGTGGCGGAGGCGATGCTCGTCGCAAGTGGATTCGACGTGGTGGAACGCGGCGGCCGGGTATCCACCCTGGAGTGGCCTGATCCCGAGATCGCCTGGCGGGCGCTCTCGAGCATGGGGCCCGCAGTGCCCGCGCTCGCTCACGGTGACCGCGATGCGATCAGACGCGATGTGCTGGCATCGATCGAGGCATGCCGCGACGAGAGTGGGGTCTACCGCTTCCGCAACGACCACCAGTTCGTCATCGCCGTCAAGCCGTGAGGCTGGTGGTCACTCCGTCTCGTTCGGATACAGCACAGGATCGAGCGTGCCGTCCTCGCCTCGCGTGATCTCGCCCTCCTCGAACGCGACGTCGATCGCCTTCGATTGCGTGCGTGCCACGTGCTCACCGATCCGGCCCGAACGGGCGGCCTCGGAGAGGGCGTTCTTCTGGACCGATGCCAATCGACGCGCGACGAGGGTGACCTGTCGGCGGCGGACCGACTCGGCGTCGGCGGTGAGGGCGGCGAGACGCCGCTCGGCGAGTTCGCTGCGTGCCTCGATGTCATGGTGGAGATCGTCGAACAGGGCGGGCACGATCTCCCCGGTCGCACGCATCGACTCGAGCTCGTGTCGGGCCGATCGCGTCGCGACGGTCTCGGCGAGCAACTCTTCGTACCGGGTGATCTCGTCGGACTTCGCGGTGAGACCGAGTCGGTCCAGGACCGGCTTGTAGGTGAGTCCCTGCACGATCAGTGAGAACATCACGACGGCGAACACGACCGTGACGGCGTTGATCTCGGCAAACACCGGGTCGTCGAGCCCGAGCACGAGCGCAACCGGGATCGAACCCCGCAGCCCACCCCAGAACACAGCTGTCTGCCACTGCACCGGCACCGGCGCAGTCTTCGAACGCCGGAATGCCTGCAGCAGGCCGTAGGAGATCACGGCTCGACCGATCAGCATGGTGACGATCACCGTCAGCGTGGCGACGAGCGTCCTGCCGCGCAGGTCGCCGACGTTGAAGGCCAGCCCCATCAGCAGGAACAACGCCGAGTTCGCGAGGAACGTCAGTACCTCCCAGAAGTCGAGCAGCGCGACTCGCGAGCCCGCCGACATGGCGAGCCGGGTGCCGTAGTTGCCGATCAGGAGGCCGGCCATCACGACCGCGATCACGCCGGAGCCGTGCAGGCGGTCGGCGATGAGGTAGGAGCCGTACGCAGTGACGAGCGACAGCGTGATCTCGACGAGGTGATCGTCGAGGGCGCTCATGAGGCGATGCGCGACGAACCCGACGAGCAGACCGACTGCGGTTCCGACCACGACCTCGGTACCGAATTCGACCAGGCCGGTCTGGAACGTCACGGTCTCCTCACCGAACGCGACTTCGACCGCGATGAGGTACAGCACGATGGCGAGCGCGTCGTTGAAGATCGACTCGCCCTCCATCAGCGTTCTCAACCCCGTCCCCACGCCGTGCTCCTTGAAGATCGCGAGCACGCTGACCGGGTCGGTCGCGGCGAGCATCACCGCCAGCACGACGGCCAGCGTGAACGGCATCCCGGGCACCAGCACGAGTCCGAACGCGATCACGCCGGCAGAGATCCCCGTCCCGACGAGGGCCAGCACACCGACCTGTCGCCACCGCAGGACGAGGTCGTCGAGGTCCATGTTGATCGCGCCCTCGAAGAGCAGCGGCGGCAGGAAAACCAGCAGGATCAGTTCCTCGGTGAGATCGATCGACTGGAACACCCCGAACAAGCTGAGAACCAGGCCGACCATCACGAGCGCCACGGTGTATGGGAGCCGGAGGCGGCTGACGGCGATGCCGACCAGCGCCGCAACGAGCATCACACCGACGATCAGTGTCTCGGTGACCGCGATCTCGCTCGTCTGCTCCGCAGCGAGCAGCAGGGTCGTCATGGACGCCGACTGTAGGGGTCAGCCGAGGATCTCGGAGAGATCCTTGACGATCAACACGACGAGGAATCCGATCACGGTCGTCCCCAGCACGGTGTAGTGCCAGCGTTTGGAGTGGTCGGCCCGCCAGAACCGGCGGATGCTCATCACGATGGCAACGATCGCGGCGATGCTGATCGGCAGGCCGATCCACGGGCCGACCCCGCTCGCGACGCCGATCGCCGGCAGGACGAACGGAAACACGACGTACATCAGGAGGCAGCGCACGGTGGCGACCATGATCGATGTCTGGAACGCCTTCTGGGCATCCGCCGCGGTCGACTTCGGCGCATCGACGGGGAGCCGCAGCAGGCGGCGCATGAACCGGTCGGTGTCCGAGCGCGGTGGCGCGAGCGGCGGCGGGTCGCACAGGGTGAACTCGGCAGGTGACGGCTGGCCCGGGGTCTCGATCGGCTGCGAACTCATGAGTTGCGCAAACGGTACGGCTCGGTGACGAGTGCCACAACATCGCCCGGCGCGTCGGCGAGGGCCACGGCGCCGGCGCGGAGCAGCTCGCTCACCGACCCGTATCCCCAGGTCACCCCGATGCACGCGATCCCGTGGTGCATCGCGCCGTGGACGTCGTGATCGCGGTCGCCGATCATGATCACGTGGTCGCCGAGATCGGGATCGGCGTGGATCTCGAGTTCGCGCAGCGCATGGTCGATGACCTGGGCCTTGGTGCGGCGTTCCGAGGTCAGCGACGCCCCGGCGCGGACGTCGAAGCGGGCGCTGATCCCGAAGTAGTCGAGGATCGGGTGCGCGGTCTGCTCGGGCTTGGCGGTGGCGATCGACAGCGACAGGCCGAGCCCGGCGAGCTCGTCCAGCATGTCGAGCACCCCGTCGTACATCGTGTTCTCGTAGGCGCCGATTGTCTCGTACCGCTCCCGGTAGCGGTCGATGACCCGTTCGAGGGCATCGTCGGGGATGCCGATCGACGGGAGGCCGATCTCGAACGGCGGGCCGATCACCGATCGCACTTCGGCTTCGGTCGGAATGGGGAAGCCCTCCTGTTCGCACGCCCACTGGAGCGAACGCAGGATCCCGGGCTCGGAATCGGACAGGGTGCCGTCCAGGTCGAGCAGGACGTGGGTGCGCAATTCGGTCACCCACACACCTTCACGAGTTCGTTCAACGCCTCCTCGGTGCCGACGGCGACGATGATGTTGTGGGGATGGAGCACCACGTCGGGGTCGGGATTCGTCGTGAACGTCCCGTCGTCGACGCGCAAGGCGAGGACGAGCGCTCCGGCACGCTGGCGGAGGTTGGCGTCGCGCAGCGATACGCCGCAGATCTCGGATTCCTGCAGGATCTCGACCTCACGCATCCGGAAGTCCATCGATCGTTCGTGCATCACGACATCGACGAACTCCGCCACGTTGGGCTGGACGACGAACGACGCCATGCGTGCTGCGCCGAGTTCTTGAGGGTTGACCACGCGGTCGGCGCCGGCGCGCGTGAGCTTTTCCACGCTGTCGTCCTGACGGGCCCGGGCCACGATGAACAGGTCGGGGTTGATCGCCCGGCTGGACAGGGTGACGAAGAGGTTCTCGGCATCACCTTCGAGCGCCGCGATCAGGGCGGTGGCATGTTCGATCCCGGCCGCGCGGAGTGTGTCGTCGTGGGTGGCGTCGCCGACGACGCTCGGCGGCGAGATGTCGGCGACGCGCTGGTCGTTGATGTCGATCACGACGACCTCCGACCCGTGACGGGAAATCTCCTGTGCGGCCGCCTTGCCGACGCGGCCCCATCCGCACACGATCACGTGGCCCCGCATCCCGGCGATCTGCTTGTCCATCCTGCGCCTCCCGACGAATTCACGGAGTTGGCCCTCGACGATCATCTGTACGACCAACGTGAAGGTGTAGAGCACGGTGCTCACGCCGGTCACGATGATCGCCATCGTGAACACCTTCTCGGTATCGCTGATGTCCGGGCCGTTCAGTTCGCGATAGCCGACCGTCGTGATCGTCGTGATCGTCATGTACATCGCGTCGATGAACGTCAGACCGAACGCAAAGAAACCGATCGTGCCGACGACGAAGACCGAGAACACCAGCGCCAGCGCCAACCGCAGTCGCCCGATGGTCGTCCTCACCGCCGACACCGTAGTAGTGCGGGCAGACCCGGCTTCGCATACGGATGAGGGGTCGCTGGCCTCATCGCGCATCTTGAAGATGTCTTGAGAAATTCCGATCCGAGACGGCGCCGGCTCCGAAACCATCCATGTGGCTGGCCGTCAGCCGCATCGAACATCCTTTGGAGGGATCCCAATGAAGCATTCGTTCAAGATCGCAGCCGGCGTCGCAGCCGGCGCCCTGATGCTCGCAGCTGCCCCGGCCGATGCCGGTCACGGCATCGCCGAGCAGACGATTCCGCTGAGTTCCGGGCAGGAGACGGGTGCCGGCGAGCCCGGCGGGAGCGGAAAGATCACGCTCGAGTTCTACGGTCCCAGTGGAGCCGTTCCTGTCAACCACATCTGCTACGAGCTGTCGACCAAGAAGGTCGGTGCGCAGATTGGTCTGCACATCCACGAGGCGGCCCGCAAGGTCGACGGCCCGGTCCTCGTCAACCTTGGCGCAGCGGCGCCGACAGCGAGTGGTCCCCTCTGTGTGACCGTCGACGACCAAACGACTTTCACGAATGCGGTGTTCGACGACCTGCTCGAGTCGCCGACCGACTACTACGTGAACTACCACACCACAGCGGCGCCGAGTGGTGCCATCCGTGGCCAGCTGCACGGCTTCGGCGACTGATCCACAGCACCCACCGTGATGTGAACAGAGCGGGACCCCGGCGGGGGCCCCGCTCTGGCGCGTCATGGGTCGAGCGCAGCGGCAACGACCTGAACGGGGTGCTGGAGTGAACCGAAGCCGAATCGCTGTGCCTGGCTCCGACAGGAGTAGCCGCTCGCACAGCGACGGGTGAAACGATCGGATTCGAGTCGGGGGCCCCAGGACCGCTCGAACAGCGCCGTCGACATCGACAGGTGCTCGATCTCGTGACCGAAGATCCCTGCCATGCCGCAGCACCCGGTCTGTTCGTGCTCGACGGTGTGGCCGACGCGTTCGAGCATGCTCCGATAGGCGTCGATGTCGCCCGGCGCGAGGCTCGATTCCGTGCAGTGGTCGAAGAGCTGGACGGTGTCGCGAGCGCTGCCGAGAGGCAGTCGGTCGACCCGCTCGGCGAGGAACCCGGCGAGGGACCGGACCGCGGCGCTCGGGAAGCTCGGATCGATGGCCAGGTATTCGTGATTGGCCAGGAGTGCCACCGCCGGCTCGATGACGACCAGTGTTGCGTCGAGATCCCGGTACGACTCGACGAGTCCCCGCTGACGGGCCACCGCCAGTGCGAAATGCCGCCGTCGACCGACGACGTGGTCGAACTTGCCGGATGGGACGAAGGGGGTGATGGCGGGACGTTCACCGATCGCTCGCAGCACCACGACCGCTGCCTCCATGACGGATGGATCGAGCAGGGCGGTGAACGCGTCGGTGAGGATGATCACCGACACATCGTCGGCCGGATCACCGGGCCGGATCATCGGCACGCCGAGCCCGGCCGCTCGTGACGCAAGCGTGCCGGGCGGCACCAGCGGCAGATCGACCAGTCCGACCGCCCGGCGCAGCAGCGGGGCAGTCAGGCGCTGCAGTGGGTACCCGACCGGCCCGGCCCGGGCCACGGCACCGAGGAGCGGCTCGAACCGTCCGACCAATCGCTGACGGAGGCGTCGGCGTCGATCGGGTTCGCGGTGCTGTTCGAGAAACCGAGACTTCAGTTCGGGGATGTCGACCTGCAGCGGGCAGCGGCCGGTGCACGCGCCACACGACAGGCAGTCGTGCATCGAGGCGGCCAGGTCGCCGGCGAGACTCGCATCGTCGGGCGACGCCAGCCACGCGCGCACCAGGTCGGCCCGCCCCTTCGGTGACAAACGGGGGTCGAGGGTGACCTTGAACGACGGGCACATGACCTCGGCCTCGCCCCAGTGATGGCAGATGCCGTTGCCGTTGCAGCTGAACGCCGACTCGAACTCATGGCGACGCCCGACGGCCACGGTCCGGTCGCTGTGCGCCCGCAGCGGAACGGCATCGATCCGGGTGACAGCGGCATCGCGGCTCGTGAGCGGGGTGTAGAGCTTGCCCGGGTTGAGCAGGTCGGCCGGGTCGAAGGCCGTCTTGATCAATCGCATCCGGTGCACGACGTCGTCCGGGAGGTCGAGATACTCGCCCCGGAAGCCGCGGCCGTGCTCACCCCACATGACACCACCGAACCGGCCGACGAGCTCGGCGACGTCATCGCTGATCGTTCGGACCAGGGCCTCGTCGGCGGGGTCGAGCAGGTCCAGCGTCGGGCGGACGTGCACGCAGCCGACGTCGGCATGGCCGAACATCCCATAGCCCACCCCGTGTCGATCGAGCAGTGTTCTGAACGCCGAGACGAACTCGTCGAGGCGGTGCGGCGGTACGGCACAGTCCTCGACGAACGCGATCGAGCGGCGCCCGCCGACCGGCTGCCCGAGCAGTCCGACGGCGTCGGCGCGGACCGTCCACACGGCGGCGATCGTCGCAGGATCTGCGGAGGTGGCGAGCGCCGTCACCTCGCTCCCCGGTTCGGCGATCAGGTCACCGACGCGGTCGAGCCCGAGGCGATCGTGATACTCGAGGAGCAGCACCGCTCGACCGTCGACGTCGATCAGGGCGCGCAGGTCGTTCCACGCCGGCGACCGGGAAGCGAGCGAGATCGTTCGTTGGTCGAGGCACTCGATCGCAGTCGGGTTCGTCACCTTCAGCCGGTTGGCGTCGCGCACGGCCGCCTCGAACGTCGAGTAGGTGGCGACTGCCAGCAGCGTTTCGCTCGCGAGCGGCGTGAGACGGACCGTGATCGCGCCGATCAGCGCGAGGGTGCCCTCCGACCCGCACAGCAGTTTGGTCGGGTCGATGGCCGGATCGCTCGCGCCACCGTCATCTCGGCCGTCTCCGTCGATGAGGGTGTCAGCGAGGTTGTAGCCGGTGAAGCCACGCGGCACATCGGGCAGCACACGACGATCGAACCCATCGAGCGCGGCGACGATCGCCCGATGCAGTGCTCCGACACGATCGGGTCGAGATGCCGTCTCCATGGTTGCTCGCCCCGTCATTCGGGCCGTCGACCAGGGCGTGCCGTCGGCCAGCACGGCATCGATGGACTGCACGTGGTGGTTGGTCCGGCCGTGGACGAGCGAGCCCTTGCCGGCCGCGTCGGTTGCCACCATCCCGCCGATCGTGCAGCGGGTCGACGTCGAGGTGTGCGGGGCGAAGAACAGACCGTGCGACGCCACCGCGGCGTTGAGTTGCCCGAGCACGACCCCTGGCTCGACGACTGCCGTCATCGCGTCTGCGTCGATCGACAGGATCCGGTTCATCGTGCGGCGGAGATCGACGACGACGCCGTCGGTGAGACTCTGGCCGTTCGTGCCGGTGCCTCCGCCGCGGGCGACGAGCGGGTGGGGCACCTCGAGCCGGTGGTTCACGTCGGCGAGGAGGACGAGATCGTCAAACGAGTCGGGCACCAGCGCACCGATCGGGCGCAGCTGGTAGATCGAGTTGTCGGTGCCGTAGACCACGCTGGTGGCCGGGCCCTGTTCGATCCTCCCGGTGAAACCGCCGGCGGCGAGCGCCTCGCTCAGGCGCTGCATCGTCGGCATGGGCCGATGATGTCACAGCGGTGCGTCCGAACGACGGCCACCCGGCCGATCGAGAGTGCCCATCGCGAACGCGTACGCGATCGCGCCGAACGTCAGCCCGTCCTTGATCTCCCCGGTGGACAGCAGGCGACGCACCTCGGCAATCGGGACCCATTCGATCCGGGCTGCTTCATTGCGGTCGTGGGGTTCACCTCGATGGGTGGCGTCGTCGGACACGAAGATGTGGAAGACCTGGTCGAGGATGCCGTTGGCGGGATGGAACGAGCAGAGCGGCGAGACCGTATGCGGCTCCCAGCCGGACTCCTCGCGTGCCTCCCTGATCGCGGCGTCGGCCGGCGCCTCGCCGGGGTCCACACCGCCGGCCGGGATCTCCCAGCCCCACGTGTTCGTGATGAAGCGATGGCGATAGAGCATGAGTACGGCGCCGTCGCCGACGAGCACGGCGCCCGCCGCCGGGCGCGGCATCCGCGCCACGTGGTGGTCGACCTGCCTGCCGTCGGGCATCACCACATCGGTGATCACGAGGCTGACCCACTCGCTCTCGTAGATCACCGAATCCCCGCGGTCGAGCCATTCGCCCTCGGCCAGATCGGCCATCAGGGCGTCGAGGGTGGCGGCGGGGGAGGGTTGCGACGGATCTCGGCGATGCCGCTGACGATGCTGTACGGCCATCCCGTCGGCAGCTGGGTCGGCACGTCGGGAAGGTCGAGCATCGAACGGCGCCGCTCGCCGACCTCCACCATTCCGAGTTCTTCCCGGGCTGCCTCTCTGATGCCGTCGTCGGTGCGCAGACGTGCGACTTCGGCGCGCAGATCGTCGTTGACCGTTTCGAGCTGGGCGAGTTGATCGCGCCGCTGATCGAGCCGGTCGTTCTGATTCACGTAGGTCTGCACGGGCAGGACGAACAGGGCGGCGGCCAGGGCGCCGGCGATGCCGAGCGCCACGGCGGCCAGCACGATCGTGCTCCGGCGCTGTGTCGTGATCCGTCGGTCGATGTGGATCGGCCGGGTCACGTCACCCAGGCGTGATCGGCCCCGATCCGCCGCGGCGCGGTCGTCGGGTCGATCGATCGTCGACGTGCCCTTTGCGCTCACGTGGTCAAGTGTGGCAGGTGTGTCGGCCGGCTCGGTGGCACCGCCGACCGGTCAGCGCGGCGCGAGCGCGGCACGACCTCGGAACGCTGCGGTTTCACCGAGTTCGGCCTCGATCCGCAGGAGTTGGTTGTATTTGGCGACGCGATCGGAGCGAGCGGGCGCGCCGGTCTTGATCTGACCGCAGTTGGTGGCGACCGCGAGGTCGGCGATCGTCGAGTCCTCGGTTTCGCCCGAACGATGCGACATGACGGCGGTGTAGCCGCTCCGGGTGGCGAGGTCGACCGTGTCGAGCGTCTCGGTCAGCGAGCCGATCTGGTTCACCTTGACGAGAATCGAGTTCGCGGTGGCCTTCTCGATGCCGGTCCGGAGTCGACGGCTGTTGGTGACGAACAAGTCGTCGCCGACGAGTTGGCACCGGTCGCCGACGGCGTCGGTCAGCGCCTTCCAGCCATCCCAGTCGTCCTCCTGCATCCCGTCCTCGATCGACACGATCGGATAGGTGTCGACCAACCGGGTCCAGTACGCAGCGAGTTCGTCCGCCGAGAGCACCTTGCCCTCGCCGTCGAGGTGGTACGCGCCGTCACGGTAGATCTCGCTGACCGCAGGATCGAGCGCGATCGCGATCTGGTCGCCCGGTGTGAAGCCGGCGGCCTCGATCGCCTCCATCAGCAGGATGATCGCGTCTTCGTTCGAGTCGAGGTCGGGCGCGAAGCCGCCCTCGTCGCCGACGGCGGTGGCGAGGCCCTTGTCGTGCAGCACCTGCTTGAGGACGTGGTACGTCTGCGTGCCCCATCGCAGGGCCTCGCTGAACGACGGGGCGCCGATCGGCATGATCATGAACTCCTGGAAGTCGACGGAGTTGTCGGCGTGGACGCCGCCGTTCAAGACGTTCATCATCGGGACGGGAAGGACGTGGGCGTTGGCTCCACCGACGTGACGGTAGAGCGGGATCTCCAGATGATCGGCGGCGGCCTTGGCGACGGCGAGGCTCGTGCCGAGGATTGCGTTGGCGCCGATCCGGCTCTTGTTGTCGGTGCCGTCGAGGTCGATCAGTGCACGGTCGACGCCCCGCTGATCGAGGGCATCGAACCCGTCGAGCAGGGCGCGCACCTCATCGTTCACGAACCCCACGGCCGTGCGGACGCCCTTGCCGGCGTACCGCTCGCCGCCGTCGCGCAACTCAACTGCCTCGTGCTCGCCCGTCGAGGCGCCGCTCGGTACGGCGGCGCGCCCGCGTGCACCCGAGTCGAGTTCGACGTCCACCTCCACGGTCGGGTTTCCCCGCGAGTCGAGGATCTCTCGGCCGACAATGTGAATGATCTCACTCATGGTCGATCACCGTATCCGTCCCGCTCTGGGCCGGCCCCGGTATCTCGTCGGTCCAGTCGGTCGGGTCGAGCTCCGGTGGGGCGAGGTCGTCCATCTGGAGGCGCTCGGGCGGGGCCGTTTCGAGGACCGCGAGGTATTCGACGAGCACGTCCATCAGCTCGACGTCGGATCCGTCACGCTCGTTCATGAACCAGCGATGTTCGAGCAGCTGATGGAAGATCTCCGCAGCCTCGAGCCGGTCGAACATTTCGGCGGGGATCGCCGCCATCACGGGTTCGAACACGCGGTCGAGCCAGCGGACCGCTGCGACGTTGAGCGGAATCGGGCGGTCGGAGTCCTGCTGGAGCCACGCGCCGTAGCTCCGGATGTCCTGGAGCATCCGCCTGGCCTGGTTCTCGCCGGCGGTCAGCCCGGTCAGGTTGGCGAGCTGTTCGGCATTGTGGCCGTGCTCGACCACTTTGGGGATGAAGTTCACCGTGACGTCGTCGTCGTTGGTCGTGACCTCCATCTCGTCGATGTCGAACCCCAGCTCGTGAAGCCGTTCGATCCGCTCCCGCATCGGTCTGACGTCGCCGATCGTCGCCGTCGACTCGGCCAGGAGTTCGTTCCAGAGCACCCGGTAGCGCTCCTCGATGGCGAGCGCGACCTCGATCGGATCGATCTCGGGCGCTAGCCGGCCGCCGGCTTGGAGGTCGAGCAGGCCACCGGCCACATTCTGGGTCGCGATCTCGAGGTCGAGGTTGCGCTGGCCGTCGGTCAGACGGGCGTGCCACTCGGCGGTCTCGACGTCGATGATGTAGGCCTGGAGCGAACCGGCATCGCGTCGGAACAGCGTGTTCGACAGCGAGCAGTCCCCCCAGAAGAAGCCGGCCAGGTGGATGCGCACGAGCAGCACGACGAGGGCGTCGAGCAGCCGCTCGCCGAGATACGGGATCTTCAGGCCGCGTCCGACGAGGAGCGAGCGGTAGGGAAGCGAATAGTCGACGTGCCGTGTGATCACGAGCCCCTCGCCCGACGGCCGACCCGTGATCGCTGCGACGACCTCGGCAGTGGGTAGACCGTGGTCGTCGAGCGCCCGCAACAGTCGGTACTCGCGCTCGACGAGGTGGTCGGGCAGTTCCTTCACGACATACGAGATGTCGCGGTACTCGACGAGCTTGACGACGTGACGGTGCAGACCCAGGACTTTGTGGACGTTGGGCATCCGCCAGTTCGTGAGTCGCTCCCGAAACGGGAGGTCGACGATCACCTGGTGTTCGGCCGGTCTGGCCACCTGGACGCGCATGCTCTCAGTGTCGCATCCCGCCGAAGGGAACTGCGCCCATGGGCTCGACAGAAGAAACTCCTCAAGCGGTGGTGTGTGCGCGACGATGGGGAGGTGTGGAGCCCCTCGTGGTAGCCGAACGTGACGACCGCGTATCCGGTTCGACACCGAGACAGAACGAAGCGCGCGCGTCGATCACGCGGACCACGATCACGCCGGCACCCGGAACGATCGTCGCCGAACCCGAACCGGAGAAGAAGCGTCGCCGTACCCCGAAACCGGATCGCGGCGCGCACGGTGACCTGGCGTCCGCTGATGCCCCGTACCCGGGCCCCAATGTCCTGAGGCTCGTCCTGTCCGTGGTGCTCTCGGCGCTGTGCCTCTTGACCGTCGGTGGAGCCATCCTGCTCCTGCTGCTCTGGCAGCAGGACCGGGCGTCCGGTGTGCTCACGAGCCAACTCGACCGTACGTGGGACATCTTCGACCAGCTGCGACGCCTCCAGAACGTCGTGGCATTGATCGTCGTTCCGATCGCGATGGTGTGGATGGCGCTCGCGGCGATCAACGTCAAGCGGGCAACGGGGATCCGGCGGAATCCGATCGTTGCCGCGGCGAGCCTGCCCGTCGGCGTGTTCGGCGCCTGGTACGCGGGTCACGAGATCGTCTCGGTGGCTGAGGATTTCGTCGGCCAGGCGGCGGGCGTCGTGCTGCAAGCGGTCTTCCTCGCCATTCCGCTCCTGGCGATCCTTCGAATCGCGCAGGCGGCCGAGGCTCGGCACCGCCCGGCACGAGCGGCGTTCCTCGCTGCGGTTGCGTTCGTGATCCACCTCCAGTTCTTCGGTGGGCTCTCCACGATCGACCAGCAGAGCACGTCAGACGAGTGGGGTCGCCTCGGCGCCTACCTCATCATCAGTGCACTGCTCCAGGTACTCGGCGCCCTCTCGATCAACGAGGCCGCCAGGGCGATCGAAGACGGCAGCCAGCACCGATACGACCTCCGTCATCGCTTCGGTGAATCGCTGCTCGCCCAGGCCTCCGACCGCGGCTGACCGCGACCGATCAGCCGGCGTCGGTCACGAGCCGTCGACCGTGTCAGGCGGGCGGGCTCTCCACGACCTTGGCCTCGTCCCACAGCGCATCGAGGGCGTCGAGCCCGGTGGCGCGCAGATCGATCCCACGATCGCGTGCCAGACCCTCGACGATCTCGAATCGTCGCCGGAACTTGTTGGCCGCAGCACGCAGAGCGGACTCGGGATCGACGCCGAGGTGCCGTGAGACGTTGACGACCGAGAACAGCAGGTCGCCGAGTTCGTCGCGGGTTGCGTCCGCATCTCCCGCTGCAGCGACCAGTTCGTGGGCTTCCTCGGCGATCTTTGGGAGTGCTCCTTCGACGTCCGGCCAGTCGAATCCGACCTTCGCCGCCTGCTTCTGGAGTTTGTGCGCGTACGCGAGCGACGGGAGCGAACCGGGGACACCGTCGAACACGGAGATGCGGGCCTTCTCGGCCCGCTTGATCTCGTCCCAGTTGGCCAGCACCTGCTCGGTGCCGTCGACGTCGACCGTCACGCCGTGCTCGTCGCCGAACACGTGCGGGTGGCGTCGTACGAGCTTGTCGTGAATCCCGGCGGTGACGTCGGCGATCGTGAACCTTCCCTCCTGCTCCGCGATCGTCGCGTGGAACTCGATCTGATAGAGGAGATCTCCGAGTTCTTCGATCAGCAGCTCATCGGTTCCCGGGTCGTCGGCGTCGAGTTCGGTGATCGCGTCGACGACCTCGTAGGACTCCTCGATCAGGTACGGAACGAGGCTCTGGTGAGTCTGCTCGATGTCCCACGGGCACTGCTCGCGCAGCGTGCGAGCGAGTTGGTGGAAACGGACATATCCGGCCCCGACCGGAACACCGACCGACGGGATGTAGAGCGAGGTGAGGTGGTTGGCAGCGACCACCTGATCCATGTTCGCCCACGTCGTCTCGACCACTCGTTCCTGGTCGGTACCGAGCGCGACCAGCAGCACCACGGGCGTGGCATCGAGGACACCGTCGGGGTCGTCGATGGCAAGCTTGATGTCGGACAGCACCCAGTTCGCGTGCGTGTGGGCGACCAGCAACGGACCCGACTGTCCGGCCGCAGCGGTTGCGAACTCGTGACCGTCGACGAGCCGCACTCCGGCCTCGACCGGGTCGATGTCCAGGCGCGACCACACGAGGTCGAGGAACGACATCGCCGGAAGGATGACGATCTCGGCGCGGCCGTCGGAGCGCAACGTGCGAACGGTGCGTTCGAGTACGAGCGGCGAGCCGGGCACTGCGTACAGCACCTCGCCGTGCTCGGCGGCGGCAGCGATCAGGCGCTCTGCGATCTCGTCGTAGACGTCATCGAACCGGTCGGAGCGGTCGTAGACGTCGTCGAACGTGATCGCATCGGGGACGAGGTCGGCGGACGGGTGAACGGCGGTCCGCAGGAACCGGTGCGGAATCCGTGCGATCGTCGCCAGCGTCTCGTTCGTGACATGGCCGTGGCCACCGGGGCCGAGCCCCACGACCACGACCCGTGCGGCCACGGTCAGCCGAGTTCGTCGACGGAAGCGGTCAGCGGGTTCCAGGCGCCGTATCGGGGATTCACCTCGACACCGGCTGTTGCGGCGTACCCGTCGAACAGCAACTTGCCCGATGTGCCGTCCTGATGGAATGCCTCGACGGCGTCGCTGATCTCCGCCCACGGCCGAACGAGGATCACGTGCCAACCACGCGAGCTCTCGACCGGTTCGGTCGGCGCACCCTCCTGGGCGTCGAGAAGGCCGGCCGCGAACAGCGGGTCGAAGCCCTGAACGACGGTTTCGAGCGGGATGCATGGGCTGTCGGGTGACTGGATTGCACCGCCGACGCCGACCGCTGACGGATCCAGCGAACGTTCCTCGGCGAGGGTGGCGAAATCGGCACCATCGGCGAGTTCGTCCAAGACAGCGTCCGCCTCCGCTTCGGTGGCGACGAGGATGTGACGGACACAGACCAACCCGATGCTCGTCGGCTCGTTGGTGTACATGGCGCGCAGCTGGTCGACGTTCGGGGCGGCAGCGTCCTGCAGCGACGTCGAGATCATCTGGGCGTCGATGTCGGCGATCAGGTCGAAGAACGTGTCCGGCAGATCGAGCTCACCCAGCTGTGACGGCCGCAGGACGTTGGTCGTGAAGTCGTTCCGAGCCGAGGTCACGTCGATGCCGCGCGCGTCGGTGAAGTTGCGGAACAACTGCTGTCGGATCATTGCCGCGAGGAGGAACCGTGACTGCTCGGCGTCAACGCCGCCGTTGCTCGGCGCCGCCGTTCCGAATGCGTCGGCGCGTTCGAAGTAGACCTGGGAATAGTCCTGGTAGCGGTCGGTCGAGATCGCGGAGCCGTCGACGTCGGCGACCTCACGGGCGTTGGAGAACGTCGCACAGCCGGACAGGGCGACCGTGATCGCAGCGGCGGACAGCGCCACGGTGAGGGGAGATCGTCGAAGCACGCCGGACAACCTATCTGGCCGCGACCGGGGCGACAGAACGTGGATCAGGCGACCGGGACGAGCTCTTGGAGGAACCCGACGAGGTAGGAGGCGGGATCCTGGCCGCGCGGGATCGGCACCACGAGTTGGTCCAGATCCTCTTTGTAGATCGCTGCCTTGGACAGCCGCTTCAAGCGTGTGGTCGACGACAACTTGAGCTGGATCGGTGCCAGTCGGGCCTGGTCGGTCGTGATCTGCAGGTCGGTGATCCCCAGCCGGTGTGACTCGGCGCGCATCCGAGCGACCATCAGCAGCGCCTCGGCCGGGTCGGGGAGCGGGCCGTAGCGGTC
Organism: Ilumatobacteraceae bacterium; assembly: GCA_039921745.1. GTDB lineage: Bacteria > Actinomycetota > Acidimicrobiia > Acidimicrobiales > Ilumatobacteraceae > Ilumatobacter. The sequence goes on along the minus strand of JBDSBE010000118.1, from coordinate 1,397 downwards.
TTCCCACTCGACGCGGATGTCGTCCACTTCGGCGTGTGAGGTCACTCCGGCGAGACGGCGGTACGCCTCCAGGCGGGACTCCTCCTTGGTGACGTAGTCGACCGGGAGGTAGGCGTCGGACGGGACATCGAGCTTGATCTCGGCCGGCTGCTTCACCGGCGTGCCCTTCATCTCCGAGACCGCTTCGGTCACCATCTGGCAGTACAGGTCGTAGCCGACCGATGCGATGTGGCCGGACTGGGCCTGGCCGAGCAGGTTGCCGGCACCACGGATCTCGAGATCGCGCATCGCGATCTTGAAGCCCGAGCCGAGTTCGGTGGCCTCCCCGATCGTCTTGAGCCGTTCGTACGCCTCCTCCGTCAGGATCTTGTCCTGCGGGTGAAACAGATATGCGTACGCCCGAGACCCGCTGCGTCCGACCCGCCCGCGCAGCTGATGCATCTGGCCGAGACCGAGCAGATCGGAGCGTTCGACGACGAGCGTGTTGACGGTCGGCATGTCGATTCCTGACTCGATGATCGTCGTGCAGACGAGCACGTCGTAGCGACCCTCCCAGAAGTCGACGACGACCTGCTCGAGCGTGCCTTCGTCCATCTTGCCGTGGGCGACCGCGATCCTGGCCTCGGGCACGAGCTGACGGAGTCTCGCTGCAGCGGTGTCGATCGACTGGACGCGATTGTGAACCCAGAACACCTGGCCCTCGCGGAGCAGTTCACGTCTGATCGCCTCGATCGCGACGCGCTCGTCGTACTCGCCGACGTACGTCAGGATCGGCTGCCGGTCGGCTGGAGGCGTCTGGAGCAGTGAGAGGTCGCGGATGCCGACGAGGCTCATTTCGAGGGTGCGGGGGATCGGCGTGGCAGACAGCGTGAGCACGTCGACGTTGGTCTTCATCTGCTTCATGCGTTCCTTGTGCTGCACGCCGAACCGCTGCTCCTCGTCGACGATGAGGAGCCCGAGGTCCTTGAAGCTGATGTCGGCCGCGAGCAGTCGGTGGGTGCCGATCACGCAGTCGACCTCCCCCGACTTGAGATCCTTCATGACCTGCTTCGCCTGACCTGCCGTGAGGAATCGGGACAGGACCTCGACCCGGATCGGGTACCCCGCGAACCGGTCGGCGAACGTGTTGCCGTGCTGGCTGGCGAGCAGCGTCGTCGGCGCCAGGACCGCGACCTGCTTGCCGTCCTGAATGGCCTTGAACGCCGCCCGGATCGCGATCTCGGTCTTGCCGAACCCGACATCACCACACACGAGGCGATCCATCGGCGCGGGGCTCTCCATGTCGGACTTGACCTCGTCGATCGCGCTGAGCTGATCGCGTGTCTCGACGTACGGGAAAGCGTCCTCGAGTTCCGCCTGCCACGGCTGGTCGGTCGAGAACGCGTAGCCGGGCTTGG
>JBDSBE010000117.1:0-23954 GCA_039921745.1 Ilumatobacteraceae bacterium | reverse complement strand
GTGCGGCGAGCATCCGCAGGCTCGCGCCGTATCCGATCGCGGCCTTGTGCACCGCAATCAACCCGGCGTCGAGCCCAGGCTGATCGGCCAGCTGCCTGCTAAGGCCGCTTGCCCGCTCGTCGAGCAGACGGTGAGCCGCTTCTCGGCGAGGTTGCCGAGGTGCACGATCGCCAGTGTCGCGGCCTCGACCCGTGCGCAGAGCGCGGCGCCGTGGAAGTTTCCGCTGTTGACGAGCTCGTCGAACATCGCCGGGTTGTCGCCGTTGGCGCAGATGTCGGCGAGTGCTGCAGCACGCAGTCGTTCGATCGCTTCTGCCGCGACGCCGTGTACTTGGGGCGTAACCCGGTAAGAAACGGGTGCCTGACGTGCCTGCCGGCTGACCTTGGTGTCGACGAGGTGCCGACGCAGATCTGCGGCGATGATCGCGACGTGGGGGTTCGGGGTTGAGTGAAGCCGCGAGCTCGCCGTATGCGTCCAGCCGAGCGCCGAGCCCCTCGATGCTCGCTGCGGCGACGAGGTTCGCGGTGGCCAGCAGCACGGCCGCGGCGCGGCCGAGATGCCATGTCAGAGCAGGACCGACCCCGGTGCCGCTGATCAACGACAGTCCTTCTTTGGCCCGGGGCTCGTACGGCTCAACATCGTGGGCGGCGTGCCACTCGGCCGTGGTGTGGATCGAACCGTCGTCGGCGATGACCCGGCCCTCGCCGATCAACGGCTGCGCCGCATGCGACAGGGGAATGATCTCGCCCGCCATTCCGAAGCCGTGGCACGGGATCGCCGGCGTGAGGCCACGGTTCAGGCGATCGGCAATCGTCACGCACAGCTCAGCCGTCACGGCCGAACGGCCCTCGAGGAACTGCACCAGCTTGGACACGAGCGCCCCCCGGCCAACAGCGGGTGGGAGTGGCGCGCCCGTGCCAACTGCCCGCCCGAGCAAGGTGTGCCGCGGAAGGTCGACACGCTGGGCTGCGGTGAGGTCGACGGTCGACATCGCCCCGAGCCCTGTGGTCACCCCGTAACAACTGACACCGGCTGCGATCAGGGCCTCGAACGTCGCCCGGCTCGCGCTGACTCGTTCGAGCGCGGCATGGGTGATTGCGATCTCGGCGCCGTCGTAGACGATGGCCTCGTACGCCGCGGCGTCGAGATCCTCAGCAGAATCGACAATGATCCGTACGGTGCTTGCCGTGCCGGAGAACAAGGAGCCCAGTATGACCGAAGGGGTCTCGATGACCTACCTCAGCGGCGCCGATGTCGTCGCGTGCGCGCTCACCGACGACGAGATCATCGACGCGGTCACGGCGTCGCTGCGCGCCCAGGGCAACGCAGAGACGGTGATCGAACCGCGGGTGCACCTGATCCCGCGCGATTCTGCGCACGGCCACTTCAACGTGCTGCGCGGTGTCGTCCATCCGCTCGGCCTCGCCGGCGTGAAGGTGGTCGGTGACTTCGTCGACAACTACACACGCCGGCTGCCATCGGAGATGGCGTTGCTCAACCTGTTCTACCCCGATACCGGCATGCCAATCGCCGTGCTCAACGCGACGGCCATCACCGACATGCGAACCGGTGCAATGACCGCGATCGGTGCTCGGCACCTCGCCAACACGTCATCGAAGGTGCTCGGCCACATCGGTGCCCGCGGCACGGCGTACTGGAACGTGCGACTGCTCGATCGGCTGTTCGACTTCGAGGAGATCCGCATCCACTCCCGCCGCCCCGAGAGCCGCGATGCGTTCGCGGCAAGGCTCACGGCAGATCTCGGCAAGCGGGTTGTCGTCACAGACGACTGGGAGACGTGCGTTCGCGGCGCCGACATCGTCGTCGAGGCATCGCGCCTCAGCGAGCCGGCGCCGTTGTTGAAGACGGAATGGATCGCACGGGGCGCGCTCGTCATCCCCTACGGAACGATGAGCGCGGTCGAGCTCAGCCTCACCGACATCATCGACAAGGTCGTCGTCGACGATTGGGGGCAGTGCCGCAAGGGCCTGCCGTTCGGTGCGCTGCGCGACCACGTCGACTCGGACCGGATCACCGAGGAAACGCTCCACGGTGAACTCGGACAGATCGTCGCCGGCCGCAAGCCGGGCGGGAGAGCGAGGACGAGACGATCCTGTTCTGGCATCGCGGCCTGAGCATCAGCGATATCGCCCTCGGCCACGCGCTGTTGGCCAAGGCCGACACGATCGGCGTCGGGCAACGACTTCAGTTCTGACCACCGAACTGTCCGATCTCGGCGGACGTGCACCGTGACCTCGTCGTAGAACTGCTCGATGTTGATGCCTCGCGGTCCGCGGCCGAAGAAATCCCATGTATTGACGATCGATCCTGTCCGTGCGTATCGACGAACGTTGCTGCGGAGGCCGGGGTTCTGACTCGTCGGAAGCGTCGGGATCTGTCCTCGATGCAGGCCTGCGCACAAACGACGAGTAGTCATCGGCAATCAGGTGCTGAGCGGGGCCGAACACCGGCTCCCGAGGATGGCAACGGGCCGTGACGCGGCGAGGTCTCGACGGGTCAGCCCTGAGCGAGGGCGCGCAGCATCGCTGGCGTGTCGATGCTGAACTCCGCTGTAACAGCACGGCTACCGCGGATCGTCCACCGGTGCACCTCGGCGATGTCGAACGGCACGCCGGTGGCCACGACCGTTCCACGGGTGTGACCCATCTGCACGACATCGCTTCCGGCGTTGAACACGGCGTCGGTCGAGACCGAGGACGCGATGATGGCTTGGAGCGCAAGACCGAATGTCGCGAAGCCGTCGTGGCCCACGTGCCGGCCACCCCAGGGCAGCCGATCGTCCTGGACGACGACGATCGTCGGGTCGAGCAGGTCGAACAGCGTCGACAGTTCCGACGCGGCTATGGCCGCGTAGATCGCCTCGACGACGGCGATGTCGTCGGGTCCGCTGTACGTGTTGTCCGTCACCGATCCAGTCTGCATCACGGGCACGCTGCACTGACAATCGCCGACCCGCGCGCAACGAGGTGGCCCCGAACTCGGTTCGCTGCTCACACGATCGACCGATCCTGGCCGTCGGATCGCGACGGCCGCCGATCGCGCAGCCAGAATGGGGGACTCTGGATCCCCCCGGGGCCGAGCACCGAAAGTGAGTGAGAGAGCGTCATGACGATCTTCGACGACCTGCGAGACAGCCACGAGGTGCAGCGAGCACTCGTTCGCAAGATGACCCACGGGCGCTCGTCCGGCGCGAACCGGCGCGCTGCGTTCCTCGCGCTCGCGTCCGAACTCGACGCGCACGCCACCGCCGAAGAACGTCACCTGTACGTGCCGCTGCTCATGGTCGACGCCGGATTGAGCGTGAGCCGTCACGCGCTCGCCGACCATCACAAGGCCGAGGAGTGCGTGGAGCAGATGCGCGGCCTGGATCCCGACAGCGATGAGTTCGTCGAACTCGCTCTCGAACTCTCGACGGAGGTCAGGGATCACCTGGACGAAGAAGAGCACGGCACGTTCCAGCTCGCCGGCAAGCTGCTGTCGAAGACAGAGCAGAAAACATTGGCCAGCGGCTACCGGGCGGAATATGCAAAGCGTGGCGGCCCGTACACGGTGTGACGCACGGCATCCATCTCGTCAGCGTTCGCCGTCGGCGCCTCCCGATCGTTCGTACCTCGGCATCCTCCTCGTATCGGGCCCCAACGCTCATCGAACGCTCCAGGTCGCTGCAGATCGTGTTCGATACCACTGGACGCGAGCAGCAGAGAACCCCCAATCAGATGGGTGCGTCCCTCGGGGATGCGTGGCTGACGGGTTTGTCGCTCGACTGGTTCGAAGTGGGGGAACTACCGCCCGCCACTACCAGGTCGCCCGATCGCCGCATGACCCACGGAAACCGCATGACCCACGGAAACCGCATGAGAGACAGAAATGGTTGCAAACCGGGCGAGCGGGTTGAGCATGTGGCGGCCGCTCGGATCGAACCGTGGGGTCAACGCAATGAGTCATCGCGAGGCGGCTCGAACGATGCTTCCAACGGCGAACGACATCATCGAGGAGCCGACCGCAACGTGCGGGGCGGAATGTCAAGGCTCCGTCACGCCGGTGTCAACGCGGGTGTGTCATCGCCGCTGGGTCGATCCACTCGTCGTACTGGTCCGCCGTGACATGACCGAGGCCGATCGCCGCTTCGCGCAGCGTCGAGCCGGACGCGATCGCGCGTTTGGCGATCTCGGCGGCGCGGTCGTAGCCGATGTGGGGCACGAGTGCGGTGACCAGCATCAGGTTCGCGGCGAGGTTCTCGGCGATCCGTGTTTCGTCGGGTTCAAGCCCGACCAGGCATTCGTCGGTGAACGACCTGATCGCGTCAGCGAGCAGGGCGATGCTGTCGAGCGTGTCGTGGAGCATGATCGGCTTGTAGACGTTGAGTTGGAAGTTGCCCTGAGAGCCGGCGAAGGCGACCGCCGTGTCGTTGCCGAACACCTGCGTGACCACCATCGTGAGGGCCTCGGCCTGGGTCGGGTTGACCTTGCCGGGCATGATGCTCGACCCGGGTTCGTTCGTGGGGATCCGAAGCTCACCGAGCCCATTGCGCGGGCCGGAGGCAAGCCATCGGACGTCGTTCGCGATCTTCATCAGCGCCCCGGCGAGCGTCCGGAGTCCCCCACTGATCGCGACCATCGCATCGTGTGCGCTCATCGATGCGAAGTGGTTGTCCGTCACCTCGAGCGCCAGGCCGGTCTCGCCGCTCAGGATCTCCGCAACCCGTTCGCCGAAGCCGATCGGGGCGTTGAGCCCGGTTCCGGTCGCGGTCCCGCCGATCGCCAGCTGACGCAGACCGTCCTCGAGCTGCCTGATCGTCATCTGGGCGTGGCGGACCTGGGCGGACCATCCCCCGATCACCTGGCCGAGCCTGACCGGGGTCGCGTCCTGGAGGTGCGTCCGCCCGACGGTGACGACGTCGTCGTAGCGCTGCGCGAGGTCGTCGAGCACGTCGGTGAGGTGGTCGATCGACGGGTGGAGGCGTTCGTGCAATTCGAGCAGGGTGGCGACGTGCATCACGGTCGGGAACGAGTCGTTGCTCGACTGGCTCCGGTTGACGTGATCGTTCGGATGGACCGGCTGCTTCGAACCGATCTCGCCACCGGCGAGTTGGATCGCCCGGTTCGAGATCACCTCGTTGGCGTTCATGTTCGTCTGGGTGCCGGATCCGGTCTGGAACACGACCAGGGGGAAGTGGTCATCGTGATCACCGTGCGCCACCTCTCCGGCCGCCCGCTCGATCAGCTCACCGAGTCGCTCGTCGAGCACGCCCAGGTCGACGTTCGCGCGGGCTGCCGCCGCCTTGACGAGACCGAGCGCCCGGATGACGGGCCGCCCCCACACGTATCGTTCGCGACCGATTCGGAAGTTGGCGAGGCTGCGCTCGGTCTGCGCACCCCACAGGCGATCGACCGCGACCTCGACCGGCCCGAGCGAGTCGGTCTCGACCCGGTGTGTGGCAACCGACGCAGGATCGCTCATCGTGCGAATGCTGACCCGTCGCCAAACCCCCCGTCAACTCGCGCCACCCCCAACCAACCGCCGATCTCGTGAGGATCTGGCGCATCTGGTGCGCCAGATCCTCACGAGATCGGCGTGGGTTGGGCTGGTGTCAGGGGGTGAAGAGGAGGGCGGGGTGTTCGAGGGTTCGCTTGATCTCCTGGATGAACTCGGCTGCATCGGCGCCGTCGATCACCCGGTGGTCGAACGAGGACGACAGGTTCATCATCGACCGCCGCACGAGCGTGTCACCTTCGTACACGGGCCGGTCGGTGATCTTGTTGACCCCGACGATCGCGACTTCGGGCATGTTGATCACGGGCGTCGTCACGATGCCTCCCAGAGCGCCGAGGCTCGTGATCGTGATCGTCGACCCGGTCAGCTCGTCGAGGGAGATCGTCGCCGACCGCGCCTCGTCGGCGAGTCGGCTGACCGCCGACGCCGACGCCCACAGGTCGAGCGATTCGGCGTGCTTGACGACGGGCACCATGAGACCGCGATCGGTCTGGGTCGCGATCCCCAGGTGGACAGCCGCCGACCGGCGCACCACCCCGCCCTCGTCGTCGAACCGGGCGTTCATCTCTGGGTGCGTGTCGATCGCGAGGATCATGGCGCGCATCAGGAACGGCAGCAGCGACAGCTTCGGACGCTGACCGCTCCACTGGCCGTTGAGTTCCCGTCGCAGCCGCTCGAGCTCGGTCACGTCGACCTCGTCGACGTAGGTGAAGTGGGGGATCCGGCGCGCCGACTCCTGGACCCGCTCGGCGATGTTGCGCCGCAGGCCGATGACGCGGATCTCCTCGTCGACACGATCGGCGCGCGAGGCAGGGGCCGTGGCGCTGCGATGCGACCCAGCGCGCTGCATGAGCACGCCGTCGATGTCGGCGTGCGTGATTCGTCCGTCGGGGCCCGTACCGACGACGGCGCCGAGATCGACACCGCAATCGCTCGCCCGCGCCCGCACCGCCGGCGCAGCGAGTGCCGAGCCTCCATCCGCGGCGGGGGCGACACCGTCCGACCGGGCGGGCGGCCGCATGGTCGTCTGGTCGCCCGGCGCCTCGGTCGGCGGCCCGGGCCACCCGGGTGTCGCCGTCGTGGTGGCATCCCCCGCGCCGTCCTCCGTGAGCGACGCGTCGCCGGGCACGACATCTGGCTGTGCGTCGTCGGTGGTCGGCTCGTCGCCGGGACCGGCTTCGGGCTCCGCCGCGGGCTCGCGACCGGTCGCCGAGTCGGCGACCGTCGAGCCGTCACCGTCATCAACACCAACCACATCGATTCGCAGCAGCACGCTGCCGACGGCGAGCACGTCGCCGACATCGCCCGCCAGCCAACTCACCACACCGGTCACGGGGGACGGCAGCTCGATCGTCGCCTTGTCGCTCATCACGTCGGCGATCACGTCGTCTTCGGTGATCGTGTCGCCGACAGCGACGTGCCACTCGACGATCTCGGCCTGGGCGACGCCCTCGCCGACATCGGGGAGCTTCATCGAGTACTCGCTCATGTCGCAGCCTCCATGACCCGACGAAGCGCGGCGCCGACGCGTTTGGGACCGGGGAAGTAGTCCCACTCCTGCGCATGCGGATACGGGGTGTCCCACCCCGTCACGCGCTCGATCGGCACTTCGAGGTGGTAGAAGCACAGCTCCTGCACGGTCGCCATCAGTTCCGCTCCGAACCCGCTCGTGCGGGTCGCTTCGTGCACGATCACGCACCGCCCGGTCTTGGCGACCGAGCGCTCGATCGCAGCGGTGTCGAGCGGCAGGAGCGAACGGAGGTCGACCACCTCGGCGTCGACACCGGTCTCGGCGGCTGCAGCCTCGGCCACGCCGACCATCGTGCCGTAGGCGAGCACCGTCACGTCTGCTCCCGCCCGCCGGATCGCGGCTTCGCCGAGCGGGATACGGTAGTACTCGTCGGGTACGTCGCCGAGCGGGTGATCGGCCCACGGCACGATCGCACGGTCGGGATAGCCGTCGAACTGGCCGTTGTACAGCCGCTTGGGCTCGAGGAACACGACCGGGTCGTCGTCTTCGATTGCAGCGATCAGCAAGCCCTTGGCGTCGTACGGCGTCGACGGGATCACCGTCTTGAGCCCGCACACGTGGGTGAACAGCGCCTCGGGGCTCTGGCTGTGGGTTTGGCCGCCGTGAATGCCACCACCGACCGGCATCCGGACCGTCAGCGGCGCGGTGAACTCGCCGGCCGAGCGGTAGCGCAGACGCGCCGCCTCCGAGATCAGCTGGTCCAGACCCGGATAGACGTAATCGGCGAACTGAATCTCGACGACGGGCCGCAGCCCGAACGCGCCCATGCCGACGGCGATCCCGATGATCCCACCTTCGGCGATGGGGGTGTCGAACACCCGCCGCTCGCCGTACTTGGCCTGCAGACCGTCGGTGCAGCGGAACACGCCGCCGAAGTACCCCACGTCCTCACCGAACACCACCATGTCGTCGTCACGATCGAGCATCGAGTCGATCGCCGCGCGGATCGCCACGTTCATCGCCATCGTCGTCATGCGAGTCGATCCATCTCGTCGCGCTGCCGACGAAGGTGGGCCGGCATCTCGGCGAACACGTCTTCGAAGATGTCCCGCCGATCGGCGAGGTGACCGTCGAGGAGCGTGCCGTATCCCTCGGCCTCCTTGGCCGCCGCCTTCACCGTCTCATCGACGTCGGCCACGAGCGCTTCGTGGCGGTCGTGGTCCCATTCGCCGATCGCAACGAGGTGAGCGGCGAGCCGATCCACCGGGTCGCCGAGCGGCCATGCTTTCCACTCATCGCGCGGGCGGTACTTCGACGGGTCATCGGACGTCGAGTGAGCGCTGGCGCGGTACGTCACCCACTCGATCAGCGTCGGGCCGTGGTTGGTCCGGGCACGCTCGGCCGCCCATCGCGACGCCGCCACGACGGCCAGGTAGTCGTTCCCGTCGACCCGCAACCCGGCGATGCCGTACCCGATCGCACGCGAGGCGAACGTGCTCTCGTCACCGCCGGCGATCCCCTGGAACGACGAGATCGCCCACTGGTTGTTCACGACGTTCAGGATCACGGGCGCCCGGAACGTCGCTGCGAACGTCAATGCATGATGGAAGTCGGCTTCGGCGGTCGCCCCTTCGCCGACGACGGCCGACGCAATGCGGGTGTCGCCGGCGATCGCCGAGGCCATCGCCCACCCGACGCCCTGGACGAACTGCGTGGCGAGGTTCCCGGAGATGGTGAAGAATCCGGCATCTCGAACCGAGTACATGACCGGCATCTGTCGGCCGTGGAGCCGGTCCTTCTCGTTCGAGAACAGCTGACACATCATGTCGACGAGCGGCCAGTCGCGTGCGATCAGCCAACCCTGCTGGCGGTAGGTGGGGAAGTACATGTCGCCCTCGGCGAGCACGAGCGATTGCGCGACCGACACCGCCTCCTCACCGCGCGACCCCATGTAGAACGACGATTTCCCTTGGCGTTGCGCTCTGAGCATCCTGTCGTCGAACGCGCGCGTCGTCACCATTGCCCGGAGCCCTCGACGAAGGTGTTCGGCATCGATGTCGGGAGCCCACGGGCCGACGGCGAGCCCGTCGTCGTCGAGCACCCGGATCAGCCCGTCGGCGAGGTCGCGCGCCTCCACGCCGGTGACGTCGACGTCGGGCCGTCGGGTCTCTCCGGGCCCGGCGATCGTCAGATAGGAGAAGTCGGGTTCCTCGCCAGGACGTGCCGATGGCGCGGGCACGTGGAACCGCAGCGGGTCGCCGACGTCATCCACCGCCCCATCCTGGCATCAACGGCAGCGCCGTTGGTGACGCCGCCAGTCGGCGCGGTCGGAGCGTCGGTCAGCTGAGCTCTTCGATCTCCGCTTGCTGGGCGGCGATGATGTCTTGCGCGAGCGAGATCGCGTCCCGATTGAGGCCGTCGGTGACCTCGGTCTTCGCCATGGCGATCGCGCCCTCGTGGTGGGCGATCATGAGCCGACTCCACTCCGCGTCGAACTCGCTGCCGCTGAGTGTCGCGAGCGCGTCGATCTGCGCGGTGGCGACCATCCCGTCCATGTCCATGTCGTCCATGGCCGGCACGTCGATCGGCTGATCCCACGACGTCAACCAGTCGGTCATCTGCTCGATCTCCGGGTCCTGTCCTGCCTGCACCCGTTGGGCCAGGTCGCGGACGTCGGGGCTGGCTTCGCGCTCGGGCACGAGCGCCAGGGCGGCCAGCTCGACGGCCTGCGAATGGTGGGGAATCATGCCCTGGGCGAACATCACGTCGCTTGCGTTGACGTCGGCTTGATCGACGTCCGTCGCCGCCGTCGAGGCCTCAGCCGGAACCGTCGAACGAGTGGCGTCCGACGCTGCGTCGTCGCCACCTCCACAGGCGGTCAGCACGAGAGCCCCTGCGACCATGACCGATCCGATCGTGACGACGGCGGGCCGATTGGTGATGCGCATGTGCGCTTCCTTTCGATCTCGACGAGCACGTGCTCGTACTACGACAGAGCGTAGAAGCTGGTCTTGCCGATCGGCATTCGCCGGCCCGGTTTCTCGAGACGGCACGTCCTCAGCCGCGGTCGGTCGTGCCGTCACCGTCCTCGTGTGCGTCCGACGCCGCCGCGATCATCGTCAGTGCAGGAGCGCGGCTGCGAACATCAGCGTGTGATGCAGCTGGAATGTTGCGAGCAGCAACGCGGTCGTGACGACCAGCACGGTCTCGATCATGGTCGTCGCCCCCGAACCGGTCGGTGGCGAGAGCAACGCAGCCGCCCTCGCCGCGACGCCATGGTTCGCGATCCCGAGCGCCGGTGCCGGCGCCGGATCGGCGAGCGCGACCTTGGCGATCGTCCTGGCACCGACACGACGTCCGATGCCGGTTCGGTCGAGCGCCTCCTCGTCGGCCCAGCGCTCGAGGTGATAGTCCAGGCGCGTCACGACCGACCGGACCGGCGGCATCAGCGCAGCCGTCAGCAAACCGAGCAGCTTGAAGCGATCATGCCGGTGACGGGCGTGCGTCTGTTCATGCGCCAGGACGACATCGAACTCGTCGTCGTCGAGAGCATCGCGAAGCCCGGTCGAGATCGCGATGATGCCGGCAGGGCCGGGCAGCGTGTACGCGTACACCTCGTCGGTGTCGACGAGTTCCAGCGGGCAGGCCGTGGTGCATCGCAGACGTCGGTGATGCAGCACCACGCTCGCGACCCGACACGTTCCGATCACAGCGGCGACGAGCGACGCCGCACCGACGACCGCACCGAACGGACGATGCTCCGGGAGCACGTGGCGTGACCAGTCGACGATCGGATTCTCGAGCCCCATGTGTGTCAACCCGCTCAGGCCGACGATCCACAGCGTCGGCACCGAAGCCACGGACACCGCCGCAAGCAGCGCGGCCCCGGCTCGTGCGGCGACGTCCGGCCGGAGCCGGTCGAACAGGCGGCTCCCGACGACGGCGACCAGCACCGTGACGACGAGGGGGAAGGCGACGAAGTCGATCACTCCGCCTCGCGCAGCAGAGCCGCGAGCTGCGCGGCGTCGTCCGAATCCAGCGCCTGCGCAAAACCGGCGAGCGCCGACCGTCGGTCTGACGCGGCGTCCAAGACCGAGCGGATCCGCTGGGCGGTGAGCTCGGCTTCGCTGCTCGCCGGTGTATAGACGAACGTGCGACCGGCGCGCCGCCGGGACACCAGACCCTTGTCGCAGAGTCGACCGAGGATCGTCGCTATGCTCGTGTACGCGAGGTCAGTCTGCATCTCGGTGATCACGTCGCCGGGAGAGGCCGGGCGGCCGAGATTCCACAAGGTGTGCAGGACGTCGTTCTCGAGTGCTCCGTCGGCTCGTCGTGTCATGGTGTCCAGGATCTCCCGGTCGTGTCGTCAAACGTGGCGTTGGTCGGGTCGACAAGCGTGTCGTCGACGGGTGGTTCGGGTCTGTGGGCTGAAGGACGTCAAGGCACAGACCGCATCTCTACAGCATGTCGTAGTGTAGGGGAAATGCGTCGGCCCGCTGTCACCACCACATCGGTCGACAGGACCCCCAGTCGGCAGCGTGCGGTTGCATGTGCAGGCGTTGCGCTGATCGTCGTGCTGAGCGGATGCGGCGGCGAATCAGACGACTCCGCGATCGACGGTGCTGTGCTCTATCAATCGAACTGCGCGTCGTGTCATGGCGCCGATCTCGAGGGGACAGATCGGGGGCCGGCCCACCTCTCGATCGTGTACGAACCCGGCCATCACGGTGACGACTCGTTCCGGTCCGCGATCGCGAACGGGGCACCGCAACATCACTGGACCTTCGGCGACATGCCCGCAATCGTCGGGCTCGACGAGGCCGAGGTCACGGCGATCATCGCCCACATCCGGTCCGAACAGGAACGTCAGGGATTGCTGCCCTGACGAGCCGTCGTCGTGGCGTACCACGTGTGGCGTACGACGTGTCGTCGTACGCTCTCGGGCCATCTCCACGAGTCTGCTTCCCCGCGACCTGTAGCGCCCCCACTCGCGTCGGCGTTCCCGCCTCGTCGTCGGTGCGATCGCATTCCTCGTCGTCGTGATCGGCGGCGTCGGCACGGCGAGTGCCCACACAGGGTTCGAGTCCTCCGACCCCTCCGATGGGACCGCGGCGTCGGGCTCGCCGTCGGGCTCGCCGGAACGATCTCGAGGGGGACGGTCACCGCCGAGGCGATCATGCTCGTGTTCGTCGTGATCGTGACGGCGTGGCTCGTCGCGGCGGCGTCGTCGACCAGCGCTCGAATCGCTCGGCCGCTGAACGGGCTGTGGCGGGTCCGGTGACTCAGCCGACCGAACGATCGGCCCCCGACCAGTAGCGGGCCCGGACCGCTTTCTTGTCGGGTTTGCCGACGGCCGTGACCGGCATCTCGTCGACGTAGTCGACCGATTTCGGCGCCTGTTGGGAACCCTTGGCCTGCTTGACCATCGCCTGGATCTCCGCTGTCAACTCATCACTCGCTCGATGGCCCGGCGCCAGGAGCACGACGGCCTTCACGGCCTCACCCCATTTCTCGTCGGGGACGCCGACGACCATCACCATGTTGACCGCTTCGTGGGCGCTGATCACATCTTCGACTTCGCGCGGGAAAACGTTGAACCCCCCGGTGATCACCATGTCCTTCGTGCGGTCGACGATGAAGAGGAACCCGTCATCGTCGAACCGGCCGACATCACCGGTATGCAACCAGTCACCCGACAGCGTCGCTGCGGTCTCGTCGTCCATGTCCAGGTAGCCGGTCATCACGAGCGGCCCGCGGGCACAGATCTCGCCGGGTGCTCCGTGGGCGACGGGCTGGTCGTCGGCGTCCAGCAGCGCAACGTGGACCCACGGCGCCGGCCGGCCACACGACGCGAGCCGCTCGGGGTGCAACAGGTCGTGATCGGCCTTCTTCATGTGGGCGATCACCATCGGCGCCTCCGACTGACCGTAGAACTGGAAGAAGATCGGCCCCCACAGCTCGATCGCATCGGCGAGCTTCGGTGGGCTCATCGGTGACGCGCCGTAGAAGATCGTCTCCATGCTCGACATGTCGGCTGTCCGATAGCGCTCGTGGCCCTGCAGCGCGTAGAGCATGACCGGCACGATCATCGTGGCGGTGATCCGGTGCCGTTCGACGAGGTCGAAGAATCCCGCCGGGCTGAAGGCCTCCATCACGTGGAACGTGCCACCGTGGAGCAGCACCGGGCCGAGCAGCGTCATGGCGGCATGCGACAGCGGGGTGGCCACGAGCATTCGGACGTCGGCGGGGAACTCCCACTCGGCCATCTGGATGAAGGTCAGGTTGGCCCACACCCGGTGCGGGAGCAGCACACCCTTCGGCAGGCCGGTCGTCCCGCCGGTGTATGCCAGCGTGCACAAATCGCCTGGCGTGACTGCGGGTGCGACGAGGGGTCGCGGCTCGAACGTCGCCGCCAACGCCAAGTAGTCGTCGCCGACATCGCTCGGGCCGAAGCCGAGCACGACGAGTTCGGGAAACCGGTCGGCGAGGTCGGCGGCACGCTGCGCGAAGTTGTCGACGTCGATCACGAGGCACGCGATCGCAGCTGCGCCGATCACGTAGGCGTGGTCGTCGAGTGATCCGAGCGGATGGAGGGGTGTGACGACCGAGCCGTTCACCATCGCGGCCGTCAGGTTGGTGAGCACCTCGGGCCGGTTCTTCGAGAGCACGGCCAGACGTGTGCCGCGCACCACGCCACGGCTCTGCAGCGCCTGGATGAGCTGGCTCGTCTGGCGCCTGACGTCGCCGTACGAGAGGACGTCGTCGCCGAGATGAATGCACGGCTCGTCGTCGTAGCGGTTCAGCGCCGAGATGATCAGGTCCGGCAGGAGTGGCTCGTCGGAGAGCTGGGGCACGGTCGTTCCTTCGCGCGATGGGCGGAGTCGGGAGTCGGACGACCCGACTGATCAAAACCTACTCATCAGACATCCGATGTCTGCGGTCGGACCGTCGCTCGGCTCACGGTCGCATCAGGGTCCGCGAAGCTAGATCAGGCGGGTGACGACCACGATGATCAAGACCACCGTGATCACCAGGATCCCCATCGCGGCGAGGCCGTCGGTGCGGGCCTTGTTACGATCGACCGGCTGCGAATCGTTCTGCATGTCGTCAGGTCCCCTCATCGTGCACGAGTCTCGACGATCGGACGCCAGTGACGCAACACGGGCGTGCGATCGATCATGACCGTTCCTCGATCACGACTCGGACGGTCGATTGATCCCCAGACGTCGGAGCGCAGAGATCGCAGCGTTGTAGCCGCACATCCCGTGCGCTCCGGCTCCCGGGGGTGTGGCGGCCGAGCACAGGAAGTGCCCGGGGGCGCCGAGTGAGTACGGGTCGAGACCGATGCGTGGTCGGAACACCAGCTGGCGCGGAGAGTTGGCCCCGGTCAGAATGTCGCCCGCCACGATGTTGGCGTTGTCGGCCGTGAGGTCGGCGGTCGATTGGGTGGTCCGGGCGACGACGCGATCGCGAAAGCCCGGCGCGTAGCGCTCGATCTGTGCCTCGATCGCCTCGGTCGCATCCCCGGCAAAACCGGAGGGTACATGCGCGTATGCATAGAGCGGGTGCACGTCGCCGTTCGAACGGCCGGGGTCGGCTACGTACTGCTGCCCGACGAGGACGAACGGCCGTTCCGGCATCCTGCCCCGGTGAATCATCGCCTCGACCGCAGCGGTCTCCTCGTAGTCGCCGCTGACATGCACGGTGCCGGCACGCCGGGACGGCTCATGTGTCCACGGCACACCACCCTCGACGGCGAAGTCGACCTTGAATGCCCCCGGACCGTGCCGGTACCGACGGAGCGCGCGGCGCACGCCTGTCGGCATACGGTCGCCCATGATCGCCACGGCAGCGCGGGGCGCCACGTCGAGCATCACGATGTCCGGTGAGCCCAGCTCACGCACCGACGCGACCAGTCGATCGGTTTCGATCGTGCCCCCCTCCGCGGCGAGCGCATCGGCGATCGCCGTGGTGATCGCGGCCGAGCCACCGACCGCCACCGGCCAGCCGTACGTGTGCGCAGCGGTGCCGAGCGCGGTGCCCACCGCCGAGGACAGCACCGAGGTGAACGGCCAGAACGCATGGGCTGCCACGCCGGCGAAGAGCGCCTTGCCGGCAGGGGTCGAGAATCGTTTCGCCAGCACGGCGGCCGGCCAAGCCGCACGTAGACCGAACCGGGCAAGCTGGATCGGATGGGTGGGCACGCCCACGACCGGCCGGAGAAAATCTTCGGCGATGTCGCCGAAGCGTGGGACGAGCGGCCCGAACACCTGGCGCCACGCCCGTTCGTCGCCGGCGAGACCGTCGGCGGTCGCATCGACCGATCGCACCGCAGCGGCGCCCTCGTGGCCACCGATCGGATGCGAGAACTGGACCTCCGGCCATGCCCATCGCAGCCCGTGACGTTCGAGTTTGGCCAGACGCGAGAACGGTGTGTCGAAACTCAAGGGATGGAACCCGGAACACTCGTCGTGCGTCAGACCGGGCAGCGTCAGCTCGCTGCTGCGGGTGCCGCCGCCGATCCGCGTCGACGCCTCGAGCACGGTGACCTCGACGCCAGCGCGCGCCAGAGTGAGCGCAGCCGCCAGCCCGTTGGGGCCGCTACCTACGACGACCGCAGTCGTCATGCCGCTCTCATATCGAGAGCCCGCCATCGACCGGGACGACCACGCCCGTGATGTACCCGGCCTGCTCCGACGCAAGGAACCCGACGACCGGGCACGCCTCCTCGGGCGCCGAGAAGCGGCCCATCGGGATCTCGGCGCGCAGCTCGGCCAACCGGTCGGGCGGGATCGAGGCGACCATGTCCGTTTCGGCATTCGGCGAGATCGCGTTGACGGTGATCCCGAAGCCGGCGAGCTCTTTCGCCGTGGTGCGGGTGAACCCGATGATGCCCGCCTTCGCCGCCGCGTAGTTCGCCTGCCCGATGTTGCCGTGCAGGCCGGTGTACGACGTCACGTTCACGATCCGGCCGTACCCGTGTTCGCGCATGGTCGGCACCACGGCGCGCGTGAGATTGAACGTTCCGGTGAGGTGCACGCCGAGCACCGCCTGCCAGTCGTCGTCGGTCAGCTTCCAGACCACTCGGTCCCTGAGGATTCCGGCGTTGTTGACGACCACGTCGATCCGCCCCGTGACATCGAGGACGTGCGCGATCGCGTCGTTCACCGATGTCGAGTCGGAGACGTCGGTCACGAGCGGGATCGCGCCGTCGAGTTCGTCGACCAGCACCTCGGCCAACGACTGCTCGTCGACGTCAGCGACTGCGACCGTTGCACCGGCATGTGCGAAAAAGCGGCTGAGCGCCAGCCCGATCCCGCGGCCTCCTCCGGTGACGATGACGGTGCGACCGCTGAAATCGAATGTCGTGCTCATGCGTCTCCGATCATAAGGAGCACCCGAACAGCACCGAGGGCGTGCACGAAGTCGGCCATCGCCAGACCGTCATCCCCAGTCGGGCGTGTAGTCGATGTGCGGTTCGATCGGGCCGAGGTCGGCATGCCGCCGCAACTCGAATCGACCGAGCTGGTTCCGGTGGACCTCGTCGGGCCCGTCAGCGAGGCGCAGCAGGCGGGCGCTCGCATACGCCGACGCCAGCCCGAAATCGTTGTTGGTGCCGGCCCCGCCGAACGCCTGGATCGCCCAGTCGACGACCTTGCATGCCATGGAGGGGGCGGCGATCTTGATCATCGCGATCTCGCGCCGCGCCTGCTTGTTGCCGACGGTGTCCATGAGGTGTGCGGTCTTGAGTGTCAGCAGGCGGGTCTGCTCGATCGCGATCCGCGACTCGGCGATCCGTTCCAACGTCACCGACTGTTCCGAGACCGGTTGGCCCCACGTGACGCGATGCTGGGTGCGCCGGCACATCATCTCGAGCGCACGCTCGGCCAGACCGATCAGTCGCATGCAGTGGTGGATCCGCCCCGGCCCGAGGCGACCCTGGGCGATCTCGAAACCGCGTCCTTCACCGAGCAGGATGTTGGAGGCCGGGACCCGGACGTCGACGAAGTCGACCTCGGAGGCGCGGTCCGGCATGCCGTAGAAGTTGAACACCGGGATCGGACGCATCACGTTTACGCCGGGAGTGTCCTTGGGGATCAGGATCATCGACTGCTGCCGATGGCGGTCGGGGTCGGTCGGGTCCGACTTCCCCATGAAGATGATGACCCGGCAGCGCGGGTCGGTTGCGTTGGTCGTGTACCACTTGCGGCCGTTGACGACGTACTCGTCACCGTCGCGGACGATCGAACTCTCGATGTTGGTCGCATCGCTCGACGCCACGAACGGCTCGGTCATGGCGAACGACGACCGGATTTCGCCCGCCAGGAGCGGGGCGAGCCAGCGCGCCTGGTGTTCGGCGGTGCCGTATCGTGCGAGCACCTCCATGTTGCCGGTGTCTGGTGCCGAACAGTTGAACAGCTCCGGCGCGAGGTGCGACCGGCCCATCACCTCGCACAGCGGTGCGTACTCGAGGTTCGTGAGGCCGGGGCCGTGCTCGCTGTCGGGGAGGAACAGATTCCAGAGTCCGGCGGCGCGAGCGAGCGGCTTGAGTTCTTCGACGACGGGCCACACCGCCCACGGGCCGAGCTCGGCCGACTCCCGGAAGTAGCGGGCCTCGTTGGGATAGACGTGCTGGTCCATGAAGGCTTCGAGCCGTTCACGCAACTCCCGGGTCCGCGCATTCTCACCGAGGTCCATCGGTTCATGCCGCACCGTGTCCGTCGCTCCGGACCCCGTCACGGACACGTCATCCGTCGGCCGTGATAGAGCGAGCTGTTCGGCGGGTCGTCGTTCCGGCACGGAGGCTCTCGATCCACTGTTCGCGGGTGTCGACCCGGACGGTCGCGACCGACCGTGCCATCTCAGCGTCGCCGCGTTCGAACGCATCGAGCAGCATGCGGTCGTGCGCGAGGGCGACTTCGCGCCGCTTCGGGGAAGTCAGCCACGCGCGACGCAAGTTCTCGTCGCGGAGTTGGATCGCCGAGAGGATCGAGCTCAGCGTCTCGTTGCCGGTCGCCTCGCCGACGAGGCCCTGGAAACGGCGTTGGAGGCGGGCGACGTCGGCGGGCTCGGTGGCCGCTTCGAGTTCGTCGACCACCAGGTGCATCGCGTCGAGCTGGGTAGCCGTGACGCGTCGAGCGGCGAGCGCAGTCGCCGCGGGAAAGAGCATCCGTCGGACTTCGAGCACCTCGTCGACACCCTGCGACTGGACGAGCTCCATCGCGAACGAGAGGCCGGAGAGCAGTTCGCTCGGCGAGAGGCTCGCAACGTAGGTGCCGTCACCGCGTCGTACGTCGAGCACGTTGATCTGGGAGAGCGCGCGAACCGCTTCGCGCAGCGAGCCGCGCGACACGCCGAGCTGATCGGCCAGTTCCTGCTCCGCCGGCAGCCGATCGCCGGGGCGCAGCTCACCGGAGCTGATCATCTGTCGAATGCTGTCGATCGCTCTCGTCGTGACGCCCACGCCACACCTCCTCCTTCGTTCGTCACCCACATCGAAGCGCGGGCCCACGGTCGTGGTTGATCGCGTACCGACCCGCCGCACCGAGTGGTGCGACGGGTCGGAAACGATCGGCGGGTCAGCCGGCGTCGCCGGTGGCGAGCGCACCCACGTCGATGAAGTCGCCGTCCAGCGGGACGACCTTGCCGTTCTCGAGTGTGCTGTACACCACGCTGCGGTTGAACAGGCGGTTGTAGCCCTCGAGCCCGTCCGTCCACTCCTTGGTGAAGTCGAGGACCGGCACCATGCCATTGAGGTCGAGGCTCGACGTGGTGTTCGCCGCTTCGTAGAACGACTCGGCGGTGATCTCGCCGTCGATCGACTCTGCGATCTGGGTGAACCCGACGAACGCCGCCCACGTGCCCATTCCTCCGAGCGAGTTGTAATCGACTGCGCCGGTGTCGAGCCCGGCCGCATCGAGCGCCGCCCGGTACTCGTCCCACGGCGCCGTGGAGATGTCGGGGTACATGCCCGCGATGATGTTGCCGTTGGTCGCTTCTTCGGCGCCCGCTGCCGACACCTCGTTGAGGTTGCCCTGAGGGCCGTACTGCTGGGCATCGGTGCCGGACTGCGCCCAGGCGGTGTTCCACGTGATGAACGGTGTCTCCGAGATGACCGAGATCACGCAGTCGGCGTTCGTGGTGGCTTGCGCGACCTCGGCCGAATAGTCCTGAGCGGTCGGCGGCAGGATCACCGTGTCACCGAAGCTCTTGCCGAGCGCCTGCATCGCATTCTCCATCGGCGGAAGGAAGATCTGGGCCCCGTCGATGATGACTGCGTTGATGGTTTCGCAGCCGTCCTCGATCGCGCGCTTGACCGCACCGACCGCGTACATCGGCTGGTTGCCGATGTTGAACGAGTACGGGCTGGTGAGCTCTGACGGTGTGATCGGACAGCACGCACCGAACCACGTGATGCTGGATTCGGAAATGACCGGCACGATGCTCTCGGCGAAGAAGGTGAACGACCCGACGATCGACACCATTCCTTCTTCGACCGCCTGGCGGGCGCAGGTCGTGGCGATCGCCGGGTCGAACTGCTCGTCACAGACCGTGACCTCGACGGGTCGGCCGGCAATACCACCGCGGTCGTTGATGTAGTCCTGGTACAGCATCGCGGTGTTGGCGATGTTCTCGTAGGTCGGCCCGGCCGCGTTGAGGGTGGTGACCGTCATGAGCTTGAGCGGTTCGCCGGTCGGTTCCGTCGATGTCTCGGCAGTTTCGGATCCCTCTTCGGACGACATCTGGTCGGACGACATCTGGTCGGATGACATCTCGGCGGATGACATCTCGGCGGATGACATCTCGGAGGATGACATTTCGTC
Organism: Ilumatobacteraceae bacterium; assembly: GCA_039921745.1. GTDB lineage: Bacteria > Actinomycetota > Acidimicrobiia > Acidimicrobiales > Ilumatobacteraceae > Ilumatobacter. The sequence continues at coordinate 4,145 of JBDSBE010000117.1, read as the reverse complement.
GGACGACATCGTGGATGATTCGTCGGACGACATGGTCGACGACGCCTCCGAGTCGGCCGGCGCCGCGTCGTCGTCCCCGCCGCACGATGCGGCGACGAACGCCAGCGCGACCAGCGGTGCGATCATGGTCCGCAACGAACGTGTGCGCTGCGCAGATGCTCTGCTCATGGTTGGTTTCCCCCTTGTCGTGGATGTTCCTGGCGATGGACGGCCATGACACCGGCCGTCGATCGCGGCCTATTCCATCACAAACATCGGATGTCCGCCAGTTGGAGTCGTCGACGTAATCGTGGTCGCGACACGGGCTGCGGATCAATCCCGGGACCGTCGTTGCCGGACGCCCGGACCCGATGGGAGATGGGCCAAACCGGGGCCACCGGGCGCGTGGACGACGGCCTCGGACGACGGTGTCGTTCGATTGGATCGGTGCGCAGCGGCGCGCTACTGTCCCGCCTCAGACGTCGACCGCTCCGATGTTTGGTCGCCGGGGGAATGCACCGATCGAGGGGGATCGTGAACGAAGTCATCAGGTTCGCACTGCTGGGATTGGGGGTCGGTGCGCTCTACGCGTTCGGCTCGCAGGGTCTGATCGTGATCTACCGCGGCACCGGGGTCCTGAACTTCTCGCTCGGCGCCACCGCGATCGCCGGCGTGTTCATGCAGTGGGAACTCCAGTACGAACAGGGCTGGCCCTTCCTGGCCGCCGCGTTCGTCGGCGTCGCGCTGTCGGCATTCCTCGGCGCCCTGACCCACTGGGTGATCATGCGGCCGCTCCGGCGTGCGAGTTCGCTCGTCCGGGTGATCGCCACGCTGGGCGTGTTGGTCACGATCCAGGCCGGCGTGGTGATCCGCTACGGATCACAGCCGCGGCAGATCGACAGCTGGCTCCCGACCGACCGCGTCACGCTGTGGGGCGATGTCAGCATCACCGCCGACCGCATCATCCTCACAGCGATCGCGAGCGTGTCGGCCCTCGGCCTGTGGCTGCTGTACCGATCGAGCCAGTTCGGGCTCGCCACCGAGGCCGTGTCGGAGAGCGAGCGGTCGGCATCGGCCGTCGGCGTGTCACCGAACCGGATCGCCGTCCTGAACTGGTCGCTCGGCTCGGCGCTCGCCGCGATCGCCGGCATCCTGGTCGTGCCGATCATCACCCTGCAGGTCACGTCGATGACCTCGCTCGTCCTGGCGGCACTCGCGGCAGCACTCGTCGCCGACTTCCGGTCGTTCCCGATCGCCACGGCGGCCGGCGTCGGGCTCGGAATCGGCCAGACACTCGTCGGGCGGTTCGTCGATCAGCAGGGCCTCGGGCCGTCACTGCCGTTCCTCGTGATCATCGTGTTCCTCGTGCTGCGGGGCCGGTCGCTGCCGCTGCGGGACTACTACCTCCGTGAGCTCCCGATGATCGGCAACGGCAGGATGTCGTGGGACTGGACCATCTTCGGCGCACTGGTCGTCGTGTTCCTGATGCTCACGAAGCAGGCGAAATGGGTCGATGCGCTGACTGTGTCGCTCGGGGTGTCGCTCGTGCTCCTGTCGATCGTCGTCCTCACCGGATACGCCGGCCAGCTGTCGCTCGCGCAGTATTCGATCGCCGGTTTCGGGGCCTGGGTCGCCGGACGCCTCGTCGCGGTGTTCGAGATCCCGTTCCTGCTCGGCCTCGCCGCCGGTGTGGCCGCTGCCGTTCCACTGGGCCTCGCGTTCGCGCTCCCAGCGGTGCGGACACGCGGCATCAACCTCGCGATCGTCACGCTCGGTCTCGGCACGACGATGGAGCTGATGCTGTTCCGCAACCGGAACTACACGGGCGGGGTCCAGGGCACCCAGGTCGGCAATCCCGACCTGTTCGGGTTCGAGATCGGTTCGATCAATCACCCCGCTCGGTACGGGATCTTCACGCTGGTGATGGCGCTCCTCGCAGTCTGGATCGTCGCCAACGTCCGGCGCGGCCGCAGCGGTCGTCGGATGATCGCAGTGCGCACCAACGAACGCGCCGCCGCTGCGCTCGGCATCGACGTGATCGCGACGAAACTGTTCGCGTTTGCGTTCGCCGCTGCGATCGCGGCGCTCGGAGGCATCCTGCTGGCGTTCCGGTTGAGCTCGATCAGCTACCAGTCGTTCACCAACTTCACGTCCGTGACCTTCGTCGGGTTGGCGCTGGTTGGTGGGGTCGGGCACCTCCTCGGAGCGTTCGTCGGGTCGCTGATGGCCACCGCCGGCCTCAACCAGCAGGTCCTCGAATCGACGTGGGGTGGCGTCGGCAAGTGGACGCAGCTGATCAGTGGGATCGCGATCCTCCTGACGGTGCTGGCCTACCAGGACGGCGTCGCCGCCGAGTGGGTGAAGATCTTCCGGTTCGCCAAGAAGGCCCGCAAGTGGGGTCGCTCCTACATGATCGAGCTGGCCGACGTTTCAGCTCCCGACAGCGGCGGCGAGCTCGAACGCGTTCCGCCGCGCACGCTCACGATGGAGGGGTTGACCGTGAGGTACGGCGCCGTGGTTGCCGTCAACGACGTGACCCATCGGGTCGAGCCGGGGCGCGTGACCGGCCTGATCGGGCCGAACGGCGCCGGCAAGACATCGCTGATCGACGCCCTCAGCGGCTTCACCTCGGCGGAGGGGCGTGTGCTGCTCGACGACGTCGATCTGTCGGGTCAGCCGGCGATGCGGCGCGCCAGAGCCGGCCTCGCCCGCTCGTTCCAGTCGCTCGAACTGTTCGAGGACGCGACGGTCTTCGAGAATCTCAGCGTGGCCGCCGACCCGCAGGACCTGGGCTCCTACTTCCGCGATCTCGTCTGGCCCGTCAACCCGCCGTTCCCCGCACCGGTCGTGCGGGCGATCAGGGAATTCCGACTGGATGAAGACCTACATCGCGACGTGAAAGACCTGTCGTACGGCAAGCGCCGGCTGCTGGCGATCGCTCGTGCCGTTGCGATGCGCCCGAGCGTCCTCCTCCTCGACGAGCCGGCCGCCGGCCTGAGTTCGGCCGAGAGCGCCGAACTCGCGAGCGTGGTCAGGCGTCTGGCCGATGACTGGGGCATGGCGATCCTCGTGGTCGAACACGACATGGAGTTCGTGATGGGTGTGTGCGACGAGGTGATCGTGCTCGACTTCGGCACCCTGATCGCCGCCGGCGCACCCGAGCAGGTCCAGGCCGACCCGGCGGTCATCGCGGCGTACCTCGGCGTCGACACCGACGCCGTCGACGACGAGGTGGACGACCTGGCCGTGCTGGTCGGAGGGACGTCGTGACCATCGCACCGGTGGTGCGGCCGCTGCTGCAGACCCGCAACCTCAAGGCCGGCTACCAGGGTCGCGAGGTCGTGCGTCGCGTCGATCTGACCGTTCGTCGCGGTGAGGTGGTGTGCCTGCTCGGCCCGAACGGTGCCGGCAAGACCACCACGCTGCTCACGATCGCCGGTGAGCTGGCGCCGGTCGACGGAATCGTCATGTTCGACAACGTGCCGACGTTCACGCCGATGTACCAGCGGGTGCGCAACGGCATCGGGCTCGTCACCGAAGAGCGACTCGTCTTCACGAAGATGTCGGCCCGCGACAACCTGCGCATCGGCGGCGGCGACGTCGATCGGGCCCTGGCACTGTTCCCCGAACTCGAGCCGCGGCTGTCGGTTCGTGGCGGCATGCTCTCCGGTGGCGAGCAGCAGATGCTCGCGCTGGCACGTGCCCTCAGCCTCGACCCGAAACTGCTCCTCGCGGACGAGCTGTCGCTCGGGCTCGCACCCAAGATCGTCGATCGCCTGCTCGGGGCGGTCCGAACCGCAGCCGACGACCACGGCACGGGCGCACTGATCGTCGAGCAGCACGCCCGCAAGGCGCTCAAGTACGCGGACCGGATGTACCTGATGGCACGCGGGCAGGTGCTGCTCGAGCTACCGGCTGACGAAGCGATCGAGCGGCTGGACGAGATCGAGCAGGCATACCTGCGGGGGACGTCCGAGACCGAGGAAGACCACATCGAACACAAGCGCCGCAAAGACAAGAAGAAGGCATGGCGACGCCTTCGGGTTCGCGAACGCGAACTCGGACGTCTCACCGGAAGGACCGTCTCCACCAGGAGGGAAGAAGATGACGACTACTACTTGGAGATCGAACGCCAACGGCGTGACCGGTCGATGCGAGCAAGGAAG
>JBDSBE010000116.1:0-6429 GCA_039921745.1 Ilumatobacteraceae bacterium | reverse complement strand
TTCGCTGCAGGGCGTCGGTGAGGCTCGAACCGCGCGCCCCCGACTCGCGCATGCGGCGGCGCAGTTCGAGGAAGAGTCGACCGTCGCCGGCATGGGCGGCCTGTTCGAGCGCACCCTCGTAACCGGTGTTGCCCGCGAGCAGCATCGTCACGACGTCGAGATAGGCGGAGGTCTGATATCGGAAGTCGGCGCGAGTCGTCTGCACGCTCTCGATCAGCGTCGTGTGCACGATGAACGGGCCGACCACGGCGAACCCGATCGCCGCGATCGCGGGCAGGTACCAGCCGAGCCCCATCACACCGAGGGACTGCAGCGATCCGATGACGAACGGAGGCACCACCAACCCGATCACGGCAGCCATCACCATCCACACCACGTGCTGTTCGAGCGTCCTGCCGGCAACACGCAGATCGGACGCACTCGGGAGGATTCGCGGGTACGAGGTCACGGCCCGCACGATCGTCGAAACGAGGCGGCTCGACGGCGGCGGCGCAGCCGACGAACCACTGGTCGACGAACCCGCCCGCTGCAGATGGTCGAGGACCCGACCGAGTGACGGTGCCGGTTGGACCCATCCCGTCACTGCGAGGAGCACTCCTCCGACGCCTGCCGCCGACAGCAGCACCGTCCAGGCGAGCGGGCTCACGCCGACGCCCTCGGAACGCTGGCGGTCAGAAACCGCCCCAGCCGGGGAAACGCCGCCAACTTCTGCACCCGGACCAGCAGCAGGGCATACCCCGCCAGCAGCGAACCGAGCACGATCTGGCCGGTCGTGGTGTCGTAGGAGTCCAGGTACTCGCTGCGGCCGAACACCAGGAGCAGGATCACGAGACTGCTCATGATCATGGTGAGCGCCTGGATCTCGCGACGGGTCGGGGCACGTTCGGCCTCGATCAACCGGCGACGATCGACAGCTTGGCGGGTCTGCTCGGCCAGTGCCGTGAGCACCGGCACGGTGCGCGCACCGCGTCGGATCGCGATTGCCAGGCCCGCCGCCACCAGATCGGCGAGCGGATCATCGAGATCATCGGCGAACCGACGGAACACGATGTCGGGCTCCTGGCGACTCAACCCGGCCGCGAGCCGCCGGATGTGCGGGCGGATGATCGGCGGGCAGGCACCAACGGTCGAGGTGATCGCGCCGACCGGTTGCTCGCCGGCCATCAACACGTCGCGGACGTTCTCGATCCAGCTCGCGAGCGCATCGAGCCGGGCGATCTCGACGTTGCTCGTTCGATCGCGCCGCTGCCAGTTCGCGATCGCCCAGAACGCACCGAGCCCGATCACCAGCCCGGGCAGCACCCAACCCGACACCACCAGCACGAGCAACCCGGCGAGTGCCGCGCCGACGAACCGCACGGCGAGGCGACGCACGTCGACCGTGCTGATCGAGGACCTCGCCGACTCGCTGGGCGGGATGGCCGCGAGCGCCACGCCGGCAACGAACAGGAGCGAGAGGAGCGCGGCGTCAGCCATCACCTTGCTCCCATCGGGGCGAACCTTCTGGGGTCGTAGCCGGAGATCCGGAGGCGACGCAGATGTCGCGTCGACAGCGGTGCGAACTGGACGAGGTCGCCTCCGTCGTCGATGCCCCACACCTCCGTCGTCGCCAGACCGCCACCCTCCCCGAGCCCACCGATCTCGATGATCGACGTGACGCGCCTGACCGGTGCACCGTCGCGTTCCTCGTTGCGGACGAGGTCGATGTGGATGACGAAATCGACCGTTTGCGCGATCAGGCTCCACACCGCGAACTCGGGCAGGCTCGTGTTCGACTTCGACACGTAGTACGCCAGGCGCTGGATGACCACGTCGGAGGTGTGGGCGTGGATCGTCGCAAGCGAGCCGCGCTTGCACATCGACGCGACGTCGAGCATGTCGAGCGCCTCGTCCTCGACGAGTTCGCCCACGACGACCCGGTCGGGGTTCAGTCGGCGGGTCAGTTCGACGAGCTGACGGGTGGTGATCTCGCCTTCGCCTTCGGCGTTCGAATGCCGGGTGAACAGCGCCGGCGCATCGGGGTGGCGGGCGTCCTCCTCCAGCTTCAACTCGAGCAGGTTCTTCTCCACTGTGATGATCCGCTCGCGGGGCGAAACGGCGCCGAGCAGCTCGGTCAGCAGGGTTGTTTTGCCCGCCCCCGGTGGACCACTGACGAGCACGGTGAAGCCGCACCGGATCATCGCCTCGAGCTTCGGCACCAGGTCGATCGGGAACAGACCACGGCGCGCGAGACCGTCCAGACCCTCGTGCCGCAGCACGAACCTGCGGATCGCGATCCGCGGGTGGGTCGAGATGCCGTGTTCCGAACGGCCGCCGAGCACCATCACGACGCGGGACCCGTCGTCGGACTGGAACGTGAGCATCGGCGACTGCGTGTCGAGACGACCCTCACCGGTGCCGTTCATCCGGCGCGCCAGTCGCTTCTGGTAGGCGGTGAGATCGGCCGACGAATCCCACAGCGCACCGACGTCGACCTTGCGGCCGTCGCTGTACGTGACCCAGGTCGACTCGTGGGAGTTGACGTCGATCTCCTCGACGGTCGGGTCGCTCATGTACGACTCGAGCGGCCCAGTACCGGTCAACTCGGCGACGACCCTCGAACGGATCTCCCGGTCGGCCATCTCCGACAGCGGCGGGTCACCACGATGCATGCGGTCCTGGTTGACCATCGCGAGCTCGTCGCTCAACCACGCCCCGACCATCAACTGCTGACGACGGGAGTCGGCCGCGAGCGACGTCTCGGCAGTGGAGTGACCTTCTGCATGGTCGGTCTCGTCCTGCTCGATCGCCTCGACGAGCCGGGACGCGACACGGTCGGTGACGAATCGCACCATCGTCGAGCGATCGACGTCGGCCGCCCGTCGGGTACTCATCGGGCGGCTCTCCACAGGCCGCCCGTGACCTCGATCAGCGATCGCTCGGCCGCGAGTGCCAGGTCGCCCGCCGCCCTGACGAGTGGGAGTCGGGCCAGACGGCGTGCCGACACACCCGTTCGACCGCCGAATACAGCAGCGGCCAAGTCGTCGACCGGGAGACCGATGATCGAGCTGATGGCGATCGCGTCGCCCAGGAACTTCTCGATCTCGGCGTAGTCGAACGGAGCCGCGCCGACGACAGCGACGATCAGCGACGACGGCGTCGCCGCGAACGCCCCGAGCTGATCGGCGAACCGCTGGAGCCGAACCGCGGCCGCACGCGACGACTGCACCGACTGCCGATGGACGGCGATCGTCACGGCCGCCGACCCGACGAACGGATGGGCCGCCGGCGAACCCTGCAACCGGCCGGTGTCTGCGATCGTGACCGGCGAGCGTAGGGCGGCGAGCGTCGGTACGAGCGAGCGCGACGCCTCGTTGACGGCTTGTGCCGCCTCACCGGCGCGGGAGGGCGCGGGGATCAGGCGGAGGCCCGAGTCGGCCAGGCGGGTCAGGCGCTCGACGTCCGGCCACGCGCCATCAAGCACCCGGGTGACGACCGTCGACAGCGACGGGGCGACCGGCATGTCGAACCACGCCGCCAGATCGCCACCGGTGGGGTCGGCTTCGACGACGATCGCGTCCTGCGACACCGGCCAGGCCGATGCGAGGGCCACTGCGGTGGTGGTGCAGGCATCGCCGGCGACGGCCACGATCCCCATCAGCCACCACCCGACGGCGTTGCACCCAGCTCGATCGCCGAGTCCGTGCCCGGCTCGATCAACACGACCCGCAGGTCGTCGGTCGCGGCCACGATCCCCATCAGCCACCACCCGCTTGCGAAATACCCAGCTCGATCGCCGAGTCCGTGCCCGGCTCGATCAACGCGACCCGCACACCGCCGGCTGCGGCCACGATCCCCATCAGCCACCACCCGCTTGCGAAACACCCAGCTCGGTCGCCGGGTCGGTTCCCGGCTCGATCAACACGACCCGCACGTCGTCGGCGGCGGCCACGGACGGCGCATTCTCGACGGACACCTCGACCGACAGCGAGCCCAAATCGCCGGTGGCTTCCGACCCGACCCGCACCACCCGCGCCGTGACGACCGTGTTCTCACCGTCGTCGACCAACACCAGCAACACCTGCGAGCGCGTCGACAGGCCGGCCGGGAGTCGGGCGGGGGTGACCTGCGCGGCGATCACACCTGCGCCGTCGGAGATCAACGCCTCTGGCTGCACCAGATCGGGATGGATCAGCGAACCGGACGGGAGGAACACCCGTGCGAATTGGTTGGACACGAGCCCGATGTCGTCGGCCTCGACCACCGGGATCGTCGGGTCGAGATCGACCTCGACGATCCGCAGGTCGGCGCTCGTGACGCGCTCGCCGGCTCGGACGTTGTCGACCAGCTGGAGAACTTCGGTCTTGTCGTCGAGAGACGTGTAAAGCAGCAAATTCCCGCCGATCGCGAGCGCCGCCAGCACGACGCCGGCCGCGACCCGGGAGCGCCGCCGCGAGGCCGGGCGAAACCCTCGTGGTTCCCCCCGGTCGCCCGATGCCTCGGCGGATCGATCGCCGGGCCGTCGTTCGGTCATCGCCATGTGAGCCGCCTCTCCGTCCACGCGCTCGCCAACGCAATCGCCATTACGGTTCCGATCACCAGGGCGGGACCGAACGGCAACGCCCCGCGGCCGGTGGCGATGCCGACCGCCGCCGTCAACGCACTCGCCATGCACAGTGCGATCAGGCCGAGCACCGGGTCGACGAGCCCGATTGCGGCCCCGAGGGCGACCGCCAGTTTCACGTCACCGAACCCCATCGCGGTAGGCGACACCAGATGGATGACGAGCAACGGGAGGGCGAGGATGCCGATGCCGAATACGACCGCCAACAGCCGTGCCGCTCCGCCGCCGGTGACCAGCGCGGCCACGGCCGAGCCGACGCTCGGGAGGACGGCGAGCCCGACGAGTTCGTCCGGGATGCGCCTCGACCGCAGATCCACCCAGGCGGCAAGTGCGGCGACAGAGAGCGCCACCGACACCGCGACCCAGACGCCGGGTGCACCGACACCGAACGCGCCGACCACAATTGCGCCGGCCGCGATCGCAGTCGCCGAGCGTGTCGCCGCCGTGGGGATGTGGGTCAAGGTCTGCATGGGCATCGGTTGTTGAGCGGCCATAGTACGCGCGACCGGGGATACGTTCTTTCGGTCGCTGCCGGCCGCCATCGCGCACACCCGCGCCACACGATCAGCGAGGATGCCAACAACTGCCACCGGGAGTGACGGGATCGGGGCACCCCGAATCGGAACCCAAGTCCGAGATCGGTTGCCGTGAACGATTCGCGAACTCGCGACCGCGCCTGTGCGAGTGGGCGATCCGTGCGGCAGGCTGGCGGCATGAGTGACACAAACGTCCCCACCACCGAGGAGTTGAAGCTCCGCCTGACGCCTACGCAGTTCCACGTCACGCAGGAGGCCGGCACCGAACGGCCGTTCACGGGCGAATACTGGGACAGCAAGGAACCCGGCACCTACCACTGCATCGTGTGCGGTGAGCAGCTCTTCGACTCGGACACCAAGTTCGACGCCCACTGCGGCTGGCCGAGCTTCTACGAGTCACTCGGCACCGACAAGATCGAGTACATCGAGGACCGCAAGCTCGGCATGCTTCGGACCGAGGTGCGCTGCGCCAACTGCCGCGCCCACCTCGGGCACGTCTTCCCCGACGGCCCGGAGCCGACGGGCAACCGGTACTGCATCAACTCTGCCAGCATCGGACTCGAGAAGCGGCCCGCCTGACGCCGCCGGCGGCGGGCGTGCGACACTGGTCGCCGTGAGCGGGACCACCAACTGGGGCGACCAGGAGCGCCGCCTGACCGACCAGGTCAGCGTGCTGATCGGCGACGACTCGGGCAGGTACCCGTCCGGGAACTCGCTCGTGGTTCGCGGTGACGGCGAGGCGGTCATCATCGATCCGTCGGTCACCGTTGTCGCGCGCGGCGGCGCACCGGTTCCCGTCGATGCTGTGATCAACTCGCACAGCCACGAAGACCATCTGGCGGGCAACGGGTTCTTCTCCGACGCTGCCGTCCACATCCACGACGACGACCTCCCGGGCGCCCGGAGCCTCGAGGGGCTGATGGACGTCTACGGGTTGGCCGGTGATGCCCGACGCGAGTTCTCCGAGCAGGTCGTCGAGGAGTTCCACTACGCGCCGCGGCCCGATGCGCTCGGGTTCGGTGACGGCCACGTCTGGGACCTCGGGCGGGCCCAGATCGAGGCGGTGCACCTGCCCGGCCACACCCGCGGTCATTCAGGGTTTCGCATCTCCGACGGCGTGTTCTTCCTGAGCGACATCGACCTGACCGGTTTCGGGCCCTACTACGGCGACGTGTGGAGCGATCTCGAACAGTTCGAGGCGTCACTCCATCAGGTCCGCGACGAAGACGCCGAGTTCTACGTCACGTTCCACCACAAGGGCGTCATCGAGGGCCGCGAGACGTTCGTGTC
>JBDSBE010000115.1:0-5446 GCA_039921745.1 Ilumatobacteraceae bacterium | reverse complement strand
AACGGTTCAGATACCAACCGTTCACCCGGGCACCGACCCGGTGGCACTCAACGCCGCCGCGGAGAGTGTGAACGTTCCACTCGGCGCGCCGATCCGGTCGAAGATTTCGCGCCGCAGGACTTCACGGTGAGTGTCGTCGAGCCCGACGCAGAATGCGCCGGCCGGCCCGATACCCGCGAGAAAGCCATCCCACAACTCGTCGAAGTCAGCGTAGGTCGACTCGACAGTGAGCCGACGCTCGACGATGTCGGCAATTCCCGCCCCGGCGAACAGCTCGGCGATCTCGCCGGGTGCACCGAAGCGGAGGGTCCGTGCCTCGTCGGGCGCGTGCGGATCGACCGCCCGGGCGGCGTCCCAGAACGCCCGCAGCATCTCCATCTCCACCTCGAAATCCCACACGCAGGCCGCAACGGCCCCGCCGGGTCGCACGACACGGCGCATCTCGGTTGCGGCTGCCGACGGATCGGACACGAAGTGCATGACGAGCTGTGCGAGCGACCGGTCGAAGCTCCCGTCGGCAAACGGGATCGCCTCGGCGCGGCCCTCGCGTACGTCGACACCGACGTGGCGTCGCGAACAATCGGCCACGAACGGGGGTGAGGGGTCGATCGCCGAGACCGAATCGACTCCGAGTCGGTCGATGAGCACACCCGTCAACGCCCCCGGCCCGCAACCGACGTCGAGCGCCGACATGCCGGCCTCGATCCTCGCTGCGTCGGCGAAGGACTGCGCCAGCGGTCTCGAGTACCGCCCCATGAACGCGTCGTACGCCTTACCGGTGGTCTGAAAGTTGCGGGCACCTTCGACAGGTTCCATCTGCATCCCCGATCTGTCCTGCTCGCCCAGACAGGCGCCGCACGATGCTACGTCAGCCCGCAAAGACCCCGCCACCGACTACTCCCGTCACGGATGGTGCACGGATGGTGTCGGATACCAACCGTTGCGGGCTGTCACAGCCGTCAGCCATCGTCGCTGCATGGGACGTCGGTCGCGTCAGGACACAGACGGGGGCATACATCATGTGATGAACCGCGGCGTCGACCACCAGCAAGTGTTCTTCGCCGACGCAGATCGGGTCGAATTCGGTCGTCGGCTCGCCGACATCCACGCGCTGTTCGGCGTACAGACTCTGGCGTACTGCCTGATGGACAACCACGATCACCTGATCCTGCGAACGCCCGATGGCGGCTTGTCGACCGCAATGCAGCACCTCGGGCTCGTGTACACCCGTCACACCAACGACCGCATCGGCCGGGACGGTCCGCTGTTCCGGGGCCGTTTCACGTCGTTCGCGGTGACCACCGACAACTATCTGATCCAGGCAGCCCGCTCCATCCACCGCAACCCACTCGACGTCGACGGCATCACAGCGCCCGGTGCCTACCGGTGGTCGAGCTACCGCACATTCCTCGGCCTTCGCCGGCGACCCGATTTCCTGGACACCTCATGGGTGCTCGGGCTGCACGGCGACGACCCGGCACGACTCGCCCGCTTCACCGACGATCCGGACACCATCCGCTGGATCGACGGCGTGGACGACCTGCGGCAACAGCTCGCGGCCTCGATCGCCTGTCACGGCATCGCCGGCGATTCCGAGGCGGTTCATCAAAAGATCGAGCGATCGGCGCTCATCGTCATGATGGACCGGCTCGGCGATCAACCGCTCGGGCGTGCGCTCGCACACCACCTTGCGTTCGCGACCCCCGCGGCCCGACGGATGGCGCTCAGCCGGGCGCGACGGCGAGCCGATGATCCGGTCATCGCCGCAGTGGTCGATTCGCTCCTGCCCGTGATCGCCATCGATCGCGCCGCGTAACGGATGGTGTCGGATACCAACCGTTACGTTCGGCTGAGGGACTTGCGGTTCTTGAATTTGCCCTTGAGGTAATCGGAGTTCATCAGCGCGATCACGTCGATCGAGATCTCCTTCGGGCACGCGGCCTCGCACTCACCGTGGTTCGTACAGGAACCGAAGTAGTGGTCCATCGTGTCGACCATCGCCTCCGTGCGCTGGAACCGTTCCGCCTGCCCCTGCGGGAGCAGATTGAGGTGCGCGATCTTGGCGCCGGTGAACAGGTTGGCGGCGCCATTCGGGCACGCCGCGACGCACGCTCCGCAACCGATGCACGCCGCGGCGTCCATCGACGCGTCGGCGACCGGCTTGGGAATCGGGATCAGATTGGCGTCGGGCGCTCCTCCCGTGCCGGCGGTGATGAATCCGCCGGACTCGATGATGCGGTCGAACGGGGCCCGGTCGACCATCAGGTCCTTGATCACCGGGAACGCAGCCGCCCGCCACGGCTCGATCACGATCTCGGCGCCACTGTCGAACTTGCGCATGTGGAGCTGGCACGTCGCCGTGCCGCGCTGCGGACCGTGGGCCTGGCCGTCGATCATGAGCGAGCACGTGCCGCAGATACCTTCGCGACAGTCGTGGTCGAACGTGATGGCCTCCTGGCCCTCCTCGATCAACCGTTCGTTCAGGATGTCGAGCATTTCGAGGAACGACGCCTCGTCGCTGATCTCGTCGACCGTGTACGACTCGAACCGACCGGCGTCGTCGGGCCCGGACTGGCGCCAGACCTTGAGCGTGATGTTCTTGAGATGGCTCACTTGTAGCTCCTCGTCTGGAACTCGACGACCTCGTACTCGAGTTGCTCCTGATGGCGGATCGGTGACATCGGGTCACCCGTCCACTCCCATGCCGCGACGTGCGCGAAGTTCTCGTCGTCGCGGAGGGCCTCGCCGTCGTCCGTCTGGTGCTCGGCCCGGAAGTGGCCACCGGCCGACTCTTCGCGGGTCAGTGCATCTCGGCACATCAGCATGCCGAGCTCGAAGAAGTCGTCGACCCGGCCGGCCTTCTCGAGCGTCTGGTTGATGCTCGTGCCGTCACCGGTGACACGCAGATCCTTGCGGAACTCCTCGTGCAGGGCGGGGATCTCGGACAGCGCCTTCTCCAGGCCCTGCTCGGTGCGCTCCATGCCGCAGTAGTCCCAGATGATCCGGCCGAGCTCGCGGTGGAAGTGGTCGGGTGTGCGGGTGCCCCCGATCGAGAGGTACCCCTCGAAGCGTGCCTGCGCCTCGGTTTCGGCAGCTGCGAACGCTTCGTGCGACGCGTCGGGCACCGGCTTGTTGAGCAGGCCCGACAGGTACGGCGCAATCGTGTACGGCAGGACGAAATAGCCGTCTGACAGACCCTGCATCAGCGCTGATGCGCCGAGCCGGTTCGCCCCGTGATCGGAGAAGTTCGCTTCACCGGCGCAGAACAGGCCGGGCACCGTCGTCTGGAGCTCGTAGTCGACCCACAGCCCACCCATCGTGTAGTGGCTGGCCGGATAGATGCGCATCGGCATCGCACGGGGATCCTCGCCCGTGATCCGCTCGTACATCTCGAACAAGTTGCTGTATCGCTCCCAGACGACGTCGAGGCCGAGCCGTTCGATCGCCGCCGAGAAATCGAGGTAGACGCCGTTCTTGAGCGGGCCGACCCCCTGGCCGTTGTCGACCGCTCGCTTCGCGGCTCGGGACGCCACGTCGCGTGGGGCGAGGTTGCCGAAACTGGGGTAGATCCGCTCGAGGTAGTAGTCGCGCTCGTCTTCGGGTACGTCGCGGGCCGGACGGGTCTCGTCGGGGTTCTTCGGTACCCAGATCCGGCCGTCGTTGCGCAGCGATTCCGACATGAGGGTCAGCTTGGACTGGAAGTCGTCGGCCTGAGGGATGCACGTCGGATGGATCTGCGTGTAACACGGGTTGGCGAACGCCGCCCCGCGCCGATGGGCACGCCACGCCGCGGTGACGTTGCACGCCATTGCGTTGGTGGAGAGGTAGAACACGTTGCCGTAGCCGCCCGTCGCGAGGACGACGGCGTGAGCCGAGTGCGACTCGAATGCTCCGGTCAGCAGGTCGCGAGTGACGATCCCGGCGCAGCGGCCGTCGATGTTCACCACGTCGACCATCTCGACGCGGTTCCAGAGCTTGATGCTGCCGAGGCCGACCTGGCGGGCCATCTGCTGGTAGGCGCCGATCAGGAGCTGCTGGCCGGTTTGACCACGGGCGTAAAAGGTGCGGCTGACCTGGGCCCCGCCGAAGGAACGGTTGGCGAGCTGGCCGCCGTACTCGCGAGCGAACGGCACCCCTTGAGCGACCATCTGATCGATGATGTTGACGGAGACTTCCGCCAGTCGATACGTGTTGGCTTCGCGGCCGCGGAAGTCACCGCCCTTGACGGTGTCGTAGAACAGACGGTGGACCGAGTCGCCGTCGCCCTGATAGTTCTTGGCGGCGTTGATGCCGCCCTGGGCGGCGATCGAGTGGGCCCGCCGCGGCGAGTCGTGGAACGTGAACGCCTCGACCTGGTAGCCGAGCTCGGCGAGCGTCGCCGAGGCTGACGCGCCTGCCAGGCCGGTACCGACGACGATCACCTTGAACTTGCGCTTGTTGGCCGGGTTCACCAGTTTCTGGCTGGCGATGTAGTTGCCCCACTTGTCGGCCAGCGGCCCGGTGGGGATCTTGGAATCGAGTGTGATGCTCATTCGTTGGTCTCCTCGAGTGCGGCGACGCTGGTGACGGTGTCGTCGTAGTCGATCACGCCCGCGAGGGTCATGATTGGGAACGAGACGTTGCCCACGACGATGGCCGTGGCGATGCCGGTCGCGAGCGCGCGGCGCCACCGGTTGAACCGGGGGTTGCTCCAGCCGATCGACTGGAACAGACTCCACACGCCGTGGAACAGGTGGATCCCGAGCGCGATGTTGGCCACGATGTAGAGCAGGGCCACGGGCACCCGGCTGAGGCTGGCGTCGAGGTTGCGGTACACGGCACCGCGCTCGAAGCCGGGGTTCAGCCAGCCCCAGGTGAAATCGGCGAGGTGCCAGGCGAGGTAGAGCAGCACGATCGAGCCGGTCCACCGCATCGACCGGCTGGCGAAGTTGGCGACCTGATAGTCACGGTCGGACTGGTACTTGACGGGGCGCGCCTGACGATTGAGGATCGTCAGGGTGTAGGCGGCGTGGACGTGCAGGATCAGCGCAGCGATCAGGACGAGCCGCAGGATCCAGAGGAACACGCCGTGCGGGAGGATCGGCACCAGCAGTTCGCGAAGGAACTCTCCGTAGACGTCGATGTCGTATACGCGCTGGCCGTTCTCACGGACGACGCCGAGGTAGACCTTGAGGTTGCCGACCATGTGCGAGATGACGAACCCGATCCCGATGATGCCGGTGATCGCCATGACGTACTTCTTGCCAACGGCTGTGGAGTAGAAGTCGATCAGGAACGGCTTGCGTTTGCCGCCCTTGCCGACTGCGGTGCCCGACACCGGGCCACGACGCAAAGTTTGTGCCATAGTGCCGAACGCTACATCCGAGGGCAGGTTCGGCCCCAAACCAACGGCACGAATCGGGCAGACTCGACGTGACCTTCGTCACGGGAATCACGCCAAAGCTTG
>JBDSBE010000114.1:0-27659 GCA_039921745.1 Ilumatobacteraceae bacterium | reverse complement strand
CTGCAGGCTCCGGTCGCCGGCGACCTTCGGCAACTCGCCGCCGTGCTCAAACTGTCCCCGGAGATCGAGCGTTCGGCCGATCTCTGCAGCAACGTCTGCAAGGCGGCGCGCCGGATCTACGGCCACGAGCTCGACTCGAAACTCCGGGGCGGGATCCAGCGGATGGCCGATCAGGCGCACACCGAGTACAAGGAGGTCATCGAGGCCTACCTTGCCAGCGATCAGGTCCGGGCCTCAGCGCTGCGCGACATGGACGACTACCTCGACGACCTGCACCGCGAGTTCATCTCTCAGATCTTCGAAAGCCACGCCGACGGCACGATCGACCTCCAGGTGGCGGTCCAGATGGCGATGGTCGCGCGCTTCTACGAACGCCTCGGTGACCATGCGGTCAACATCAGCCAGCGGGTGCTCTACATCACGACCGGGTGGCTCGGTGAGCACGAACGGGCCGCGGTCGCCGACGACGAGCACGCCGCTCCGGGGGACCAGGTCGAGGACTGACGGTGCTGGTGCTCCTTACGCTCGCAGGGGCTACCGTCGCCTTCGCGGCGGGTTGGTGGTGCTCCCGGGTGGCGGCGCACGACCAGCCGAACCGGGCGGCCACGACCGTCTCCGAACCGGCACGACCGATCGACGAGGTGGTCGAACGCTTGCCGACAGGCGTCGTCGTCGCCGATGCGCGCGGGCGAGTCGTCTATCGCAACCCGGCGGCGCGGGCGTTCGCCGGCACACACGTCGGTGTACTGATCGACGAGGCGATCGACCATCACCTGGCGCACGCTCGAGCGCAGGGGCCGATCACGGAGGTGCTCGAGCTGTTCGGGCCGCCGAAGCGGGTCGTGTCGGTCACGGCGTTGCCGATGGCAGACGGACGGTCCGTCGCCTACGTCGACGACGTGACCGAGCAACGGCGGGCAAACCAGGTGCGCACCGATTTTGTCGCCAACGTCTCGCATGAGTTGCGGACACCGGTGGGAGCGTTGCTGGTCCTCGCCGAGACGTTGGTCGACGTGGACGACCGGCCGACCACCGAGCGGATTGTGACAAGGATGCAGGCCGAGGCGGAGAGGGCGTCACGCACGATCGACGACCTGCTCGAACTCTCCCAGATCGAGTCGCGTGGCTCGCCAGACCTCGAGCTGATCGACGTGGAAGACCTGATCCGTGACGCTTGCAGTCGCGTCGTCGAACTCGCCGCCGGTTGCGGCGTCGCAATCTCCTCTCGCGCTCCGTCAGAATCTGCCGGCCCGTTCGTTCGCGGCGACCGTTCGCAACTCGCGTCGGCGATCGGCAACCTGGTCGAAAACGCGGTGAAGTACAGCGACAGCGGCGACTGCGTCGGCATCGATGTCCGGACCGAGGCATCGCTCGTGGTCATCGACGTCACCGACGATGGGTGCGGCATCCCGCGCCCGGATCTGGATCGGGTGTTCGAGCGCTTCTATCGCGTCGATCGGGCACGTCGCCGAACGTCGGGTGGCACCGGGCTCGGGTTGTCGATCGTCCGGCACGTCGCCCAGAACCACGGCGGCACCGTGTCGGTGACGTCGGCCGAAGGGGAAGGCAGCACGTTTACCGTTCGCCTTCCGGCCGAGGTGCTCGTTGACGAAACTGCGAGCCGATCGATGGAGGACGTGTCATGACGCAACCCACGATCCTCGTGGTCGAGGACGAGGAGAGTTTCGTCGAGGCGCTCCAGATCGGTCTGACGCGCGAGGGGTTCGATGTGAGGGTTGCGCGCGACGGTGTCGAGGCGGTCGAGCGGTTCCATGCCCTCCAGCCCGATCTCGTGCTACTCGACGTCATGCTGCCGCGGGCGTCCGGCATCGACGTGTGCCGTCAGATCCGTGCCGTCAGTTCCGTGCCCATCATCATGGTGACCGCCAAAGCGAGCGAGATCGACACGGTGGTCGGTCTCGAGGTCGGCGCCGATGACTACGTGGCCAAGCCCTACCGGATCCGCGAGTTGGTGGCCCGCATTCGCGCCCTGCTGCGACGCAGCGCCCAGGACACCCCCGCCGAGCTGGAGATCCCGACCGAGACCGAGATCCGGGTCGGTCGTGTCGCGCTCGACCCGGCCGAACACCGGGTGACCGTCGATGGTGCCGACATCGCGCTGCCGCTCAAGGAATTCGAGGTGTTGCACCTGTTGCTCGCGAATGCCGGGCGGGTGATGACGCGCGAGACGCTGATCGACCGGGTGTGGGGAGCCGATTACGTCGGCGACACGAAGACGCTCGACGTCCACATCAAACGACTCCGATCGAAGGTCGAACCGGAGCCTGGTAACCCGCACCGGATCGTCACGATCCGCGGCGTCGGCTACAGGTACGAACGCGCCACCGTTCCAGATTGATCGAGTGTGGCGCTGCGGCGCCGGCCAGACCCCGAGGTCGACGCCTCGGGCGCTACGTCGATGAAGTGCTTGCAACACCGTCATCACGGCGACGTGTAGTGCGTCGTACGATCGGATCGTGCCGCAGGTTTCGCGATCGAAGTTCCAGCGGCTGGCGTTCACCCACGCCGCGATGATGGGCGGCGAGGCCGCGATGGTGGTTGCGCTCGCCGACTCGTTCTTCTTCGACGTCGATCCGAACGGCGCCCGTTCGAAGGTGCTCGGATTCCTCTTGGTCAGCTTCGCGCCATTCCTCGTCGTTGCACCCATGATCGGCCCGCTCATCGACCGCGTGCGTGGCGGTCGTCGGCTGATCGTGCAGCTGGTCGCAGTCGGTCGGATCGTGGTCCAGCTCCTCATGATCCGGTTCGTCGACGACGTGGCCCTCTTTCCGCTGGTGTTCGTCGCGCTCGTGCTGCAGAAGACGTACACGGTGTCGAAGTCGGCGCTCGTCCCTGCGGTGGTTCGCAGCGACACCGAACTCGTCGAGGCGAACTCCAAACTCGGCCTGATCGCCGGCCTTGCAGGGGTGGTGGCCGTCGCGCCCGCTGCGGCCCTCCAATTCTGGGTCGGGACGACATTCACCCTGCTGTACGGCGCGATCCTGTTCGGCGTTGCGCTCTGTGCGGCTCTGCGTCTTGCACCGGAGCTGGCGACGCGAGCCGATGCGCCGTCGGCTGCAACCGTCACGACGACGGGCCTCCAGTTGGCATGGGTTGCGATGCTGATCCTGCGCGGCGCGGCGGGGTTCATGCTGTTCCATCTCGCCTTCCTGTTCCGGGGTCAGATCGATGAGAAGGTGCTGCTCGGTGCTGCGGTCGGGCTGTCCTCCGTCGGCACGATGCTGGGGAATGCGGTCGCGCCGCGCCTGCGACGGCTGATCCATGAAGAGCGCATGATCACGGTTGCGCTCGGCCTGCCCGCAGCGGCGGGTCTGGTCGCTGCTATCGCCGGCGGCGCCCGAATGGGCATCGCGGTTGCAGCCGTCGTGGGATTCTCGGCTGCGATCTGCCGGCTGTCGTTCGAGAGCATCGTGCAGCGCGACGGCCCGGCGACCAACCGCGGGCAGGCGTTCGCTCGATTCGAGACCAGGTTCCAGCTGGCGTGGGTGATCGCCGCCGTTCTGCCCGTACTGCTCGAGATACCGGGAAGCGTGGGGTTCCTGTTGATCGGCGTGGTCTGCGCCGCGGCGGTGCTGAACTACATGGCCGGGATCCGACCGCCGTCGCTGACGCCTACTCGCCGCTGACGCGCTCGATCCACAGGCCGGGCGCCTCGATCTCGCTGGACGTCGGCATCGAGTCGGGCAGTTCGAAGATGCGGGTCATTTCGGACTCGCCGACTCGATCGACGACTCCCTGGATGAACGCCTTGCCCCGCTGGACCTGCGATTCGCCGACGCGGATACCGAGCAGCCGTTCGACGAACAGGTCGTCTGGCGACGAGCCCGACCGTTGTCGCCGAACGGCTTCGGCGATCCGCAGCGCTTCGCCGCCGATGACCCGGACCGCGACGGCGTCGACGACCCAGTCGGTGTAGCCCACCACGGCAGCAACGGCGGCGTCGAGGCGCGGCTGGAGCAACTTCTGAGCGGGTGATTCGATCGCGCCGAGCAGGATCTCGGGGTCGGAGAACGCCTGCTGGATGGCCTCCATCGGGTCGCCGCCCCCACCCATCGGGTCGAAACTCCCGAGTTTGTCGGCGATCGCCGACGGATCGGGTCGAAAGCCGCCGACGTGTGCTCGCACGAGCGCAGTCAGACCGCTCCGCAGGTGGGGGATCGACAGGATCCGGTAGCCGGACAGCTCGTGGGCGAGCACCCACAGCCGCATCTCGTCGAGCGGGATCTCCCATTCGCCTGCGAAATCATCGATCGTGCGCCCGACGAGCACCACCTCGTGCCGGTCACGCGGGATCGGCAGATCGAACAGGCCGAACACCCGTTGCGACAACGTGCCGACCATGGAGCCGACCGACATTCCCATCATGGCGGGCGCCATCATGCGGTTGAGGCCGGCCATCATCTGCATCATCGGGTCGCCGGCCCCGTCGGAGACATCGAGTGGGCCGGTTTGGCCGAGCGATGTCGCCAGGTCGGTGAACAGCGGTCGGTATGCATCGAGCGTCTCGGCGGCCCATTGGCTCCGCGTGATCACGCGCGGTTCGGGATATGCGGTGTCGGATCCGAGCACGTCGTTGACGTGCATGCCGGCGATCCGGGCGAGATCGGCGAATGCGATCCGAACTGCCGGGTCGACGTTGTGCTCGGCCTCGCCCTGGGTCGAGCCGAGCATCGCGAACTGGCGGGCTGCGTCCCAGTTGAGCGGCCCCTGGCCTTCCAGCGCCCTGGCGAGATCGCCGAACATCGGCAGTGAGGAGAACGGATTGTTCGGGATCCCGCCGCCAGCTTCGGGCTGGTCGTCGGGCTGGTCGTCGGGCTGGTCGGGCTGGTCGTCGCGTCGGTCGTCATCGTCGGCCATGCTCCGAGGCTACGCCCCGACGGGTGGTGATCGACACGAGCGGTCGGACTCTTCCGGGTCGCGCCGGACGCGGATGACACGTGCGCCGCGCCGAGTGCGTTCACTCGTGTCTACGCTGGCCCCATGCAGGCCCGGCGCGTCTATCTGCGCGGTGTGCGCGGGCATCTCGGGTGGCGGGTGGCCGAGGAACTCGGTGAGTGCGCTGGCGTCGAACTCGTGATCGCGTCAGGCGACGCCGCTGCCACGCGCGACATGGGGCCGTTCGACACCGTCGTCGACGTCGGCCTGGCCGACCACGATGTGCTCGGCCGGCGCGGCGCGAGTGTGACCACCGGCGCAGCCGACCTCCTCGCCGATGTCACCACGCTCGGGGCGAGCCATGTGGTCGTGCTCAGTTCGGCCATGGTCTACGGCGCGCTCGCGAACAATCCCGTGCCCCTCACCGAGGCAGCCGTGCTGCGGCCCGATCCCACCTTCGTCTTCGCCCGTCAGCTGGCGTCGGCCGAGGAGACGATCGAGGCCTGGCGGTCCGGCGGCACTGGGCGAACCGTCGCGATGCTGCGCCCGGCGGTACCGATCGCCGCGACGGGAACCTCGTCGCTGGCGCGGGCGCTCACCGCCGGCTACGGCCAACCGTTCGGCGAGTCGGACCCGGACGCACAGTTCGTCCATCACGACGATGTGGCCTCGGCCGTCAGCCTGGCCGTCGTGGCACGGCTCGACGACGTCTACAACGTCGCGCCCGACGGCAGCATCCCCGGTGAGCGGCTGAGGGCGCTGACGGGCCAGCGGCTCCGCCTCCCGCTCCCCGAACGGGTCGCCGACGTGATCGGCGCGCTCCGGTGGCGATTCCAACGCGGGCCCATTCCGCCTGGACTGCTGGGGTACACGCGGGCGCCGTGGGTCATCGCCAACGACAAGCTCCGCGAGGCGGGTTGGGCGCCATCGGTCACCAACGAGCAGGCGTACGTCGAGGGGACGGAAGCGAAGTGGTGGACGATGGTGACGCCGAAGCGTCGTCAGGAACTGTCGCTGGGGTTGATGATCGGCGGCGCAGCGATCGCACTCGTCACGGCGACGCTGGTGGGACGACGTTGGTGGCGTCGTCGAGCTCTTCGAGCACCTCGATGAGGTGCATGTGGTCGGCCCCGCGACGCCGGCTGCACAGGCCGACGAGCAGGCCGTCGTCGTCGAGCACCGCCGTGCCCTCGCCGACCTCGAGCGTGGCGATCTGCGAATAGGCCACGACAACCGGTGGATCGGCCATCACGGTGACCATCTGATCGGCTGCCGGCCGGCGGACGGCGACGCCGTGGCCGGGTTCGATCGCCGCCAGCGCCACGACGACGGCCTGATCCGAGGCCGTGACGATCGAGCCGGCGGTGGTCCGACCCGACGGCAGCCGAACGTCGATGATCATGTGATCGACGTCGGCGAGCGCAGCGCGTGTGACGAGCGCAAACCTGCCGTCACCGATCGGCGTCGCCAGCGCACCACCGATGTCCGAACGGAATCCGACCCGCTCGGTCGCGCCGGGCGCGAGCGCGATCGGTTGGTTCGATTCGGTGTCGGCGGCGGGCGTCGTGCTGGCACTGATGGCGATCGGTGACTCACCGCGCGCCGGTGTGATCGTCACCATCAGCAGGCCGACAGCGAGCAGGCCCATGGTGCCGCTCGTGAGAGCCATGACCCGGACGGATCGGGGCGTGGGTTCGGCCAACACCACGGCGCGCTCCTCGGCCGCCAACTCCGACGGGTGTCGCCACGTTCGTTCGTGAGGGGGAAGGGGTCCGCGCTCCACAGCGTTGAAATCGTAGTGAAGTCGGCGGACCTGCGTGGGTCGGGCCGTCCGACGGCGGAAACATGCGTCATTTGGCGTCATGGCGCCCCCTCCGCCGAGGCCGTGACGCTACGATGCCGGTGTGCACCCACCGGAAAACGGCGACGACTGGCTCGGTCTCACCGATGCCGAACTCCCGGTCGGCGAGCTGTACCAGTGGTGCGTCCGGCCCGATTGTGGAGCGGTCGTCCTGTTCAGCGGCACCGTGCGTGATCACGCCGAGGGACGCACTGACGTCACCCATCTGGAGTACGAGGCGTTCGACGAGATGGTCGTCCCGAAGCTCTCCGAGATCGCCGCCGAAGCCCGTGCCAGATGGTCCGATCTCGGTCGGATCGCAATCGTGCACCGAACGGGCCGTCTGCACCTCGGCGAAAGTTCTGTCATCGCTGCCGTCTCGGCCCCCCATCGACCTGATGCGTTTGCGGCCGCGCGGTTCGCGATCGACGCACTCAAAGTGTCAGTCCCCGTCTGGAAGCGCGAGATCTGGGACGGCGGCTCGGACTGGGGCACCAACGCGGCCGACCTGGTCGACGCCTCCGACGTGGGCCGCGGGGCCACGACATGACGAGTTCCGCAGCCGTCATCATCGCCGCGATCGTGGCCGCGATCGTGATCGTCGCACTGGTCGCCCGCTCGCGCCGCGCCAACGACGGGGTCGACTCGTTCCGACGCCAGATCGACGCCCTGTCGCCGGAAGCCCGCCGTCCGGTCGTCGATCAGGTCCAAAACGCCGCCGACCGCCAGACCCGCGACGACGACGATGACGGCGACCCCGAGGACGGTGTGCGTGGCGCGTGACCTGGCGATCGATCTCGGTACCGCCAACACGCTGGTTTACATGAAGGGCCGAGGGATCGTGCTCAACGAACCCTCCGTGATCGCCCTCAACCGACAGACCGGCGAAGTCCTCGCCACGGGTCGCGAGGCGTGGCAGATGATCGGGCGGACACCTGGCTACATCGTCGCTGTCAGGCCACTGCGAGGCGGGGCGATCACCGACTTCGAGATCACCGAGCGCATGATCCGGTTGCTGCTCCAGCGTGTCGGGGTGAGCAGGTTCACGCGGCCCAAGGTCGTGATCTGCGTGCCATCCGCGATCACCGAGGTCGAGCGGCGCGCCGTGACCGACGCAGCCCGCCGCGCCGGTGCCGCCGACGCGAATCTCATCGAGCAGCCGATGGCGGCCGCGATCGGCGCCGACCTCCCGATCGACGAGCCCGTCGGCAACATGGTCATCGACATCGGTGGTGGGACCAGCGAGACCGCCGTGATCAGTCTTGGCGGGATCGTAGCGCTCGAAGCGGTGCGTGTCGGCTCGTTCGACATCGACGCCGCGATCCAGAACTACATCCGCCGCGAGCACGGGATCGCGGTCGGCGAGCGGACCGCCGAGGAGATCAAGATGGCGATCGGGTCGGCCGATCCCACGCCACAGGAGTCACAGGCCGAGGTTCGTGGGCGTGATCTCATGAGCGGTCTGCCCAAGACCGTGATCCTGACCCCGGAAGAAGTGCG
This sequence comes from Ilumatobacteraceae bacterium, assembly GCA_039921745.1. Lineage (GTDB taxonomy): Bacteria > Actinomycetota > Acidimicrobiia > Acidimicrobiales > Ilumatobacteraceae > Ilumatobacter. Next base: position 19,423 of record JBDSBE010000114.1, on the reverse strand, counting down.
GTACGCGATCGAAGACGTCGTGTCGTCGATCGTGTCATCGGTGATCCGTTGCCTGTCGAAGGCTCCGCCCGAGCTGTCCCAGGATTTCCTGGTCCGTGGCATGTACCTCGTCGGTGGGGGTGGGCTGCTGCGTGGGCTGGCGGAGCGGATCGAACGCGATACCCAGGTCCCGGTTCGGATGTCGAACGTGCCGCTCGAAGCGGTGGTGCTCGGCGCCGGCCACGTGATCGAACACTATGACGCGCTCAAGGGCATGTTCATGGGCGCCCGTCGCTGACGAGCCTCGCCGCGCCGAAACTGCCGCGCCGAAACTGCCGTGTCGGAATTGTTGCGTCCAACCAGGTCGAAGCCGGCTCGGGGGTCCGAGTCGGGGAGGCACCGAGACGCGAACCGGCCCGGTGCGTGAAACGCACCGGGCCGGAAGGAACCTGTCGGGCTCGCCGGTTGAGGCGGACCCGCTTCGTGATCAGCTGGTGGCAGCGACCACGGCGGTCGAGATGGCCAGAGCGGCCATCGGCATGTGCTGCCCAGCGGCCCGGAGGTCGGTGAACGCAGCGGCGTCGCCGGCAACGAGGTCGTCGATCGCCTTGGTCAGCGTCGAGACGTGCTCGTCGAGGCTTGCGATGAGCGCATCGGCCGGGAGTTCACCAGCGGTGATCTCCTCGAAGAACGCGCCAGCGGCCTCCTGGTAGCCGTCGAGATCGGTCAGGGCCTGATCGACCATGGCCTGGTCGCCCGTTGCCTTGCCGAGGGTGTAGTCGACGAAGAAGCCGATGTGCTCACGCCACAGACCCAGGAACGCCTCGGCGTTGTCCGGGCCGGCAACCGAGCCGATGACTTCCGACAGGGCGACCGAGTTGGCGTCGAGCGTGGTGGCCGCAGCCTGAACGGCCGGTGCCTCCATGTCTCCGCCGGCCTCGATGGCCTGCTCGATGGTGATTCCGGCCAGGTAGACGTGCTCCTGGAGGAGGTTGGTCAACACCGCACGGGTCTCGGCAGGAGCGCTCGTGACGTCACCGGGGAACATTTCCGGGACGGCGGCGGCGATGCCGGTCGAGAGCAGCAGCGCCGCACCGAACATGTGCTGTCCGGCCTCACGCAGCTTGTCGAACGCATCGGCGTCGCCGGCGACGACGGCGTCGATGGCGGCGGTCAGCGTGGCGATGTGGCCGTCCAGACCCATGATCAGATTGTCGGCCTGGATCTCACCACCGGTGATCTCCTCGAAGAATGCGCCGGCAGCCTGCTCGTAACCAGCGAGGTCGGTCAGCGCCTGGTCGACAGCGGCCTGGTCGTCAGTGGCCTTGCCGAGGGTGTAGTCGACGAAGAAGCCGATGTGCTCACGCCACAGGCCGAGGAATGCTTCCCCGTTCTCCGGGCCGGCAACGCTGCCGACCGCGTCGGCAAGAGCGACGGTGTTCTCGTCGAGCGCTCCAGCTGCCGCTGCGACTGCCGGGTCCTCCATGTTGCCACCGGCGTCAACTGCGGTCTCGATGGTGATTCCGGCCAGGTAGACGTGCTCCTGGAGCAGGCTGGTGAGCCCCGCACGCAGTGTTGATGCACCGTCATCGGTGGTTGCGCCGGCGGCGTCGGCCGACATGTCACTGGACATGTCACTGGACATGTCACTCGACATGTCGCTGGACATGTCACTCGACATGTCACTCGACATGTCGCTGGACATGTCACTCGACATGTCGCTGGACATCTCGCTGGACATGTCACTCGACATCTCACTGGACATCTCACTGGACATCTCGGGGGTGGCTTCGGTCGCCACCTCGGTCGTGGAGACCGAGTCGGCGGTGTCGTTGCTGTCGTTGCCACAAGCGGTGGCGACGAGGGTGATTGTGGTCAGAGTGGCCACAAGGTTTCTGGTGAGGGGTCGCATTCGGGGGTGATCCTTTCGATCATGTTCACGGTGCCGCATCAGTGCGGTCCACAGTCATTCGGAAGGACGACGGATCCGGATTGGTCGGTGCGCGCAAACGACCGACAAAACGTCGCTGACCAGGAGCGGAGCGCCGGTTCGTCGGCCATGGCGCAGCGCGTGACGCGCTCGTTCCAATCCGCCGTGCCTCCCGGGATCGAACCCCGATCATGACACAGCGAATCCTCCCCCTCCTCGCTGCCGGCCTCCTCACGTTGACAGCGTGCGGAGGAGGCGACGACGGTTCATCAGCCGACCCGACCACGGTCGACACGACCGCGACCTCCGATGCCCCCGCGACGCCCGACGCGACCGGCGACGCCGCTGCCTCGCCGACCGTCACCATTTCCGACTCGCGCTTCGACCAGACGGAGCTCAGGGTGCAGCCCGGGACGACGGTGGTGTTCACCAACACCGACCCCTATGCGCACACGGTCACGTCGGCTGACGGGTCGGCGTTCGAGTTCGACTCGGACCGGTTCGGCGAGGGTGAGACCTTCGAGGTCAGCTTTGATGACGCCGGTGAGTACTCGTACTTCTGCCAGATCCACCCGACCATGCGCGCCAAGGTGATCGTCGGATAGTGCGTTCCGCCGAGCCGTCACGACCGGTGCTCCCCAGTAGGGTCACCGATCGTGACGGTTCGAGTCGATCCTGAAACCGCGGCCTCGATGGAGACCGGCTTGAACCGGATTCGTTCCGAGGTCGGGATTCCGACCGGGTTCCCGCCGGAGGTCCTCGCCGCTGCCGACGAAGCGGCGGTGAAACCGATCGGTACCGATCACGTCGACCGGACCGATCGCCGATTCGTCACGCTCGATCCGGCGTCTTCCGTCGATCTCGACCAAGCCTTCGACATCGAGGTCGCGGGCGACGACATCGTGCTCCACTATGCGATTGCCGACGTCGGTTGGTTCGTGCAACCCGGTGACCCACTCGATCGCGAGGCGTTCGAGCGGGCCGTCACGGTGTACCTGCCCGACGAGCGGGCGACCCTGTATCCGACGGTGCTCTCCGAGGGTGCGGCGAGTCTGCTGCCCGACGTCGACCGACCGGCCGTGATCTTCACCGTCCGAGTGGACGCGGACGGCACACCGGTGCTCGACGGCGTCGAGCGCGCGATCATCCGCAACCGGGCCAAGTTGGCCTACGACGCCGTCGATGCGGGCGACACGCCGGCCGGCTTCGATGAGCTGTACCGCCGCATCCGCGCCGCCGAGATCACGCGTGGCGCGCCCCGCGTCGAATTCCCGGAACAGGAGATCACACGCCGTGAGGACGGCTCGTTCGGTCTCACCTTCCGGCCCCGGCTCGAGTCCGAAGAGCAGAACGCATCGCTCTCGCTGGCGACCAACATCGCCGTGGCCGCAGCGCTGTACGACGCAGGAACCGGACTGTTCCGAGTGATGCCCGAGGTCGACGAGCGTCGGCACCGTCTGCTCCGGCACTCGGCGCGGGCGTTCGGCCTGGACTGGGCCGACGGGCAGACACTCGAGCAGTTCGAGCGCTCCCTGCCGCGTGACGATCCGCGAACGTCGGCGTTCCTCATCGCGGTCAGGCGTGCAGCCGGAGGCGCCGGGTACGCACCCTTCGACGGCTCGCAGAGGCCGTGGCACTCGGCGGTCGCGGCGACGTACGCGCAGGCGACGGCACCATTGCGCCGGCTCCAGGACCGGTACGTGATCGAGGCGACGTTGGCCGTCGCCAACGGACGCACCGTTCCCGAAGCGATCGCATCGGCGTTCGACGAGTTGCCGAGTGCGATGTCGAAGGGTGAACAGCGCGCCAACCAAGCGGAGCGTTGCGCCGTCGACCTGGCCGAAACGGTCTGTCTCGCCGGGCGGGAGGGCGAGATTTTCGATGCCGTCGTGATCGACGAGGGCGAGTGGGGCGTCGAGGTTCAAATCGGGGATCCGGCCGTCCTCACTCGGCTGTCGGCGCGAGGCCTCGATCCTGGTGACGACCTCCGTGTCCGTCTCGAGCGAGTCGATGTATCAGAGCGGCGCGCCGATTTCCAGCGAGTCAGCTGACGAACGGCGCACCGTCGGGCCTCCACCACCTCCACCACTCCACCATCTCCACCACCGGCCACCGGCCACCGCGGCTGCAGCTACTGGCTTGATGGGACGAGACGGAGCAGCGAACCGCTGAGCTGCAAGATGTACAGCTCGCCGTCGGGGCCCTCGCGGACCGAACTGACGCTGTCCAAGCCGTCGAGCAGCGTGAGATTGCGCCCTCCGGCGAGGTCGAGCGCCCACAGGCGTCCGGAGCAGAAGTCGCTGTACACGTACGCGGGTTCGAGGTCGGCGATCGCCGAGCCGCGGTAGGGCGCGCCACCCGAGATCGAGCAACCGTCGTCGCCGTGCTGATAGGTCAGCACGGGCCAGACCAGGTCACCGGGGTCGGCGACGTCAGCGTTGAATCGCTCCGTACCCTCGAACGCGCTCCACCCGAAGTCGGCACCGCGGCCCGCCGGCCCATCTGCGGACGGTGCGACGACACTCACCTCCTCGTAGAGGTTCTGGCCGACGTCGGCGATCCAGAGTTCGTCGGTCAGGGCATCGAAGGCGATCCGCCACGGGTTACGAAGGCCGAACGACCACACCTCCGGTGCGCCGTCGCGGCCGTCGGCGAACGGATTGTCGGACGGGATCGTGTACGGCTCGTCGGCGCCCGGTGTGGGGTCGATCCGCAGGATCGACCCGAGCAACGACGTCGGGTCGTCCGCCCGCCGCTCCGGGTCGCCGGCAGACCCACCGTCCCCAAGTGTGATGTAGAGCAGGTCGTCGGGGCCGAACATCAGATCGCCGCCGTTGTGGTTGCTGTAGGGCTGATCCACGGTCAGCAGGATTCGTTCGGTGTCCATGTCGAACGATCCGTCGGCGCCGACCTGGTACTCGGCGATCGTGGTGGTTCCGGCCGGGTCGGTGAAATCGACGTAGCCCCGGTCGCCGCCGGGCGAGAACGCCAGTCCGAGCAGTCCTTGCTCGTTGCCCGTGCTGATCCGCCCGGCGATATCGAACACCGGCGTGTTGGCGACCCCGTCGAAACGCACGACCTGGCCCGACTGCTGCACGACGAAGAACGAGTCGTCGCCGGGGCGAACCGCGAGATCCACCGGTTTCGTGAACTCAGCGACGACCTCGGTGCCGACCGACGGATCGCCGACGGCCGGAGACCCTGATGGCGACGCAGTCGCGGCGGAGGTCGCGGGCACGCCGGTGCCCGTCGACGGTGCAGGGGCGTCGGCGGGCACTGGGTCGTTCGTCTCCGTGGAGGGTGAGCCGGTGGAGGGCGAGCCGGTGGAGGGTGAGCCGGTGGAGGGTGAGCCGGTGGAGGGTGAGATGGTGACGGTCGACTGTCCGGTCGACGTCGTCGTCACGAGGATCGCCGAACCGATGTCGTCGGCTGATTCACCGTTCGTCGCACAGCCGGCGAGCGACACGACGACGAGCATCGACAGGGCGCGGAGAATCGTCAGGGTGCGGTGCATCATGATTCGCCGAGTACCCGGATCAGCCCCTCCTGTACCACGTTGACGACGAGCAGCCCGTCGGCGGTGAAGATCGAACCTCCTGCCAACCCCCTCGCCGACGAGCTCGACAGGGCGCGCTGGTCGTAGAGCAACCACTCGTCGGCGCGGAACGGCCGATGGAACCACATCGCGTGGTCGAGGCTGGCCATCATCAGGTCGTCGGTCAACGACGATCGTCCCGAGGGCCGCAATGCCGTGTCGAGCAGCGTCATGTCGCTCGCGTACGTGACGATGCAGGCGTGGAGCACCGGATCGTCGGGGAGGGTGCCGTCTGCTCGCATCCAGACGACCTGGCCGTCGGTCTTGACGCCGCGCTCGAACGCCGGATCCGGTGGCACATAGCGGGTGTCGATCGGGCGCGGACGGTCGATCCAGTCCCCGATCCGGGCGCGGTGCGGTTCGAGGCGCTGTTTGTAGTCGGGCAGCGACAGCGGATCGGGCACATCGGTCGGCGGGGCGATCTGGTGGTCCAGCCCGGGCTCGGGGTCGTGGAAGCTGGCCTGGAGGTTGAAGATCGGTCGTCCGTGCTGGATCGCGACGACGCGACGGGTGGTGAAGCTGCGGCCGTCCCGCAATCGGTCGACCTCGTAGAGGATCGGCACACTCGGATCACCCGGGCGCAGGAAGTAGGCATGCAGCGAATGGACATGCCGCGCGGGCTCGTCGACCGTCCGCGCCGCTGCGACGAGGGCCTGGCCGGCGACCTGGCCGCCGAACACGCGTTGACGGTCCTCGTCGGGCTGGACGCCACGGAACATGTTGACCTCGATCGGTTCGAGATCGAGCAGTTCGACGAGATCCGCCAATGCATCAGCCATCCGGTCATGCTGCCACGTGATGCCATGACGACAGGCGCTCGCTTCGCGGAACGGCCACTCGCGCGATGAGCACGCGTACGTAGGCTCGTGGGGTGGTGTTGTCGGACGAACTGCGTGGGTTGGCGCTCGCAACCAAGGGGTTCATGCCGGCCGAGGAAGGCGATGCCCTGCACGGAGCCGCACTCGCCGCTGCCGCTGCTGTTCCGGGCGCCCCGTGGGTCGAGGTGGGTTCGTACTGCGGGCGTTCGACGATCTGGCTCGGCGATGCCGCCCGGATCGCCGGAACGACCCTGTTCGCGGTCGACCACCACCGCGGGTCCGAGGAGAACCAGGCCGGGTGGGAGCATCATGACAGCGACCTCGTCGACGCCCGAACCGGTTCCATGGACACGCTGCCGTTCTTCCGCCGGGCGATCCACGACGCCGGGCTCGAAGCGCACGTCGTCGGTGTGATCGGGCGGTCGCCGATCGTCGCACGGCACTGGACCACGCCGCTCGGGTTGCTGTTCATCGACGGAGGGCACGGCGTCGAGCCGGCCCGCGACGACTTCACCGGCTGGACGCCGCACGTCGCCCTCGGCGGCACGCTCGCGATCCACGACGTGTTCCCCGACCCGGCCGACGGTGGACGCCCGCCCTACGAGCAGATCTACCTGCCGGCGATCGAGGGTGGCCGCTTCGAACTCGCCACGGTGACGGGTTCGCTGCGGACGCTGACGCGGGTCGTCTGACCCGGTCGGCACTGAATCAGGGCAGTTCGATCGAGCCGCCGGCGTTCGCCCGCAGCACGACCGCCGAGAACGCGGTGGACGGCTCCTTGGCGATCCGGTACGAGGCGCCACCACCGACCTGGGTCATCTCCAGGAGCGGGGTGCCGTTCAGTTGGAACTCGCCGAACAGCGGCTGGATCCCGGCGCCCCACGCGACCAGGACCGATCCACTCGGCGTCGGCCGGTTCGAGCCGAGGCCCATGCTCGCGCGACCGTCGGGTTCGCTGATCTGCCAGATCATCGTCGCCGTGCGCGCGACCTCGTCGATGCGGTACGCGACCGCGCGGGCCGGTTGGCCGGTGTCCGTCCGGTTGTCGTACATCGTGACGACATCGCCGACCTGGCGGGCATCGTGCATTCGCCGCGGACCACCGAGCGGATCTCCGACGATCCGCAAGCGGGGCTTGCTGCCCTTGTTCGGGGCCGCGAGCGGCAGGCTGCCCAAGACCCAGCGCACGGCGCCGGTCGCACGATCGACCCGGAACACGGCGTCGAGGTGGCGGGCCGACACCACGTAGTCCCCGGTGCCGTCCTCGACCTGCTGGAGCGAATTGAGGTGGAACACGTCGACTTCGTTGCCGTTGTAGCCGGCGAGCGGACCCCACCTGATCGGGTACGGGACCTCGTCATAGCCGAAGTAGTCGCTGGTACGCCAGCGCCAGCGGAGGGTATTGCCGGCGGCGATCTCCTGGATCACGCCGTCGGCGATCGTGTCGTCCTGGAGGTAGCCCGGGCCGAGGACCCTCAGGTCCTGGTGCTGCAGCAGTGGATAGCTCAGCATCGCCCGGCCGCCATCGGCGAGCGACACCAGATCGTGGTGATCGGTCGGGAACACCACGCCAGGCTCTTCGGGGTCGGCCACCGTCTTGTGCTCGGCGATCAGCGTCCCGGCCAGGCTCAGCTCGAGGTAGCCGCGATTGGGGATGACGCCGTAGCGCGGGCCGAGATTCGGCATCAGCAGCAGGCGACCGTCACTGCGTCGACGGAGGTCGATGAAGTCGCCGCCGACCCGCTTGTACCAGACCGGTGCACCGCGCGAGTCCAGGATCACCGCGTACATCGCCGTGCCGTTCGGCGGTGTCAGCGTGGTGATGTACCACCCGGCGGCCGGCGCGCCCGGACGCTCGACGGCGAGGCGCGGGAAGTCGGGCGGGACGCACCGGAAGTAGTACGACCGGACGTTCGCGCCCCGACGCAGCTCGACGCGGATCTGGTCGTCGGTGCCGAACGGGAGGTCGAGCGTGCCCGACGTGACCGGCACGCCGTTGACCCGCGCCGTGACCGATCGCAGCAGGTCGAGGTGGAGGTCGTTCGCGCCTGGCGTGCACTCGACGACGTAGTCGGTGCCGTCGGCGGTGAACGGGGGCCACGTGTACGCGTCGAACGCGAACCGTTCGGTGAGCATGTCGCTGTCGGCGACGACCACACCGAACAGATCGACGATGACGTGGACGCCGGTGAGCGCGTACACGCAGATTTCACCGGACGCCGACAGGTCGACGACGACCATGTTCGTCGACTCGCCCCCCGGCTTGTAGTTCACCGCCGAGGAGTTCGGCACCTCGGCGGCGCACGGGTACACCGTGATGAAACCCGGCCCGTCGGCCTGCGTGGCGATCACGTTCACGACGACGGCCGTGCTCTGGTCATGGTTGCCGAGGCCGGCGGTCGGGGTGAGTCGTCGGACGGTGCCTCCGCCGAACTTCGAGGTCCATCCACCCTCACCGCTGCGGGAGTCGGCCAGTCGCCGCCCCGCCAACGGTTGGAAACCGGGCGTCGGGCCGAACTGCGGTGCCGGCGAGTAGTAGCCGCTGACGTCGAGGATCACGCTCACGTCGACGTTCGACTGCACGCACACGCTCGTGGCGGCACCGACGCCGACCACGATTGCGACCGCCCGCGCTTCGGACGCCCGGAAGTTGAGGTTCGAGGCGTTCGGCGCGGCGACACCGCAGGGGTATGCAGTGATGAACCCGTCCTGGGTCGAATCCGCGACCGTCAGGTTGGCCACCACCGCCGTTGCCCCTTTTGGCAGGTAGTCGGCGAGCGGGATGGAGCGCGCCGTGTTGGCGGGCCACAGTGTGCCGCTGGCGCGTGAGTCGTCGACGCGCACCGGTGGGATGGTCGTGAGACGCGAGCCGGCGCTGTCGGTCCACCATCCCGTCAGGTCGACGATCACGTTCGCTTCGAACAGGCTGTAGATGCACACGTCCCGGGACGCGTCGGGAATCGCGACCACCAGATTCGGCGTCGGAAAACCCCGATCGCGCGTGTTGATGTTCGATGTCCCGGGCACACCGTCCGAGCACGGAAAGACCGATAGGAACCCGGGCTTGGAGCCGAGCGCGGTGACCGAAAGCGCGACTGCGCCTGCATCGGACGGAACCGAAGCTGCGTCGATGTCGAGCCGAAGGGTGCAGCCCGCCCCGACCGGGACGTTGACGCCACCGAGACCGTCGCGGGTGTCGACGAGACGCCGTGGGGTGATCGCCTCGAACGCGGCCAGTGAGTCGGCCGCGACCGTAGGGCCGCTGGGGAAACCGGTGCACGTCTGGGTCGCCACGTCGAGGGCTGCGACCGGTGCGTCGGTTGCGGCGAACCCGATCGATGTGGCGACGAGCGTCAGGCAGAGCGCGAGGGGGCGGATGCGCATCCGCGCAACGTACACGCCCGGGCCACCGCTCACAATCCGGTTCGGTGGCCGGTCTCGGCTATTTCCAGACCGGGTCGGGGATGCCGTACGTGACGCATACGCCGCCGACATTGATCACGAACAGGGCGATCGCGACGCACGCCAGCACGGCTGTGCGCATCGGTGAACGACGCAGGCTCGGTGCGGGCATGTACCAGTCGGGGAGCAGGTCGGGGCCCAACCCTTCGGTGGACGCGAAGGGCACCGCGTCGGCGGCGATCTCCGCATCCGGGTCGGCCGCCAGCGCGAGCGCCGTCAACTCGTCGTCGGAGATGACCTCGTCGTCTGCCACGCCGTCACCGTACTGTGCGGGGCATGGGTGTGTGGAGCGACCGGGTGGCCGTCGTGACCGGCGGCGGGGGAGGGATCGGTCTCGCGATCGGTGCCAAGATCGTGCGCGAGGGTGGGTCGGTCGTGCTCGCCGATCTGAACGAGGAGCGACGTGCCGACGCGCTCGCCTCGCTCGGCTCTCCCGACACGGTGCGGTTCGTGCGCGCCGACGTGTCCGAGGAAGCCGACGTGCAGGCTGTGATCACTGCCGCCACCGACTCGTTCGGTCGGATCGACGCCCTGTTCAACAACGCCGGGATCGGCGGGGCGTTCGGGCCGATCACGGAGCAGTCGGTGGAGGCATGGGACACGACGTTCGCCGTCAATGTCCGGTCGGTCTTCCTCGGGACGAAGCACGCCGCCGCGGCGATGATCGAGCAGGGTCGTGGCGGGGCGATCGTCAACACGGCGTCCGTGGCCGGATTGAGCGGTGGTGGTGGTCCGCAGGCGTATTCGGCGACGAAGGCCGCGGTGATCAGCCTGACGCAGACCACGGCCGTCGAACTCGCCGAACATCGGATCAGGGTCAACGCGGTCTGTCCGGGGGCGATCTATACCGAGTTGCTGCATCGGGGACGCCCCGAGTCGACCGACGTGTGGCGCACCCAGATCCAGCCCTGGCCCGACCGCGGTGAGGCGGAGATGATCGCCGACGTGGCGGTGTGGCTGGCGAGCGACGAGTCGCGGTTCGTGACGGGTGAGGCTGTGACGGCTGACGGCGGTTTGATGGCGGCGGCGCCGCGACTGCTCGACCACGACCTCGGTCACCTCAAGCGGATGACCGGGATCGCCTACGGGAACACCGGCCGCGAGGCCGAGGTCCGCCGCCTCTGAACGCACACGTCAGCCGAGCGTCGCGATCGCCCTGGCCACGGCCAGGACGCGCCGTGCGTTGTCGACGTGGAGGTTCTCGATCATCCGACCGTCGACGGTGATGACGCCGAGCCCCGCGGCCTCCGCCGACTCGAACGCGTCGATGACCCGACCGGCGTGCTCGACCTCGTCATCGCTCGGCGCCCACACGTCGTTGGTCGGCTCGACCTGACTGGGGTGGACGAGTGTCTTGCCGTCGAACCCGAATGCCTTGCCCTGCTTCGCTTCGACCAGGAAGCCGGCGGCATCGCGCACGTCGTTGTAGACGCCGTCGAGGATGACCTTGTCGGCCTCGCGAGCACCGAGCAGAGCGGTGGCCAGATGCGGGATCAGCGGCGCGCGGTCGCTCGGGGTACCCGTGCGCAGCTCCCGGACGAGGTCGTTGGTGCCCATCACCAGCACCTCGACGCGTGGATGGCCGGCGATCTGGCGGATGTCCAGCAGCGCGGTGGGGGTTTCGACCATCGCCCAGATCGCCATCGCTTCGGGCGCCCCCGCAGCGACGAGCAGCCGGGCCACCTCGTCGAGGTATCCGCTCGAGCCGACCTTGGGGATCACCACGGCCGACGCGCCCGAGGTAGCGGCTCCGGCGAGGTCGTCGGCGCCCCACGGGGTGTCGAGACCGTTGCACCGGATCGTGATCTCCCGCGGGCCATAGTCGTTCGAGCGGGCTGCGGCGAGCGCGTTCTCCCGCGCCTGCAGCTTCGCATCGGGTGCGACGGCATCTTCGAGATCGAAGATCAGGGCATCGGCTCGGATCGACTTGGCCTTCTCGAGCGCACGCTCGTTCGCAGCCGGCATGTACAGAACGGATCGCCGCGGTCGCATCGAAACCATCTCAGAAACCGTAGGCCTCGGCGAGCGCCGGATCGGACGCCGCGAGTTGCTGTGCGAGCGCGACGACGACCTGGCACTGCTTGCAGGACGCATCGTCTTCCATCTTGCCGTCGAGCATGATCGCGCCGGTGCCGTCACCCATTGCCTCGATCACCCGCTGGGCGTGGCGCACCGCTTCGGGGCTCGGCGAGAACACCCGCTTGGCGATGTCGATCTGGCTCGGGTGCAGCGACCACGCCCCGACACAGCCGAGCAGGTAGGCATTGCGGAACTGGTCTTCGCACGCGACGCCGTCGGCGATGTCGCCGAACGGGCCGTAGAACGGCAGGATCCCGGCCGTGACGCAGGCATCGACCATCCGTGCGATCGTGTAGTGCCAGAGGTCCTGCTGATGGGTCGCGCGGGAACCGTCGGGGTCGTCGGGCGGGGCGTCGGCGCGCACGACGTAGTCGGGGTGCCCGCCACCGACCCGCGTCGTCTTCATTCGGCGATTGGCGGCCAGATCCGCTGGGCCGAGCGACAGCCCCTGCATCCGGGGTGAGGCCAGACAGATCTCCTCGACGTTCGCGACCCCGCGAGCGGTCTCGAGGATCGCGTGCACCAGGATCGGTTCGGTCAAGCCCGCCTTCGCCTCGAGCTGGGCGAGCAGACGGTCGACGTAGTGGATGTCCTCAGGCCCCTCGACCTTGGGGATCATGACCACGTCGAGCGCATCACCGGCCTCGATCACCGCAGCCGTGAGGTCGTCGAGCCCCCACGGCGAATCGAGGCTGTTGACCCGGGTCCAGAACTGGGTGTCACCGAAGTCGACGTTCTGCGCGACCTCGACGAGCCCGGAGCGAGCGGCCTGCTTGTCGGCTGCAGGCACACCGTCTTCGAGGTTGGCCAGGAGGATGTCGACCTGGTCGACCATGCCCGGCACCTTGCCGCGCATCTTCTCGTTCGACGAGGGGAAGAAGTGGATCATCCGGCTCGGTCGGAACGGGATCTCGTGGACCGGCTGGGGTGCCCCGACGGCGAGCGGTTTGAAGAAGTCCTTGGGGGAGCGCACGGTGCGACCATACCGAACCGTCAGCTCCCGCCACTCGCCGCCGAAGCCTGACACGCAGGCTCGACCCTCGCGTGTGTGGTTCGATGGGTCCATGGACCGTACACCCGAGCCGATGGGGCTCGACCCGACCGAGGCGCGTGTCCTCGGCTGCCTGATCGAGAAGGAGTCGACGACGCCCGATGCGTACCCGCTCACTGTCAACGGACTGCGAACGGCGTGCAACCAGTCGACGAGTCGGCAACCCGTGATGGCGCTGACCGACCACGACGTGCAGGCGGCGCTCGACTCGCTGCGCGAACGGTGCCTGACCCGCACGGTCCACAGCACGTCGAACCGGGCCGCGAAGTTCCGCCACGTGCTCCCCGACGTCCTCGATCTGGATCCCGGCGAAGCGGCGGTGATCTCGGTCCTGCTGCTGCGCGGCGCGCAGACGATCGGTGAGCTCAAGATCCGGACCGACCGGCAGCACTCGTTCGGATCGACCGATGACGTCGCCTCATCACTCCACGCGCTGGCAGCCCGCGATGAGCCGCTCGTACGACGACTCGACCGTCAGCCGGGACAGAAGGATGCCAGGTGGGTCGAACTGCTGAGTCTCGCGCCCCCCAGCCAGGGCGAGCCTGCACGGCCGTCTGACGTCGGTCACGGCGATGCGGTCGATGCTGCTGCGTCGGACGATCCGTACGGGGCCGCGACGGCCGAGTTCTACGATCTGCTCGCGACTGCCCACTGGGAGTCGTTCGGGTACCAACTGCTCGACCTCCTCGCCGATGCCGACCCGGCGGCCGGCCCGATCGTCGACGTCGGGGCGGGAACGGGGGTCGGGCTGCCGTACCTCGCCGCTGCCGTCCCGGGGGTGCGGATCCACGCCGTCGAGCCGTCGCGTGCTATGCGCACGGCGCTCCATACCCGCCTGGCCATCGACGCCGAGCTGCGACGGGCCACCACCGTCGACCCGCGGCCGTGGGGATCGGCGGCGCTCCCCGAGCGCGCGTGCGCACTCGTCGTGTCCGCCGCCCTCGGTCACCTCGACGACGACGAACGCGCCCGTCTGTGGCGGTTCGTCGCCGAGCGGATGCCGGCCGGGGCACCGGCGGTGATCGAGATGCTGCCGCCCGATCGCTCAGAGGCCGTGCCGCGAACTCGCTACCGGGAACTCCACGTCGGTGGTTACGTGTACGAGGGATGGCAGCGCGGCGAGCCCGTCGACGACCGGGTGATGGATTGGACGATGGACTACCGGGTGTTGGACGGTGACCGGGCCGTCGCCGAGTACACCGTGCGGAGTCGCTGGACCTGCTTCGGCGTCGGCGACGTGCTCAGCGAGATCGAACCGTACGGCCTGCAGCTGACCCGCCACGACGACTCCATCGTGGTGCGTCGCTGACCGGTTTGTGCGGACCACCGCCGACGAACCGTCAAGCGGGTCGCCCGAGATCGTGCATCCAGGGTGGGAGCCGGGTGGGCCGTCCGGCAGGCGTGACGCAGCCGTGTGCCGTCACGCCCGTTGCCCTGACCTCACCGTCGACGGTCAGGAGATACTCCATCTGAAACGACGCCCGCTCCACCGATGCAACGGCGGTGTGAACCTCGACCACGTCGTCGAACATGAGCGGACGGCGGTATTTCATCCACGCCTCGAGCACGTTCATCTCGATCCCGCTCTCGCGAATTTCCTGGTACGGATGGCCGATGTGGCGCAGGTAGGCGACACGGGCCTCCTCGACCATCGGGAGGTACCGACTGTGGTGGACGATCCCCATCCCGTCGGTCTCGGCGAACCGGACGCGGAGTGAATGCGTGAACGGATAGTCCAGCGGGTCGGTTGACGGATCGGCCGAGATGCGCACGGCCGAAACCTTACGACTGGTCGGCGCCGCCGGCGCGAGCGCCATACTCGTGGCGTGACCCCGGCGATCAGGGAACTGGAAGCAGCCGACGTGGCATTCACGGTGCACGAGTACGAGCGCGGCGAGGGGACGCGTGACTTCGGGTTGGAAGCAGCGGACAAGCTGGGATTCGATCCCGACCAGGTGTTCAAGACGCTGCTCGTGACGGTCGATGACCGCCAGGCCGTGGCGATCGTGCCGGTCAGCAGCCATCTGTCACTGAAGGCCGTCGGGAAGGCCCTGCACGGGAAGCGGGTCGACATGTGCGACCCGCTCGTCGCCGAGCGGATCACGGGCTACGTTCGCGGCGGGATCAGCCCGTTCGGCCAGAAGCGGCGGCTGGAGACGGTGATCGACGAGATCGCAACCGTGTTCGACATCGTGTACGTGAGCGGCGGCAAGCGGGGGCTCGATGTCGGTCTGGCGCCGAGCGACCTTATGCGATTGCTCGATGCGGCCGTGGCCGACATCGCCGTCCGCGCGTGACGGCGACGCGCGGGTCGTCGTCAGATCTCGACCTGGGTGCCGACTTCCATCACGCGGTCGGGTGGCAGGTGGAAGAACCGGGCGGCGTTGGCAGCACCGCGATCGAGCAGTACGAACAACTCGTCTCGGAGTGGGTGCATCCCCGGCGCGTTCCCGGCGGTCACGAGTTCGTTGCCGAGGAAGTAGGTGATCTCCCGCTCGTCGATCTGCAGCCCCGGGAAGCTCATCGCCGCCAACACGCGGGGGACCAGGGGTTCGTCCATGTAGCCGAAGCGCAGTCTGACCTGGATCACGCCGGGCTCGACCTTGGTGTAGTGGCCGCGCTTGCGGAACGCGACGTGCGGCGCATCGGCCACCTCGACCGACACCAGCATCGTGATCTCGTGCAGGACGTGGTTGTGGCGCAGGTTCTTGATCAGCGCGGGCGGCGCCTTGTCGAGATCCTTCGTCATGTAGACGGCGACCCCGGGGACGTGGACGATGCCCTGCTCGGCCGCTTCGTCGATGACCTCGCGGATCGTCCGCTGGCCGCGCCGCATGCGCTCGCCGACCAGTCGGCGACCCTTTCGCCACGTGGTCATCTGGATCACGAGTGCGAACCCGACCACCAGTGGGAACCAGCCACCCGCCGGGATCTTCGGGACGTTCGCCGCCAGGAACGCGACGTCGACGATCAGGAACGGCGTGAGCACGAGGGCGGTCTTGCGCATCGACCAACCCCATCGATCCCTGACCACCCGACCGAAGATCAGCGTCGTGATCAGCATCGTCGTCGTGACGGCGATGCCGTACGCGGCGGCCAGCGCACTCGACGTCCTGAATGCGACGACGAGCCCGACGCATCCGATCATCAGCAGCCAGTTCACCAGCGGCACATAGACCTGACCGATGTGCTGGGCCGACGTATGCCGGATCTCGAGCCGTGGGAAGTAGTCGAGTTGCACGGCCTGCACGGTGAGCGAGAACGCACCCGAGATCAGCGCCTGCGACGCGATCACGGTGGCGAAGGTCGCGAGCACGGCGAGGGGTGCGACCCCCCACCTCGGTGCCATGTCGTAGAACGGGTTCCCGACCTCGCTGCGGCCCTGCGCGAGGAGCGCAGCCTGCCCGAAGTAGGTGAGGAGCAGGCCAGGCAGGACCAGGCTGTACCACGACAGCTGGATCGCCCGCCGCCCGAAGTGGCCCATGTCGGCGTAGAGCGCCTCGCCACCCGTCACGACGAGGAAGATCGAGCCCAACGCAAGGAACGCCCGCCACGGATTGTTCACGAACAGGTCGATCGCGTAGGTCGGCGACACAGCCTTGAGCACTGACGGGTGGGCGATCACCTGACGCAGGCCGAGTGCTCCGAGGACCGCGAACCACACGACCATCACCGGGCTGAACACCTTCGCGATCCCCGCCGTGCCCCGATGCTGGATCGCGAACAGCACGACCAGGATCGCGATCGACACCGGGATCACCCATGCCGTGAACGCCGGTGTGGCGACCTCGAACCCCTCCACCGCCGACAGCACCGAGATCGCCGGCGTGATCAGCCCGTCGCCGTAGAGCAGTGCCGTGCCGAACACCCCCAGCGTGATGATCGCGGCGCCGGCGCGACTCGGTGGCGCGCCGGGCTCGGGCATCACGAGTGCCGTCAGCGCCAGGATGCCGCCCTCACCGTGGTTGTCGGCCCGCATCACGAGGAACAGGTACTTGATCGAGATGACGATCAGGAGCGACCAGAACACCACGGAGGCCACGCCGAACGCGTTTGCCTCCGACACCTCGAGATCGGAATGTTCGAACGCTTCACGGAGTGCGTAGATCGGGCTCGTCCCGATGTCGCCGAAAACGATCCCGAGGGTTCCGAAGGCGAGCGCTGTGACCCCACCGGAGCTGTGGGAGCCATTGACCGGCCGTGTGGACACGGCGGGACGCTATCCGCCCGGATCGCAGGTTGCAGCTCATCGACTCGGATGTCGGAGCATCGCCTCGATCCGAGCGACCCGCGTGCGCGCCGGTGGGTGCGACGACTGCAGCCTGGCACGCCACCCGATCGCCCGGTCGCCGCCGCCGAGCCGGATGACCGTGCGCAGCGAGTCGGCGAGCGGACGCCCGTATCCCATCCGGACCGCGCGCCGATCCGCCTCGAACTCGGAACCGTGGGCCACGAGGTTGGACAGGGCGTCGGAGGTGTGCAGGGCGAGCAGGAACACCCACGCCACGGCGTTCAACGCCAGTGAGATGACTCGCCCGATCGCCGTGAGCGCCGCCGAGTGCGAGGCGAACGAGTCGGTCGCGGCGCGGGCCACGTTCTGGAGGTAGAAACCCACACGGGCGAGCATCAGGACCGGGAGCGACAGCCAGTGGCCGATCATGAGCGCCGCCGTGTGCAGGCCGAGGTGATGGCTCAACTCGTGGGCGAGCACTCCGGAGAGTTCCCGCGACGACAGCTCGTCGAGTGCGAACGAGGTGACGATCAGCAGGTGGCCGCCACACGCGAACGCGTTGAGTTCGTCGGCATCGACCACCCTGATCTGGTATCGGTATTGGGGCAGGTTGGCAGCGACTGCCAGATCACGCCAGATCGGAGTGATGATCGCGAGCTCCTCGGGCTCGGGGCGACGCGCTCCGAACACCGGCCCGAGCACGGCCGCCTGCACGCTGGGCACGACGAGCAATGTGCCGGCAGCAAGCCACCCGACCGGCAGGACCCAGTACGGCACGTCGGCGACCAGGCGGATCGGGAGCCAGATCGCCGCCATCGCCAGGAGCCAGAACGGCACGAGCGCAGCGACCGGGAACAGCGCCGCGACGGCTGACCGCTCGAGTTGCCGGCTCCTGGCCGTGGACGGCGATTCCATCCGGGCGAGCCTACGGATCGACCGGCGCGTTCTCGGGTCGCTTTCGCGCCGTTGAGGCTTGGTGAAGGGCCGGAATCCGGCGCGTGGGCGTCTCGATCGGATATCAAGAATCCTTCAAGTGGACGGTCACTCGTGCCGAATGATCCTCCGTGGATTCCCATGCCATCGCGGCGACGGAGCCGAGCGCGTCTCCGGCAGTGCGAGCACTGCTGGAACGGGCGTCGGACGAACAGGAACTGAACCCGATCGCAGCCCGTCAATATGCGCTCCAGGCCCGTGTCGTCGCACGTGCCGAGAGCGATCGGGTGGGTGAAGCCGAGGCGCTCTACCGGCTCGCGAGCCTCGCGCACTTCGGCGACGACCCGGAGGACGCCTTCGGACTGGCGATGGAGGCGAGCGAGGTCGCCGAGCAGTGCGGCTCACAACTCGTCGAGGCGTGGTCCGTGCACCTGCTCGGCATCGTCCACTATCAGGCATCGAACTTCTCGGAAGCACTGGCGCACTGCCTGCGTGCGCTCGACGTCTACCAGGCCACCGGCCACGGCGTCGATGCCGGCAACATCTTGAACACGATCGCAGCCGTGTACCACTCGATGGGCGACAACGACCGCGCGATCGTCACCTATGAACAAGCTCTCGCCGCGTCCGAACCATTCGGTCGGCCCGAGATGGTGGCCCTCGTGCTGGGCAACATCGCCCGTATCCGCTCGTCGCGTTCGGAGTACCTTCCCGCCGTGTCGATGGGGCGGCGCGCCGTCGAGATCGCCCGCGAGCACAGCCCGTCGATCGTCACCAACCTCCTGGCCGACCTGGCCGAGGCGTACATGGGTCTGGCCGATCACCAGAAGGCCACGGAGTGCTTTGCCGAGGCCCGACGGGTGCTCGCCCAGCTCTCGGCCGACGGTTCCGAGCCGCCCTACTCGGCGCAGCTCGGCGTCATGGTGGCCGAGGGCCGCGTCGCACTGCGGCGCGGCGCACTCGACGAGGCCATCTCGGTGCTGCAGGCTGCGCTCGACATGTGCGAGCGCACCGACTCCAAGGAATTCCAACTGGAGATCAACGATCTCCTCGCGACCGCCTTCAAGCGCAGCGGTCGGTACGAGGAAGCCCTCGAACGGCGCGAGACCCACGACGCGCAATACCGCCAGATGTTCACCCACGCCGCCGATCTGCGGCTGCGAACGCTCCAAGTGGCTCACGAAACCGCGACCGCCCGTCACCAGGCCGAGATCTTCCGCCTCCGCACCCAGGAGCTGGAGGTGATGGTTCGCGAGGACAACTCGCAACCCGAGCACGCCACGGTCACGGCGTCGTACCACCTCGAGGCCTTCGAGCAACTCGCCGTGCTGACCGAATTCCGCGA
>JBDSBE010000113.1:0-25367 GCA_039921745.1 Ilumatobacteraceae bacterium | reverse complement strand
GTGGATCAGCATCGTGCCGCCGAGCCGAACACGCGCTCCGAACCCATCGATGTCCGACTTGGCCGGAGTGAAGCGGTGGGCGCCATCGACATAGAGCACGTCGATCTCGCCGTCGAGACTGGCCAGTGCATCGTTGCTGAACATGCGGAGGTGGGTGACCCGCTCGGCGACACCGGCGGCGCGTAGATTCAGGTTGAAGGTCTCGTGGTCACGATTGGCATCCTCCTCGAACCCTTCGAGCTCCTGCGGGCCTCGGTCGTTGCCCGCGTGCGGGTCGATCGCGATCACCGTGGCGTCGTCGGGGCACCCTGAGGCGAGCACGATCGTCGACCGGCCGTGGAAGCTGCCGATCTCGACGATCGTGCCCCCGGGCGGGCACGCCGCAGCGGCGCGGTAGAGCGACTCGGCCTGGCCTCGCGTCATCCAGCCCTGCACGTCGGCGACCGCCGCCCACGCCTCCTCGAACGTTCTCACGTGTACACCGCCAGGCCGTACACGGCGACCCACACGACCCCGAGCACCTGCAGGACGCGATCTCGGCCGAAGACTTCCTCCGGCGCAGCACCCTGCCCCTGGTCGAGCACGAGCGCGTACCGCAGGAACGCCGTCAGCATCGGGACGATCGACAGCTCGTAGAACGGGAGATTCGTTCCGGACAGGTCCTTCGTCTCGAATGCCCACATGCAGTAGCTCACGAGCGCACCGCCGCAGGTGACGGAGAGCACGATCCGCAGGTACCCGGCGCTGTACTCCCCCAGTGTCGAACGGACGTCGCCGGCGTCGACGCCGAGCTCGCGCGCCTCGGCATACCGCTTACCGGTGACGATGAACAGCGACCCGAACGTCGTCACCAGCACGAACCAGCTCGACATCGGGACGTCGACCGCAACGGCTCCCATCGCAGCACGCAGCACGAATCCGGACGCGATCGCGACGAGGTCGATCACGGCGATGTGCTTCCAGATTGCGCTGTAGCTCAGTGTGATCACCATGTAGAGCGCGACGACGAGCACCGCCCGCCATGCTCCCGTGAGGCCGGCGAGCAGGAGCGCAAGGGTCGGCAGGACGGTGCCCATGATCTTGCCGGTCCTGACACTCACCAGACCGGCTGCGATCGGCCGGTTCGACTTCGTCGGGTGCGAACGGTCGGCTTCGATGTCGAGCACGTCGTTCCAGAAGTACGTTCCGCTCGCAGCGAGGCAGAACGACGCGAATGCGAGCAGGGTGAGCCCAAGGCTCCTCGGCTCGTCGAGCACCCCGGCTGCGCCGGGGGCTGCGAACACCAGCACGTTCTTCAGCCACTGTTTGGGGCGCGCGGTTCGCAGGATCGGATGCATCGGTGTCGGGTCGGTCGTGTCAGACGGTCGCGGCAACGCTATCGAGCGGCGTCGACACCCAATGGGGATGGTCGGCCCACGCGAGCATCTCCTCGTCGCCAAGGGAGTCCCCGTACGCGTAGAGCTCGACGTCGCCGCGCGTGTATCCCTGCGACCGCAGCCAGACCCGCAGCCGCTCGACCTTCTCCGGGCCGCGACAGTTGGGGCCGTCGAGTCGACCGGTACAGACACCGTCCACGACCTCGAGGCGGGTGGCGAGCACGGCCACGTCTCCCAGCCCCGCGGCGACGGTCTGGACATACTGCTCATAGCTCGCCGACACGATCGCGACCCGATGACCCCGCTGGAGGTGCCACCGCAATCGCTGCTCCGTGTCCCTACGCAGGCCGTTGCCGAGGAGCGCCGCCCCGAATGACGCAGCCGCAACCTCGACCTCGGCGATCGGTCGGCCCGAGAACACGAGTTGCGTCGCAAGCGCGCGCAGCTGGTCTCGGTCACGTCGCGCCGCGAGCGGGAGGACGCGCAAGGTGTGCGGCAGCAACCCGGTCGCGAACTGTCGACGCGTCACGAAGCGCTGCAGGAACGGGATCACGCTGTCGGTTCGGGTGAGCGTCTCGTCGAAGTCGAACGCGGCGATCTTGACGGTCATGCGAGGAGGTCGTCCAGCACCGTCCAGAACGCCGGCCAGCTCTTCGACACGACGTCGGGGTTTTCGACGTCGATGTCGGACACCATCGAACCGAGCACACCGAACGCCATCGCGAGGCGATGGTCGTGATGGGTCGCGAGCTGCGCGCTGTGGAGTCGACCGGTCGAGGGGCGGATCTCGAGCCCGTCGTCGTGCTCGTCGATGTCGACACCAGCCGCGCGCAGTTCGCCGGTGAGGTCACCCAGTCGGTCGCTCTCCTTGCCCCTGATGAAGCCGACGCCGGTGATGCGGGTCGCCGTGGCGGCGAACGCGGCGACCACGGCCAGCGTCGGGACGAGGTCGGACACGTCCGCCATGTCGATGTCGACGCCGTTCAGACGGCCGTGGCCCGACACGGTGACGGCATCAGCCGATCGCACGACGGTGCAGCCCATCGAACCGAGCACGTCGGCGAACCGGGCATCACCCTGCAGCGAGCCCGTCCCGAGGCCGGGAATGGTGACCGATCCGCCGTGCACAGCCGCGAGCGCCAGCGGATAGCTCGCCGACGATGCGTCGGGCTCGACGAGAATCGTCGCCGGTTCGTAGCGGCCCGCTCCGACGCGCACGGTGCGCTCGGTGATCTCCACCTGGTCGACTCCGAACCAGCCCATCGTCGCAGCGGTCAACTCGACGTACGGGCGCGAGATCAGCGGCGACGTGAGAGCCAGCGCGAGGCCGTCCGGCAGGTACGGCCCGATCAGCATCAGTGCCGAGACGTACTGACTGGACACGTCGCCTCGGATCGAGACGCATCCGCGGGTCGGCGGCCCTTCGATCACCGCCGGCAGGGTGCCGTACCGCTCGCCCGTCGAGACCCTGACACCGAGCTGGCCGAGCGCGTCGTGGAGCGGCCCGAACGGACGCTCCCGCAGTGGCGGATCGCCGTCGATCGTCACGCGTGCAGCGCCGAGTGAGGCGAGCGCCGTGACGAAGCGCGATGTCGTTCCAGCGAGACCGGCGTGCAGTGTGTGGGCGCCAGGAGGCCACTCGGTGCCGACCCCGAAGATCGCTGCGCGATCGCCATCGAGGCTGGCGTCGAGACCGAGCTCGCGCAGGCAGGCGAGCATCGCCTTGGTGTCGTCCCCATCTGGCATGTTCGACAGCTCGCTGCTGCCCTCGGCCAGTGCGGCACAGATCAGCACCCGATTGGCGATCGATTTCGACCCGGGCACGGTGACGACGGCGTCGAGCGGGCCGTTCGCGCGGCGAACCCGCTTGGTCTGGGTCATCCGACGAGTCGCGTGACCGCAGGCCGGAAACCGCGGGCGATCAGCCCGCCCTTGAACACGTCACTGGCCGCCGCGTCGACGAGGACGACAGCGACGCCGCGATTGCTCTCGGGCAGGTGCACGACCTCGAAGTTCGCGATGTTCACGCCGAGGTCGGCTGCGAGCGTGAAGACTTCGGCCGCCGCCCCGGTCCGGTCAGGGATCGGGATCCGGACCTCGGCCACGTTTTCGGGATGCGCGACTCGGCCCGGCAGGTTGGTGCGGGCATCACGAGCCGACGACAGTGTCACCTCGAGCGCGTCGCGGTCATCGCGATCGACGACGTCGCGGATCTCGTTCAGCCGCCCGATCAGCCCGTCGAGGGCGGTGACGATCGCCGGCCGGTTCTGGGCGCAGATGTCGAGCCAGATGTCGGGATGCCCGGAGGCGATGCGGGTCATGTCACGGAAACCGCCGGCTGCGAGCCGCAGCAGGGCGGCGTGCTCCTCGGCTCGGTCGGACGCCAACTGCATGAGCGTCGCCGCAGCGAGGTGCGGGACGTGGCTGACCACGGCGACCACCTGATCGTGGCGCTCGGCAGAGAGGGCGACGACTTCGGCGCCGAGTTCACGCACGACGCCCGAGATCGTCGCCAGGGCGCGATCGTCGGTCTCGTCGGTCGGTGTGAGCACCCAGATCGCCCCGTTGAACATGTCACCGTCGGCACCGTCGAGACCGTCGAGTTCACTGCCGGCCATCGGGTGGCCGCCGATGAATCGCGGGTCGTGGCAGGCGGCGCACACCGGCGCCTTCACCGAACCGACGTCGGTGACCAGGCCTTCGGTCTCGTCGAGTGCCCGTTTGACCGCATCCGCGAGCGCCATGACCGGCACCGCCACGAACGTGATGGCTGCGTCGGCCGCGAGCCCGACGGCGTCGATGATCTCGAGTGCGACTGCCTGATCGACCGTTGCCGGTCGGGCGTCGTCACCGTGGACGCGCCACCCGCGGCGCCGGAGCCCGACGGCGACCGACCCCCCGACGAGGCCCAGGCCGATCACGTTCGCAGTGCGGCCCTGACTCATGATCGGCGATCGTACCGGCGCTCCGGATCGGCGACGGCCTCGGACAGCGCACGCCGCTCGGCCGTGCTCAACTCGCGCCAGTCGCCGGGGCGCAGTGACCGGTCGGTGATCGGCCCGACCCGCGTCCGCACCAGCCGCAGAACGGGATGACCGATCGCGTCGCACATCCGGCGCACCTGACGGTTGCGGCCCTCGTGGATCGTGAGGCGGATCACGCCGGGCGTCGGCTGCGAGGCTTCGGCCGGCGATGTCATCCCGTCGTCGAGCTCGACCCCTTCGCGCAATCGACGCAGTTCGCCGGGTGACACACGGCCGGACACGTGCACCAGATACTCCTTGTCGACGCCGCGACTCGGGTGGGTGATCCGATGGGTGATGTCACCGTCATTGGTGAGCAGCAGCAACCCTTCGGTATCGGCATCGAGGCGACCGACCGGGAACACCCGGGGTTGGCTCGGCACGAGGTCGACGACGGTCTTGCGACCATGGGTGTCCTTGGCCGTGGTGACGACCCCTGTGGGTTTGTTGAGCAGGTAGTACACGAGACCGGGCCGCACACCGACCGGGCCACCGTCGACCTCGATCAGATCGTGTTCGGCATCGACGCGTCGGCCCAGCACGGCGGTTTCGCCGTTCACGCTGACGCGACCCGCAGCGATCAGCTCTTCACAGACCCGACGACTCCCCCACCCGGTCGTCGCCAGCACCTTCTGCAGGCGCTCACCACCCGGCAGCTGCTTGCTGCGTTCGGCCAGCTGTTCCCAGAGCGGCGGCTCCGGGTCGGGCCCGTCAGGTTGGCGGGCTGCCATCGCTGCTCTCGACCCGGAGGCCGTGTTCGAGCGCTTCGACGACGTCTGCGTCGGGGATGAACTCGGCGATCGGTGGGAGATCGTCGATCGTGTCGATCCCGAGCTTCTCCAAGAACTGTGGTGTGGTGCCGTACAGGATCGCCTGGCCCGGCCCGGGGTCTCGGTCGACCTCGTCGATGTACCCGCGGGCCTGGAGGGTTCGGATCACGCCGTCGGGGTCGACGCCGCGGACGGATCCGACTTGCGCCCGCGAGATCGGTTGCTTGTATGCGATGATTGCGAGCGTTTCGAGTGCGGCTCCGGACAGCCGTGCTTTTTGGTCGTGGAGCACGAACCGTTCGACGTACGGTGTCTGGTCGGGGTGCGTCTGATACCGGACACCGCCGGCGACTCGTCGCAGCTCGAACCCGCGCTGCTGGTCGCGATACTCGCCTGCCAACTCGTCGCACCACTGTTCGATCGATGCGAGCGGCTGTTCGAGCAGCTGGGCGAGCAGTTCTGTCGGGACCGGGTCGTGGGAGACCAGGACCACTGCCTCGATCGCCCGCTTGAACGTTGCGATCTGCTCATCGACCGCCAGCAGCTCGTCGGGCTCGGATTGGTCGGCCATGATCACCAGTCTGCCGGACTCAGCCCTCGTATGCGTCGATCAGAATGCTCTCGGTGGAGGCGCCCTCGTCGCCGCACCACGCCACGGAGATGTCGCCGAACGGCTCGGGCTGGTCGATCTCGACGAAGCCCTGCTTGAAGAGTTCGAGCACGGCGAGGAAGCGGACGATCACCTCGATCCGGTCACCGAGGTCGGCGGTCAGCCGGCGGAACGAGATCCTTCCGACACGCGGCAGCTCGTCGATGAGTTCGGCGACCGCGTCAGCGACGGTGATCTTGATCGGGTTGACGTGGAACAGATCGACGATCGGCTGCGGCTGCGGCGTGAGTGCCCGGATCGCGGCGCTCTGGAGCCGACGCACGCTGGTGCCTTCGAGCAGGTCGGGCATGAGATCGGCGAATCGCTCGTCGGGCCCGACAGTGCGGGGGAACGACAGATCGGCTTCGTCCGCCAGACGATGGAAGATCTTGGCGACGTCCTTGAAGGTCTTGCACTCGATCAGGCGGGCGAGCAGCAGGTCACGTTCTTCCCACATGGCGAACTCCTCGTCGAGATCCATGTCGGTCCGGCCCGGGAGGAGGCGGCGTGTCTTGAGCTCCACGAGTGTCGCAGCGATCAGCAGGAACTCGGTCGCGACGTCGAGATCGAGGGCCTGGAGGTGTTCGAGTTCGGCGAGGTAGGCATCGACGATCCGCGACAGATCGATGTCGTACAGATCGACCTGTTCTTTCAGGATCAGCTGCAACAGCAGGTCGAACGGACCCTCGTAGATGGGCGTGGAGACGTCGATCGACACGGCCGAGAGCCTACCGCTTCGAATGACATGGTTGTAACCACACGGTTGGGATCATGGACCGGGGGCCCACGCCGGTCGGTCCCCCGTCTCCAACTCGACGACGGCTGCCTTGGCGACCCGGTACTCGGACTCGACGTCGGCTCGCCCTCGATGTCGCTTCACGTCGCCGATCGCCCGATCGAGACGCGCCCGTGCTCGCGCGAGTCGTTCCGCGTGATCGGCCGCAATCGCGGCGAGACGGGCTGCTTCTTCCCGCTCGGCCCTGATTCGTTCCTGCTCGGCGCTGAGGCGACGCTGCTCGCGCTCGAGCGCCTGTCCAAACCGGACGACCGGGTCCGGGTGCTCGATGACCTGCTTGTGACGCTTCCGGGCCGGCATGCCGCGACGCTACTCGGATGCCCGTCGAGCCCGGTGAGCAGCGGTGTGCGTTCGGCTCGCACACCGCGAGTCGGCGCAGAACCGACGAGACCGATTCTTGGTCGAGTCGTAGAAGAGACGCCCGCAGTCATCGGCGGCGCAGCGCCCGAAACGGCGGGTGCCGTGGTCGCACAGCGTCTGCGCGATGGCCATCAGGAGGTCGACGGCCACCTGGTGCGCGAACGGGGTCGTCGCGCTGGTCCAGTGGATGTGGAGTGCGAACCCGTCGTGGGCGCTGAGCGACGGTGCGATCGCGCACGACCCCAGTTCGATGTTCACGCTCTCGACCGCGTTGGTCAAGTCGGATTCGGGCAGGGTCGACATCAGACGAGCCAACGGCACGCATCGGTCCGCGAACGCCGCGATCTCCTCGGGTCCGGCGGCGCGCGCCCGCAGGAAGTCGTGATCGACGAGCACGGTACGGAGCTGCACGGCGATGTCGACCGTGTGCTCGGCTTCCGTTGCATCGAGGATCACGTTCGCGAGTTCCATCGCAGCATCGACCGTGGCCCCCACCTCGTCGTCGAGCGAATCGGCGCGTACGTACATGATTCGAGGATAGGGCTCACGCCGAGCGACGGGGAGACGAAGGTCACAGCAACCCGCCGCTTAGTAACGGGCTATACCGGTTACGCTCCTTGCATGTCCGTGAACACGTTGACGCTCGTCGTCGTCGCCGCAAACGTTCTCGGGGCGGCGATGGCCGTCCCGCAGGCCACGAAGCTGATCCGTGAACGCAGTCCCGACGGCGTCTCGGTCACCTGGGCTGCGATCAGCGCCACCGTCAACGGATGGTGGGGTGTGTACGCGCTCGGGGTCGGCGACTGGAGCATTCTGCCGGTGAGCGTCGTGTCGGTGCTGGCCTATCTCGTGATCACCGTCGCGGTGGTGAAGTTCAGCACCACGCCGACCTGGCCACTGCTCCGCCCGGCCGCACTGGCCACGGCCACGATCGGGCTCGTGCCGCTCCTGGCCGTGTCGCTCGACGACTGGGTCACCGCCGGCATCGTCCTGGGGGCGCTGTACGGGATCCAACTCTCCCCGGCCGTCGTCACGGTCTACCGGACGATCGACGTCAGCGGGGTGTCACTCGCCACCTGGGTGATGGCGTTCGCCGAGGCTCTGCTGTGGGGCATCTACGGCCTCGCCAACCTCGACGTCGGCTTGATCGCACTCGCGAGCGCCGGCACCTTCATGTCCAGCCTGGTGCTCGTGCGCCTGTTCGTTCGGCGCCCGCGCCACACCTACCACGACGCCGGCGTCCCCGGGTTCGCCACCGTCTGACCGCGACCGGGCCCCGTCACGCGATCGGGCCCCGGTAGTCTCGCTGCCTGTGACACGAGTCCTCTCCTGCATCCAACCGACCGGCGAGGTGCACTTGGGGAACTACCTCGGTGCCCTCCGGAACTGGGTCCCGGGGCAGCACTACAACGAGGTGTTCCACGGGATTGTCGACCTCCACGCGCTGACCGTCACCGAGCAGCCCGACGTGCTCGGTGACGCCACGATCCGTTTGGCGGCGATGCTGTTCGCGATCGGTCTCGATCCGGACGTCGCAACCGTGTTCGTCCAGAGCCACGTTCCGGAGCATGCGCAACTCGGGTGGGTGATGGAATGCACCGTGTCGTACGGGGAACTGAGCCGGATGACCCAGTTCAAGGACAAGACCGCCAAGCGCGAGCACCAATTCATCTCGGGTGGCCTGTTCACCTATCCGGCCCTGCAAGCCGCAGACATCGTCCTGTACGACACCAACGAGGTCCCGGTCGGTGACGACCAGCGCCAACACATCGAGATCACCCGCGACGCGGCGATCCGCTTCAACCACCGGTTCGGCGAGACGTTCGTGATTCCCGAAGCGGTGACCCCCACGGCCGGTGCCCGGGTGATGGATCTGCAGGACCCGCTTTCGAAGATGTCGAAATCGACCGTCGGCGAGAACGGGTGTGTGATGATGCTCGACGAACCGTCGGCGATCATGAAGAAGTTCAAGCGGGCCGTCACGGATTCCGAGTCGGAGGTGCGCTACGACGTCGCTGCGAAGCCGGGGGTGAGCAGCCTGCTCGACATCCTCGCTGCTGCGACCGGCACCACACCCGTCGCGGCGGCCGAGGGGTACAACCAGTACGGGGCACTCAAGGTCGACACGGGCGAAGCGGTCGTTGCGATGCTCGAGCCGATTCAGGTCCGCTACCGCGATCTGATCGACGACCGCGCCGAACTCACCCGCCTGCTCCAGATCGGTTCCGGACGTGCTCGGGGAATCGCCGCCGTGACACTCCAGCGGGCGTACGACGCGATCGGCCTCGTCCCGGCGTGACCGCCCGGCATGTCGATCGTCGTATCCTGTCGCTGGCGGTACCGGCCCTCGGATCGCTCGCCGTCGAACCGGTCTACGTGCTCGTCGACACCGCAATCGTCGGCCGACTCGGTACCGATCAACTGGCCGGGCTCGCGATCGCGGCCACGGTCCTGTCATTCATCTTCGCGGGGGCGAACTTCCTGACCTACGGCACGACCGAGCGCGTGGCCCGGCGGCTCGGTGCCGGCGAACACGCCTCGGCCGCCAACGTCGGGGTGCAGGCGATGTGGCTCTCGCTGCTGTTCGGCGTGCCGGCCGCCCCCCTGCTGTTCTTCGGCGCCGGGTCGGTGTCGGGCTGGTTCGGCGCCACCGGTGACGTCCTCGACCATGCGCAGACGTATCTGTCGCTGAGCGCGATCGGTGTCCCGTTCTTCCTCATCACGCTCGCAGCGCAGGGGGTGCTGCGCGGCGCCTCCGATTACCTGACCCCGCTGTGGGTGCTGCTCGGCGCCAACCTCGCGAACCTCGTGATCGAGCTCGTGTTCGTGTTCGTGTTCGACATGGGTGTCGCCGGCTCGGCGCTGTCCACCGTGATCGCGCAGTGCGGTGCTGCGGTTGCCTTCCTGTGGATCCTCCGGCCGCAGCTCGCCGCTGCGTCGGTCCGTCGCCCGGACATCGAGGGCATGCGCCCACTGATGTCGGCGGGCAAATACCTGCTCCTGCGGGTCGGCTCGATGCTCGCCGTGTTCGGCGGTTCGACGGCGATCGCGGCTCGGATCGACAAGGTCACACTGGCGTCACACCAGATCGCCAACAGCCTGTTCATCTTCCTCGCGCTCGCCCTCGATGCGCTCGCGGTACCGGCCCAGACCATCGTCGCCGAGGACCTCGGTCGCGATGACCGGTCGAGCGCAGCCCACGTCGCCCGGCGCGCCGTTCGCCTGTCGATCGTGACCGGAATCGCGCTCGGTGTCGTGCTCGCTGCGGCTGCGCCGTTCATTCCCCGCCTGTTCACCGACGACCCCGCCGTCGCGGACCGTGCCACCAGCGCGATCTGGTGGCTGTCGGTGATCCTGGTCCCGGGGGCGGTCGCATTCGCGCACGACGGGATCCTGATCGGTGCCGGCGACTACCGATTCCTGGGTCGCGCCGCATTCGCATACCTGGCTGCGGTGGTGCCGATCGGCGTGCTGGTGCTGGCCGTTCCCGGCCTCGGGATCGCCGGGATCTGGGGCGGTCTGCTGGTGTGGATGATCATCCGGGCTGTTGTCAACGACCGCCGGACCCGAGCCGTGCTCGGCGAGGCCGTTCAGGCGTGATCGCAGGACCGCAACGTCTCGTACGCCGGCCCTCGCTCGTCGATCAGCTCGACCGTGGCCGGTTCAGCGCCGGCGGCATCGGCCAACAGCGATCCGATGTGTTCGTGATCGTGGTACTTGCGAAATCGCTCCGTGCGCGAGCCGACAAGGGACGCGGCGACCCGTCCCCATGTCCCCAGCCCGCATTCGATCTTGCCGACGTCGTGGAGCAGCGCACCGGCGATCTCGGCCCGGGTCGCCCCGGGGCGTGCGACGGCGAACCGCCGGGCCACGGTGACGGAGTGGCGCCGATCCTGGTTCGACATCCGACGCCACAACCCGATCTCGCCTGCGAGCAGGTTGCGCTCGGCCCACACCTCGTCGGTGACGGGCGGCGGGGCACTCGACAGCGAGGTGAAGAACCGCGCCGCCAGGTGGTGGGGACGCGTCAGCACCTGCACCGGCCTGCTCATCGCGATGTGCCCATCGCCCGTGGGTGTGCCATCCGGTAGACCTCCCAGAGCCGCTCCTGGCTGACCTTCGTGTAGATCTGTGTGGTCGAGATCGACGCGTGGCCCAACATCTCCTGCACGATCCGTAAGTCTGCCCCGTGATCGAGGAGATGCGTCGCACACGAGTGTCGCAGCACGTGCGGCGACAGGTGGTCGGTGATCCCGGCCCGCTCGCCGTACTGCTTGATGACCAACCACACGCCCTGTCGGCTGAGTCGTCCACCGCGCTGATTGAGGAAGATCGCCTCGGCGTCGCCGCGGCGACGCCAGCGGGTGGGCACGAAGGCCGCCCTGCCGTCAGGGCCGAACCAGTCGTCGAAGGCAACCGCGGCCGACGATCCGAACGGCACGATCCGCTCTCGGCTGCCTTTGCCGAACAGACGCACCAGCGACTGATCGAAGTCGATGTCGCCGATCGACAACCCGACGATCTCCGAGACCCGTGCGCCCGTCGCGTAGAGGAACTCGAGCAGCGCCCGATCACGCCGGTGCACCGGATCGTTGCCGACGACGGCGTCGAGGAGCGACCCGACCTGCTCCTCGGTGAGCGGTTTCGGAATACCCGACGGCACCCGGACCCCGTCGATGCGAGCGGTCGGGTCGTCGGGTCGCAGTTGCTCGATCGCGAGATAGCGGTGCAGCATTCGGATCGCGGCGATCTGGCGGGCAATGGACGACGTGGCGGCGGAGCTCGCGCGGCGCTCGGCCACGAGGTCCGTCAGTTCGCTGTGCCCGACCGTCAGTGGCGTGAGCCCGCGACCGCTCAGCCAGCGGTGATATCGGAGCAGGTCTCGGCGATATGCCGTGATCGTGTTGCGGGCCCGACCGCGTTCGCTCGACATCCAGCTCAGGAACTCCTCGATCTCCATCGGCAGCAACTCGGTCGCCGGATCATCGATCGGCTGTTCGGCGCGTGGCACGACTCAGCTGCGCAATCGGCGATCGGTGGCGAACAGCCCTGCCACCGTCTTGGCGTCCCTGATCTCCCCGCGATCGATCATCGCCAGGGCATCGTCGAGCGGGATGTGCAGGACCTGCATCACCTGCTCTTCGGGGCCCTGGCGGTCGTGCTCGGCCGGGGTGCACCCCGTGGCGAGGTAGACGGTGCAGACCGAGTCGGTCATGCCGGGTGACGGCAGGATGTCGATGAGATGGACCATCTCGCCGGCGCGGAGCCCGGCTTCCTCGATCAGCTCGCGGCGACCGGTCTGCTCGGGTGGTTCGCCGTCCACGTCTCGCATCCCGGCGGGGATCTCGATCACCTCACCGTCAAGGGCCGGGCGATACTGGGCGACCAGCACCACCGACGGAAGCCCTTCGGCATCGAAGACCAGCGGAACGACGCCGACTGCTCCGGGCGACCGCACGATGTCGCGACGGAACCGTTCGCCGTCAGGGGCCACGAACTCGGACGTGACCAGGTTCCAGATGGAGCCCTCGTGGACGAGCGCGTCATCGAGGTGGCGAAAGCCGGATGCCGACTGCGAGGTCACGCGGTCGATTCGACGTCGGTCGGTGCCTGGCTCGCGACCTCGTCGAGCATCCGGCGCAGCCCCGGGGGCGTCGCATCACGGCGGGCGAGTGCGGCGTCGATCAGCTCACGGAACAGTGGATGGGCGCGGTCCGGGCGGCTCTTGAACTCGGGATGGGCCTGGGTC
Source organism: Ilumatobacteraceae bacterium (assembly GCA_039921745.1). GTDB lineage: Bacteria > Actinomycetota > Acidimicrobiia > Acidimicrobiales > Ilumatobacteraceae > Ilumatobacter. The sequence continues at coordinate 12,644 of JBDSBE010000113.1, read as the reverse complement.
GCGACCCAGAATGGATGATCGGTGAGTTCGATGAACTCGACCAGTCGTTTGTCCGGAGACGTCCCGCTGCACCGGAACCCGTGCGATTCGAACTGTGAGCGGAACTTCGGATTGAACTCGTACCGATGCCGGTGTCGTTCGCTGACGACCGGCTCGCCGTATGCCTCGGCGACGCGGCTGCCCGGTTGGAGGACGGCGTAGTAGGCGCCGAGGCGCATCGTGCCGCCCATGTCGGTCACGTCACGCTGGTCGTGCATCAGATCGATCACGGGATACTTGGTCGACGGGTCCATCTCGCTCGAGTTGGCCCCGACGAGGCCGAGTACGTTGCGAGCGAACTCGGAGGTCATCGCATGCAACCCGAGACAGAGACCGAGACACGGCACGCCTTCCTCACGGGCGTACCGGGCAGCCGCGATCTTGCCCTCGAACCCGCGAGCGCCGAAGCCACCGGGGATCACGATGCCGTCCAGATGGCTCAGTCGATCTGAGGCCAGCAGACCCTCGACGTCCTCGGCCGGGATCCAGTCGATGTCCACGGCGGCGCCGTGGTGGAAGCCCGCGTGCTTGAGTGCCTCGACCACCGACAGGTACGCGTCGGGCAGTTGGACGTACTTGCCGATCAGTCCGATCTTCACCGGCAGGGTCGACGCTTCGATCCGCCGCACCAGCTGCTCCCAGTAGGACAGGTCGGGCTCGTGACCCTCCATCCGCAGCACGTCGAGCGCCACGGTGTCGAGGCCCTCGTCATGCAGGATCAGCGGCAGTTCGTAGATGTTGCCGGCATCGGCGGCGTTGATGACAGCGTTCTCGGGCACGTCGCACAGGTTCGAGATCTTGCGTTTGAGGTCTTCGGGCACCGGTGACTCGCTGCGGCACACGATCAGGTCGGGCTGGATGCCCCGACTCCGGAGTTCGGTGACGGAGTGCTGGGTCGGCTTGGTCTTCTGCTCACTGGACGGCCCGATGAACGGTACGAGTGTGACGTGGATGTAGCAGACGTTGTCACGCCCGGCGTCTTTGCGGAACTGACGGATTGCTTCCAGGAACGGCAGGATCTCGATGTCGCCGACGGTGCCGCCGACTTCGGTGATCACGACGTCGACGTCATCGGTCGCGACCTGGTGGATCCGACGCTTGATCTCGTCGGTGATGTGCGGGATGACCTGCACCGTCTTGCCGAGGTAGTCGCCTCGACGCTCGGCGGCCAGCACCGACTGGTAGATCGATCCGGTGGTGGCGTTCGACCCGCGCAGCAGGCTCTCGTCGATGAAGCGCTCGTAGTGCCCGAGGTCGAGGTCGGTCTCACCGCCGTCATCGGTGACGAACACCTCGCCGTGCTCGTACGGGTTCATCGTGCCCGGGTCGATGTTGATGTACGGATCGAGCTTCTGCAGCGTGACCCGCAGACCACGGAGCTTCAACAGGCGGCCGAGGGAACTTGCGGTGAGACCCTTTCCCAGCGAGCTGGCAACGCCTCCGGTCACAAAGATGTGCTTCGGCATGTGGCTGACCTCCGTCATCGAATCGCCCGTGTGGGGTGGTATCGGGCGTGAGCACGACGGAAGATCACCATATCCTGCGCGCCTCCATCAACGCGCGGATTGCGGCGTGATCGCGCAAAGTCTTCACGTTTCCAACAGGTCGCGCGCGTGATCGAGGGCAGCTGCGGTCTCCGCTCCGGCCAGCATCCGGGCGATCTCGCCGACCCGGTCGTCGCCCGCCACCTCGTCGACACGCGTGAAGGTCTGGTCGTCGAGCACGGTCTTGGTGACCACCAGCTGTCTGGTCGCCCGAGCGGCGACCTGCGGCAAGTGCGTGACGACCAGGACCTGGTGGTGGCGACCCAGGTCGGCGAGCGCCGTGCCGACGGCCGCCGCCGCCGATCCGCCGATCCCGGCGTCGACCTCGTCGAAGACCAACGTCGCCACGGCGGAGCGCTCCCCTGCCCCGGCGAGGACGAGCCGTAACGCCAGCATCGCACGCGCGAGTTCTCCGCCCGATGCGACGCGGTGCAGTGGGAGCACCGGCGAACCGGGGTTGGCGGACAGCATGAATCGAACCTCGTCGCCAGGATGGTCATCTGCCGTGCGCCCCACCTCGACGGCGATCGACGCGTTGGGCATCGCCAGGTCTCGCAGCCGGGTCTCGACGGCCGATGCCAGCGCCGGCGCTGCGAGGCGACGAGCGCGGCCGACCGCCTCGGACGCGACCCGCTCGACGGCGACCGCGTCGGCTCGCTCGGCATCGAGCTCGCCAGCCCTCCGGTCATAGTCCTCCAGCTCCCGGAGGCGGTGCTCGGCCTCTGCGTGGAACGCCATCACCTCGGCCAGATCGTTGCCGTACTTGCGCCGCAGATCGACCAGGAGGTGGCGTCGCTCCCGGATCTCCGAGAGACGCTCGGGCCGCTCCTCGATCCCTTCCGAGAGCTGGCGCAGCTCCGCGACGATGTCGTCGAGCTCTGCCGACAGGCCTCGCAGCCGGTCTCCCAACTCGTCGTACGGTGCCCGACCGTCGAGCGCCGTGAGCGCGGCTGCGATCGGGTCGTTCTCGTCGTCGTCGTCACGAAGTGCCCGCAGCGCAGCCTCGCCGGCTTCCCGGTGGGCGACGGCATCCGCGAGCAGGGCCTCCTCACCGGACAATCGGTCGTCCTCGCCGGGATCGTCGATTCGGGCGGCGTCGAGCTCGCCGACCTGAAACCGCAGGAGATCGATTTCGCGGGCACGGGCGCGTTCGTCGCCGCCGAGTGTCGCCAGCTCGGCGTCGAGTTCGGTGAGTCGTGCCCGAGCGGCCCGCAGCGGCGCGAGATCGATCGAACCGAACTCGTCGAGCGCGGCACGCTGGGTGCCGACCGACAGCAGGCTCTGGTGGGCATGCTGGCCGTGCAGGTCGATGATGTCTCGCGTGATCTCCGCCAGCGACGTGACGGTCGCAGGACGGCCGTCGACGTACGCTCGAGACCGACCGTCGGCCGGGACCACCCTGGTCAACACGATCTCGGCGGTTTCGCCACCTCGATCGACCTCGAAGCGGCCGTCGATCCTGGCCTCCGTGGCGCCGGTGCGCACGACCGACGGGTCGGCCCGGCCGCCGACGAGCAGCCCGATCGCTTCGACCAGCATCGTCTTGCCGGCCCCGGTCTCGCCGGAAAGCGCGGTCACCCCGCGATCGAGCACCAGCACGGCGCGCTCGATGACACCCAGGTTCTCGATGTGCAGTTCGGTGAGCACGGTCTCCTTTCCAACGAGTCGCCCGACGCCCACAGTCAATCACGCCGGTGTGACGGCGACGGGTGACGGCGACGGCCTGCCGGCCAGGTGGATCGGCCGGTGGATTGGGGTTCAGCGGTCGGTGAGTCCGAACTTCGCTTTCAGGACCTGGTGGTACTGATGATTGCCGAACCGGACGAAGCTCGCGGTCACTGACGACGGTGAGCAGGTGACCAGTGCCCCGCTGATGAGGTTGCAGACGGGCCGCCCGTCGATCGCGACCGCCGCCTCGCGCTCTCCCAGCACCTCGATCTGCACCGTTTCGGTCGGATCGAGCACCATGCTGCGGTCGAACAGCATGTGTGGAGCAACCGGCGTGACGAGCAGCGCGCGGTGCTTGGGCGACACGATCGGTCCGCGGGCCGACAGGGAGTACGCAGTCGAACCGGTGGGCGTCGAGACGATCAGCCCGTCCGCCGCGTAGGAGGTGAACGGCTCGCCGTCGATCCGCAGCAGCAGGTGGACGGTGTGCCCGGAGATGCGCTTCTCGACGACGGCTTCGTTGAGGGCTCGCCAGCGGCCCGCCGCCGCTCCGTCGGCATCGGTCACCTCGACATCGAGCATCATCCGCTCGTCGAGATGCCACTGCCCGACGTCGGCGCCCGTCTCGAAGCGCTGGAGGGCGTCCATGACCGAGTCCTCTTCAACCTCGGTGAGGTAGCCGAGGCGGCCGAGGTTGACGCCCAGGAGCGGCACCGGTGCGCCGTCGAGCAGATTGACGGCGCGCAGCATGGTGCCGTCGCCACCGAGGCACAGCACCAGGTCGGCTTCGCTCGGTGCGCGATCGACAGCGAGTTCGTCGAGACCGACCATGGCCGCGTCGTCGGGCAGCATCCACGCGTCGTGTCCGCGCTCGCGCAGCCAGGTTGCAGTCGAGCTCGCCAACGTCCGCGCATCGGTGCGTTCATGGTGGGCCATGATCACGACTTGGATCATGGTCGGAAACCTGCGATCGGTCGATCAGGGGTGCGGGCGTGGATCAGGAACTCGTGATTGCCGTCTGCGCCGGTGATCGGCGATTCGGTCCAGGCGATGACGGCACATCCGCGATCGACCAATTCCTGGGCGACCTCGTCGCGCACGCGCTGCCAGACCGATGGATCGCTGATGACGCCACGACCGCGGCTCACCTCGGCGCGTCCGGCCTCGAACTGTGGTTTGACCAGGAGCACCATGGGCGACCCAGGTTGGCACACGGCCGCGAGCGGGGCGATCACCAGGCCGAGCGAGATGAAGGACAGATCCCCGACGACGAAGTCGACGGGGCCACCGATCAGATCGGCGTCGATGTGGCGGACGTTCGTGCGTTCGTAATTGTCGACCCGTGGGTCGGCCCGCAATCGTTCGTGCAATTGTCCGTGACCGACATCGACCGCAACGACGCGGGCTGCGCCGCGCTGGAGCAGGCAATCCGTGAAACCGCCGGTCGACGCGCCGGCGTCCAATGCCCGCACACCGGTCACGTCGAGTCCGAAGACATCGAGCGCGTGATCGAGCTTGTAGGCACCGCGACCGACGAATCGCGGTGCCGGCCCCACGACGACGATCTGATCGCCCGTCGCCACCTGTCGCGCCGGTTTGTCGGCGATCGCGCCGTTCACCGTGATGCGGTTGGAGTCGATCAGGTGCTGCGCCTCGCTCCGGCTGGCAACGAGCCCGCGACGCACGAGATCAGCGTCGAGTCGGCGTCGAGGGCCCACGCATCAGCGCTTGCGAGAGGTACTGACCTTGCGCACACCGGACGAGCCGACCGCCTGCTTGACGGGCGCCTTCTTGGCTGTGCTCTTCTTGGCTGTGCTCTTCTTGGCCGTGCGTTTGGCCGTCGTCTTCTTGGCTGTGCTGTTCTTGGCTGCGGTCTTCGTTGCGGCCGTCGTCCGCTTGGCAGGGGCTTGCTTCACAGGGGTCGTACCGGCGTTCGTTCCAGCGGACGAGTCCGTGGCCGGCGCCGATCCCGCCGTCCGGGACGCAGCCGACCGCACCTGGCCGGCGAGCGCCTCGACCCGGGCTTCGAGTTCTTCGAGCCCCTTCTTGGCCGCGGCGATCTGCTTGTCGACCTCGGACTCGATCATCTGGTTGATCCGGTCGTTCGTCTCGCGGCCCCGCTGAACCAAGGTCTTCACCATCTGCTCGGTGTCCTTGCGGCGGATCTCGCCCTCCTTGACCATCGACTTGACGATCGACTCCGCCTGCTTGCGTGACATCTCCGTGAACTGCACGCCGGCGTCGAGGAACTTCTGGATGGGAGACTTGGCCATGCGGGCGATCGTACCAATCGATGGGTACCCACCGGTGCAGCCGGGGGCGCGGCGGTCGGGTCAGCCGGCGAGGAGCACGTCGGCGACCGCGCTCAGATCGGCCTCGTCGATGTCGGCGATGCCACCGGCTTCGGCACCGGGCTCGGTCACACCGGTCCGGACGAGGGCAAAGACGCAGCCGAGCACGTCCGCGAAGCGGCCGTCGGTCGACCATCGATCACCGACCATGAGGACGGTTGCGGCCGAGAACCGCTCACCGCACCGGTCGTGGGCGAGCTCGGCCATCGGGCGGTGCGGCTTTCCCGCCACGGTGGGGGTTGCACCCGACGCCATGGCCACCGCCGCGACGATCGACCCCGCGCCGGGGGTCGGCCCGTCCGGGGTCGGATAGGTGGCGTCGTCGTTGGTGGCGACGAATCTCGCACCGCGTCGGATCGCGGTGCTGGCTGCGCTCAGTCCGGCGTAATCGAAGTCATGGTGCATCCCGACGATCACGACGTCGGCCGCATCCGCCGAGTCCGCGACCACCGCGCCGCGCGCCTCGACCGCCTCGATGACGCCCGGCCCACCGCAGACGTGGACCACGTCACCCGGTTCGACGAGCGCGGCCGCAGCCTGGGCGCTCGTGATCACGTCTCCGGTCGCCGGGATGCCGATGTCGGCGAGTGCCCGTTCCTGATCGGCGACGAGCGACATCGAGTTGTTCGTCACGAACAGAACCCGTCGACCGCTCGACCGCATCCGCTCGATCGCCTCGGGCGCTCCGGGGATCGCTTGGCGCGCCAACCACACCACACCGTCGAGATCGCACAGCACGAACTCGACGGCTTCGAAACCCTCTTCGACGACTCCCACGCGACGTTTGTACCAGGTCGCGCCATCTGGCACCCTGTGCACGTGCCACGCTTCGAACCGTTCCCCGCTCTGCGCTACGTGACCGACCCTCTGGACGAGGTCACTGCGCCGCCGTACGACGTGCTGTCCGATGCCGACGTCGATGCGCTCGAGTCGAGGCACCCCCACAACATCGTCCACGTCGACGTGCCCCGCGAACGCGATGGCGACGACCGCTACGAAGAGGCCGGCGAGCTGCTGCGGACATGGCTCGGTGAGGGTGTGTTGACTCGTGACGACGAACCGTCGTTCACGCTCTACCGCATGGCGTTCACCGATGCGCAAGGTCGCGACCGCGAGATCGTCGGCGTGCTCGGAGCGCTCGAGGTCGTCGACGAGGGTGCGGGCGAGGTCCTGCCGCACGAACGGGTCACCCACAAGGCCTCGACGGACCGGCTCGACCTGATGCGGTCGGCGCAGGCGAACACCTCGGCGATCTGGGGGTTGTCCCTCGCCACCGATCTGACCCGGTTGCTGAACGAGCCGGGTGAGGCCGTCGGGTCCGTGACCGTCGACGGGGTCACCCACACCGTCGAACGTGTCACGAGCACCGAACGGGTGGCTGCGATCAGCGCCATGGTGTGGTCGGACGACGTGTTGATCGCCGACGGCCACCACCGGTACGGCGTCGCTCGGCGCTATCGGGACGAGATCCGCGCCACTGGGGACGATGAGTCCCCGGCCGAGCTGACGCTTGCGTTCGTGAGCGAATTGGTCGCCGACCAGCTGAGCGTCGAGGCGATCCACCGTGTGTACCGGGACATCTCGCTGGACGATCTGCGCGCAGCGCTGTCGAAGGGCTTCGACATGACCGACGCCGGTGACGTCGGACCCGCCACACTCGCCGCCATGCAGGAGCGAGGCGCGCTGTGCCTCGTGACACCGAGTGGCCAGGGCACGTGGTTGACCCCGAACGCGGAGGCCTTCGCCGGGGTTCGTGCGCTCGACGGGCTGTGGCTCGAGCATCTGCTCGACGACACTGCGGCGACGGTGTCGTATCAGCACGGCGTCCACGAGCTGCACACCCTGATGACGACCGACGAGACCATCACCGCGGCCGTCCTGATTCGCCCGGTCGGGGTGGACGAGATCGAACGCACGGCGCGCGAAGGCCTCCTGATGCCTCCCAAGTCGACGTTCTTCACGCCGAAGTTGCTGACGGGCCTCGTGCTGCGCCCCCTGTACTGACCGTTCAGTCGAGCAGCGCAGCGGCAGCCGCCACGACGGTCGCCACGGTCTTGCGCCGATTCGCCGTGACGACCCGAGCCGCGATCACTTCGGTTCGGCTCTGGGTCGCTCCGCCGACTCGGAAGAACCGGCGGCTGACGTGGCCGGTGACCACGATCTCGTCGCCGGCCACCACGGTGACGGCGGTGCCGTGCACCGCGACCGGCACCGAGGTGGTGCCACACTCCATTCGGGTCGTCATCTCGATCTGCGTGACGATGTCGCCCGAGGGCAACGTTCGCACGACCGGGTCACTGGTGACGACGCCCCGTACCACCACAACGTTGTTCGCATCCATGATGCTGTCCTTCCTGCCGCTGGTTCACAGGGGAAGTCGGATGCTCATGACGGTACCGCACGGGTGTGACGCGCGGGTTCGGCTCACTTCTCATGATCACTGTCAGGCGAGGGTGCCGACGTTGTTCAGCTCGTGGAAGGCCTGTTCGAGGCGCTGCACGAACGACACCTCGGCGGCGCGCGACCAGGCGCGCGGGTCGTACTGCTTCTTGTTCGGCTTGTCGTCACCGTCCGGGTTGCCGATCTGACCCTGCAGGTAGCCGTGGTTCGCCGCCTCGTACCCGCGGATGCCATCCCAGAACGCCCACTGCAGGTCGGTGTCGATGTTCATCTTGACCACGCCGTAGCTGATCGCCTCGGCGATCTCGTCGGCCGATGAGCCCGACCCGCCGTGGAACACGAAGTCGACCGGCAGCCGTGCCGTGTCGTAGTGCTCCTGGATGTACTGCTGCGAGTCGCGCAGGATCGTCGGGGTCAGTTTGACGTTGCCCGGCTTGTACACGCCATGCACGTTCCCGAACGCAGCCGCGACGGTGAACATGTCGCTGACCTTGGACAGCTCCTCGTACACGTACGCCACCTCTTCGGGCTTCGAGTACAGATCGGACGCGTCGGCATCGGAGTTGTCGACGCCGTCCTCCTCGCCACCCGTGATGCCGAGTTCCATCTCGAGCGTCATGTCGATCGCCGACATCCGTTCGAGGTAACGCTTGCAGGTCTCGACGTTCTCCTCCAACGGTTCCTCCGACAGGTCGAGCATGTGGGAGCTGAACAGCGGTTTGCCGGTCTCGGCGAAGTGCCGCTCACCCTCGTCGAGCAGGCCGTCGACCCACGGCAGCAATGGCTTGGCGCAGTGGTCGGTGTGCAGGATCACGCGCGCCCCGTAGTGCTCGGCGAGCCGGTTGACGTGATCGGCCCCGGCGAGCGAACCGAGGACCGACGCCCGGTGCGAGTCGACGCCGACACCCTTGCCGGCGACGAACGCGCCGCCGCTGTTCGAGAACTGGATGATGACCGGCGAGTTCAGCTTGGCGGCGGTCTCCATGACTGCGTTCATCGAGTTGCTCCCGATGCAGTTCGCCGCCGGGAGGGCGAACTGCATGGCCTTGGCGAGCGCGAACACGTCCTGCACCTCCGATCCGGTGATGACGCCGGCGGCGAAGTCGTTACGGGGTTCAGTCATGCGGCGATCGTAGCCGCGTCACTACGGTGACACCCGATGACCAGGGACGGCCCGGCACTCCCCCAGCGCGACGATTACTACCTCGCGCTGGCGTTCACGGCGGCGAGCCGGGCCAACTGCCGCGGTCGCCGGGTCGGGGCGATCCTGGTGAAGGGCGAAGGGTCATCGCGACGGGGTACAACGGCACGCCCGAGGGTCTCGCGAACTGTCTCGACGGTGGATGCGTCCGCTGTTCGGACCGCGACCAGTTCGAATCGGGGACCGGGTACGACCTGTGCATCTGCGTGCACGCCGAGGCGAATGCCCTGCTGACTGCCGGCCGGTACGGGGCGTCGACCGATGCCACGACGGTGTACACCACCGATCAACCCTGCTTCTCGTGCAGCAAGGAGTTGATCCAGGCCGGCGTCGAGAAGGTCTACTACGCACGCTCGTGGCGCCCGGACCCCCGTGTCGCCGACGACTACCGCACGCTGCAGACCCGCCTCCAGGCGGAGCACGTGCCGACCGAGTACGAGATCGTCAGCCTCTGACGACGGCGGACGTGATGCCGGCGCGCACGATCATGCCCGCATTGTCGCTGAGGTTGTCGATCCGATCGCCGACCCATTCGAACAGGCTGATCTGGGCGAACACCTGAAAGGCGACCCAGCCGATCAGGAGCACGACCGCGATCACCGACGCGATCCGGAACCAGCGTGCGACCTTGGAGGTGTACTCCGAGATCAGTGGCTGGATGCTGCGGGCGGCGGTCTTGGCTTGGAGACCGAACATCTCCGATGCGCGCTGGGCCTCGTCACGGGCCGCCAGCCGGACCTGGTTGATGATCGCCTCCGAGTCGCTGCGGTTCAGTGAACCCATGTTGACGTTGCCACCGACGTTGTCGAACTCGTGGCGCGCCTGCTCGGCGGCCACCCGCTGCATTTCGATCACGCCCGCCGTCGGAGGCGCCCGCCAGCGGTCGGACCAGTCGGTGCCCTCCCAGAAGCGGAGCCTCGAACCGCCCTCGGGGTCGGGGTACCACCCTGGTGATGGAGCGTCCTCCACCCGCATCAGTGACCTCTCCCACCCACGGAGACGTTCCCCGTCGCGGGCAGGTCGACCCGCTCGTCCTGCGCGGGGATCGGCAGACCGCCCTTGGGACGGATCTCGTCGGCCGAGTCGTCGGGCCGAATCGCCTCCGTCAGTGCGGCGACCGTGCCCATCAAGCCCGAGAACTCGGCGGGAATCACGAGCTTGGTGGCGCGGCCGTCGCCGATCTTCGCGAGGGCCTGCAGGTATTCGACGGTCAGCACGTTGTTGTCGGCTGCGGCCTGCTTGATACCGGTCAGGCGGGCGTTCGCAGCCGCACCCTCACCCTCGCCGAGCATCGTGAGGCGCAGTTTGTCGGCGCCGGCTCGCAGTTCGATCGCCTGGGCGTCGCCCTCGGCGTCGAGGATGGCTGCCTGACGTCGGCCCTCGGCGGCCAGGACCGCCGACTGCTTCTCGCCGTCGGCGCGGGCGATCGCCGCCTCCTGATACCCGCGCGCCTCGGTGACGGTCGCACGGCGGTCGCGCTCGGCACGCATCTGGGCGTGCATCGCCGACACGATGTCCGGCGGCGGGTCGATGCGTTGGATCTCGACGCGGACCACGCGAACGCCCCACTTGTCGGTGGCGTCGTCGAGGACCTCGCGCAGCTGCGTGTTGATCTGGTCGCGCGACGTCAAGGCCTTGTCGAGTTCGAGGTCGCCGATCACGTTGCGGAGGTTGGTCTGTGCGAGCTTCGTGATCGCGGTGAAGAAGTCGGCGACGTTGTAGACGAGTCGCTGCGGATCTGTGGCCTCGTAGTAGACGACGGCATCGACCGACACGACCACGTTGTCGGCGGTGATGACCTCCTGGGGCGGCACGTCGACGACCTGTTCGCGCATGTCGATCAGTTGCATCGTCTCGACGAACGGCACGATCAGGGTCAGGCCCGGATCCTTGGTCGTCTTGTACTTGCCGAGCCGCTCGACGAGACCTCGCTGGTAGGGGCGTACGATCTTGACGGCAGCCACCAGCGTGGCCAGGCCGATGATCGCGATGACCACGATCAGGATGACGGCAATCATGATGACTCCTCTCCGCCGGGCCGGGGCCAGGCGGTCTCGTTGTCTGGCGAATCCGGCGACAGTGGGGCCACGACCACGCGTGTGCCCTTCATCGCCACGACTCGAACCTTCGAACCGATCGGGATCGGTCGGTCGGGATCGGCGACGCCCCACACCTCGCCGGCGACGGTCACTCGGCCGAGCCGGGCGGTGTCGTCGGGCAGGATCGGGGTGGTGACGATCGCGGTGAGGCCGACGAGACGGTCCGCGCCGACACCGGGTTCCATCGTGTGCTCGCGCATGAACTTCTGCGCCCACTGGTACATGATCGCGAACATGATCGCGCCGCCGAAGACGAACACCGCCCACTGGATCTCGATCCGCACGTCGTAGAACGCGAGGATCGCAGTGACGAATGCCGATCCGGCCCACGGCAGGATGATGAACGATCCGCCCACGACGATGAGCTCGACGAGCGCGAACACGATCGCGGTGATGAGCCAGATCCATGGCCACACGTCGAGGTCGATCCCCAGGTCGAGCACGGCAGCCAACATGGAACCACCTTAGGCAGCCGCCATGACGAACCCGTGACAGGGCCCCGAAACCTGAATCGCATCCGGTTGATCGTCGCAGGTTGCGGGATCGGCCGACTCCGTGTCGGGGCGCCGGCCGTGACAGAGTCGAGCGGTGTCACGAGCCGCCCTGCCCGACCGGGCCGCCCCACCCGACGGCCGGTTGATCACCCCCGAGTTCGGCGTGCTGATGGTCGCGTCGGTGCTGTTTTTCGGCGGGACCGGGATCCTCAACGCGCTCGTGCCGACCTACGTCGTCGACGAGTTGGGTGGGAGCGAGGCCACGGCAGGAACCGTGATGGGCTCCGTCGCGATCACCGCCCTGTTGAGCCGACCACTGCTCGGCCGGATGGCCGACCGCCACGGGTCGCGAAGGGTCCTGTTGATCGGCGCGGCGTTGACGGTGCTGTCGATGACGATCATCCGCTTCGGCCCGCACTCGATCGCGACGGTCGTGGTGTCCCGACTCGTGCTCGGTTCGGGCATGGCGGCGATGTTCACCGGTTCCGCACTGCTGGCGATCGTTCTCGCCCCGAAGGCGCGTCAAGGGCAGGCAGCGAGCTTGATGCTGGTGTCGGTGCACGCCGGTCTGGGCACCGGGCCGATCCTCGGTCTGTGGATCCGCGACGGGTGGGGATACGACCGGATCTGGCTCGCGGTCGGGCTCGCATCGGTGCTCAGCGCCGTCGTTGTCACCCGACTGGGCGCCCACCCGGGGGATCCCGACGCCGATCCGGCGCCCCTGATCCACCGGGCCGCGCTGCTCCCGGGGATCGTGACGTTCTTCGGGGTGTTCGCGTTCAACGGGTTCCTGACGTTCGCGTCCCTGTACGGACGTGAAGTCCGTGTGACGAACACGGCGCTCCTGT
>JBDSBE010000112.1:0-47515 GCA_039921745.1 Ilumatobacteraceae bacterium | reverse complement strand
CGGCCCGCCACAGCCGGGCCGACTCTCACGCGTTCGGAGGGTTAGCGATCGGTCCAGGTGCCACCCGCCGCGTCGAGCCGGGCTGCGATCGCATCGATCGCAGCCAGCGACTCGGCGAGATCCTGCTCGAGCGTCGCGAACTCGGAGCGAGACCGCTCGATCGCGTCGCGTTGCGTCCGGGTCGGCGGGCCGGTGGTCTCACGGTGCTGGCGCACCACCCGATCGACGAGCGCTCTGATCGACGGCGTGACCGCCTCGCTCAGTCGAATCCGATCGGTGTCACCGAGGAGTCGGATCGCGACGTCGTCGAGCGCCCGAGCGGCAGCGTCGAGTGGTTCGAGCAGTTCGGCGGCGGCCGGCGTCACCAGGATCGTCGCGCGCAGGTGACGGACCCGTGCCTGCAGCCGCTCGACCTGCTTGACGGCACCGGCGACGCGCCGCGCCTGGTCGGCGGCGGCCAGTCTGAACTCTGGATCGTTCTCCGCAGCGTTCGAAACGGCCGGAGTCGGACGAACCTCGAACGACTCGGGGCCGGCGAGCACGACGGGCGCGCCACCGGTGTCGAGACGCACGATGTCGACGCAGTAGTGACCGACGGGAGCGAGGTCGCCGACCGGCGGCCGATCCCACGGCGTACGGAACTCGTCGGGCTCGAGCGAGATCGGGTCCGGTGCCGGTCGGCGGAGATCCCACGTGGTGCGATGAAGTCCGACTTCGACGTTCGCCGGCAGGACCCGGACGACCGTGCCCTCGGCATCGCGCACCCGCAGCACGACCGTCGGTGAAACGTCAAGTCGTTCGGCCCGCAGTTCGTCCCAACCCGGAACGGCGATGTCGTCGTCGGCGGCCTCCGCCTCGGCCGCTCGGCGAACCTCGGCGCGCGATTCGATGGCGGTTGCGAGGTGGTACGTGAACGTGGCACCGAACTCCGGATTGGGCGTTCGGAACGCCGTCGAACCCAGCGTCGGCTGGCCAACGGCCTGCATCGGCTGGTACGGCACGTACCACCAGGCGTCTCGAACGGGGCAGAGCGCGACCGGTTCGTCGACGCGATCGGCGATCGACCGGAGCGCGCTGTAGTCGTCGAGCACGTAGAACCCGCGCCCGAACGTGGCGACGACGAGATCGTCGTCGCGCCGCTGGATCGCCAGATCGCGCACGGCGATCGTCGGCACGCCGTTCGTCAGTCGGTACCACCGGGCGCCGCCGTCGACGCTGACGTGGACGCCCCGTTCGGCACCGACGAACAGCAGCGCCGGCTGTTCGTGATCCTGTTCGACCGACCACACGATCGTGTCGTCCGGGAGGTCGCCGCAGATCGATACCCACGTATGCCCGCGGTCACGGCTCTCGAACAGGTAGGGCGTGTCGTCACCACTCTTGTGGTCGTCGGCGGCGACGATCACGACGTCGGCGTCGTGTTGTGATGCCTCGATGTCGTTGACGAACGCCGTGCTCGGCAGACCGTCGGGGTGCGTCATCCGACGCCACGTCGTCCCCCCGTCGTCACTGACCTGGAGGAGACCGTCGTCCGTTCCGACGTAGAGCAGTCCCGGAGCGAGTGGGGACTCGGCGACAGCCGTGATCGTGCAGTAGAGCGACATCGCTGCGTGATCGAACACCGAGTCGACGCTCACGACCCGGTCGCCGGTGGGCAGTTCGTATCGGTTGCGGTCGGTGGTGAGGTCAGGGCTGATCGATGTCCACGATTCGCCACGATCGTCGCTGCGCCACAGCCGCTGCGAGGCGACGTAGATCGTTTCGGCTCGATGCGGGCTGATCACGATCGGTGTGTCCCAGTTCCAACGCTCGGGAGGCTCGTTCGGCGCGGGCAGCGGACGGATGTCGCGGAGTTCCATCGTCGACCGGTCGTGGCGCATCACGTTGCCGCCCTGGAACTCGACGTAGCTGATCCGGTCGTCGTCCGGATCGAAGGCGACGTGGTACCCGTCGCTGCCGAGGACCACCGACCAGTCCTGGTTCCGCACGCCGTCGACGTGGAGCGTCCGGGTCGGTCCATGCAGCGTGCCCAGGTCCTGAGCCCCGCCGAGCACGCTGGTGAACGGCACGGCGTCGTCGACTGCGACTCGGTAGAACTGCGAGATCGGGAGGTTCGACACGTGGCGCCACGCCTTGCCCTCGTCGAACGACTCGTATAGCCCGGCGTCGCTCCCGACGATCAGATGGCGGCCGTCGGTCGGGTCGATCCAGACGACGTGGTTGTCGCTGTGCTTGTTCATGCCGGTCTCGAGGCGGCGGAAGGTCGCGCCGCCGTCGATGGTGACGTGGAGGAACACGTCGACCTGGTACACCCGGTCGGCGTCCGTCGGTGACGCGAACAGTTCCTGGTAGTAGTGCGGTCCGGTGCCGCCGCTGAGGTACTCGTTGCGTCGTTCCCAGGTCCGGCCTCGGGTGGTCGACCGGTAGAAGCCGCGCTCCTTCTCGTCCGCGGCCTCGATGGTCGCGTAGACGACACCGGGGTCGGCCGGGCTGACGGCAAGACCGATGCGTCCCATCTCGCTCGTCGGCAAGCCGGCGTCGATGCGCGTGAACGTCGCACCTGCGTCGTCTGAGACGTGGACACCGGACCCTGGCCCGCCGCCGAGGAACGACCAGACCCGGCGACGCCGCTGGTAGGTCGCGGCATAGATCGTGTCCGGGTCGTCGGGCGCAAATGTCGCGCTGGTCACACCGGTGTCGTCGTCGACATGCAGCACCCGGGCCCAGGTGGCGCCGCCGTCGGTCGTCTTGTACAGGCCTCGCTCGCCGCCGCTCGACCACAGCGGGCCTTCGGCAGCCACGTAGACGGTGTCGCCGTCACGGGGGTCGATCAGGATGTCGCTGATGTGCTCGGAGCGTTCCAGGCCCATTCGGGTCCACGTGTGGCCGGCGTCGATGCTCCTGTAGACCCCGTCCCCCCACCCGACGTGGCGCCCGCTGACCGCTTCGCCGGTGCCGACCCACACGATCTGCGGTCGTGACGGATCGATGCGCACGCAGCCGATCGAGTAGGACGTCTCGTCGTCGAAGAGCGGGGCCCACGTGATGCCACTGTTGACCGTCTTCCAGACACCGCCCGATCCGACGCCGACGTACCAGGTGCTCCGGTCGGACGGATGGATCGCGATGTCGGAGATGCGACCGCCCATGAGCGCCGGGCCGATGCTGCGCAATGGCAGCCCCCCGATCGCTCGCTCGACCTTGTCGATGTCGGTGGAATCGGACATCGCCCAGAACTTACGCGACCGGCGGATTCGGTCTCCACCCGGCTCCGACGGTCACGCACGCGGAGCTCGATCGGCAGACGTGCCGGTTCGACAGCGGCGGGTTCAGTGGAGACGATGGGAATCGAACCCACGACCTTCTGCTTGCAAAGCAGATGCTCTACCAATTGAGCTACGTCCCCAAGATCGGCGACGTCAGGATAGCGAGGGATCGCGGCCCTTCCAGTTCTGCGTGTGATCGCACTCGGGGCGATGGTCGAGCCGTGTCGCGCTTTCTGGTGCATACCGCCCAAAATCGCGACGCAGCGCTCGCGATCCGGCGTTTCGACGCCGTCAATCCTTGACCGCGATGGCGTTGGGGGTCACGTTCATCTTCGGCTCGTACTCGGCCAGTTCGATGACCCGACCCTCGATCCGGAAGCGATCGCAGAGTTGGGCGCGGCACGACTCGCACGGGCCGTAGAACCGGACCTCGACGTTCGACTGGCACCGAGGGCACGTGATCTCCACCTCGACGACTGTACCGGTCGACAATCCTGTGACAAGTGACGCCCAGGGTGCGCAGGCCGCGTACAGTCGACGGCAATGTCCGATGCGCCGCCACCGACGTCTCCGGACCTGCGGCGCCGACCGAAACCGGCGACCAACTTTGCCGCGCGCCGCATGCTCGTCTCCACGGTGGCCATCACGGCGATCATCGCGTTCGCCGTGCTCGCGTGGACGGCGCTGCGAGACGACGACGGTGGCGCGTTCGGCGGATTGTCGAACTGGAAGGAGATCGCGATCGTCGATCGTCGCAGCGGTGATGTCGTGGTACTCGACGCCGAAGGACATCCCGACCACACGCTGATCGGGCTCGGACCGGTCGACGAGACGCACGTGGTCGGCAACCGGCTCGCCCTCGTGGGGTCCTCCCAGATCGTGATCACAGGGGGTGACGGCGAAGCGACCACCACGGCGATCGATCGCACGAGCAGCATCACCCCGATCCGCACCGACGACGGTCTGTTCCTGGTCGTCGGGCGCCCCGCCGGCGGCGACGTCCGCATCGTCGACGTCCGCACGGGTGACCTCCTCGACATCGGCGCACTGGCCGGTCAGACCGACCCGTTCCTCTTCGCGGAAACCATCCGTTGGGCCGCCGACGGTTCTGCATTCGCGGTCGGCGATGCCGCGAGCTTCCAGACGATCGTGGTGCGGCCGGGCGTCGACGAGGCGAGCTTCTTCCCGTCGCAGCCGGTGGCCGTGAGCAACGACCGGGTCGCGACGAGCCAGATCGTCGACCGGCAGGCTGACATCGGCCTGTTCGACTACGAGCGCGACAGCAAGGCCCGCGTGCCCACCGAGATCCCGGCCGGGGGCGTCATGGACGGCGACGACCTGATCGTCGTCTCGACGGCCGGCACCATCTCGCGAGTCACCGGGGGCGCGTCCGAGGCCGAACGCGTCGGCGCAGTGACCGTGCCGTCCGGTGGCACCGTGATCTCGGTCGACCCGACGGCGGACGGCGAACGACTGGTCGTGACCGGTGACGTGTTCCAGGCGGTCATCGACCTCGAGGGCACGACCATTTTCAGCACCACGTTCACGTCTCCGATCACCGTCAGGCGCCCCGACCCGTCCTGGTCGTGCCTCCCGGTCGGCGGCGACGGTTCGTTCCACTCGCTCGTCGTGGTCGAGACCGGCGAGCAGATCGCCGATCTGTCAGGTGTCGAGGTCACCGGTGCATCGTCGGACGGTTGCACGGTGATCGGCGAGCGCGCCGGGATCACCGAGGTGATCGGCGCCGACGGCTCGGTCGACATCGGTCGCGCCAAGTCGGCGACCCTCGGACCCGACGGTCGGACCGTCGTGCGGACCGGAACGGCGGGTGACACCGAACTCCTGCGGATCGACGACGAACTGGCGCTCACCGACCCCGTCGACATCACCGCCTGGGTCACACCCAACGCGATCGTCACCTTCCTCGACTGACCGGAAACAGAACCGTCGGACGCGACCGGCCCTGCTGTCCGAGCGCCCATCGCAGCAGAATCGGTCGGTACCTCGCGTGACAGATCGAACTCTGTCGCATCGAAGACGAACGCTCCGCTCACCGACCCAATCGAGGTCACCGCATGGGGCAGTCCAACTGGCGGTGACCACGTTGACCGGCACGGAACTCGTTGCACCGCGATCGTCGCCGTCCTCACCATGAACATGAGGCGTTCCCGACCGACCGACCGCCCGTTCCCGGACGGCGGTCCAAGCGAAACCAGCCGGCACCTTGCGTCACCCCGTGCGATTCGACGACGAACTCGTGCTCACCGAACTCGCGCGGATCGACGACGACCTCGTGCTCACCGACGCCGGCGACATCACGCCCGGGACTGACCGGAACAGGAACCGTCGCGTTCCCGACCGACCGACCGACCGTTCCCGAGGCCGTCGAAGCAGGCTCGGCCGGCACCTCGCTCGTCACCCGACCCGTGCGGATCGACGACGACTTGCGCTCACCGACGCCGTCGGCATCACCGCCTCGGTCATGCGCAACCCGATCGCGCCTTCCTCGACCGACCGAAACAGGAGCGTCACGAACGCGACGACCGTCTGTGCCGGGGCGTGGGTGGCCGGAACCGGCCGGACTACGTTCTCCACCGTGCGTCCTGACTCCGATCGGCGACGACCACGACGACCACGACGAGAACGGCGTGGGGCACCGCCGCGCTGGATCGGACCCACGAGATGACGGTGACGATCCGGCGGGGTGAGCCGCACGACATCGACTCCCTGCTCGCTCTGGTGGAGGAGTACTGCGCAGCCGACGAGCATCGGTTCGATTCCAGCGTCGCTCGCGCCGGGGCGGAGCCGCTCCTCGCCAACGACACCCACGGTGTGATCTGGCTGGCGGAGTCAGACGGTGTCGTCGGGGGATACGCAGCAGTCACGTGGGGGTGGTCGATCGAGGTCGGCGGTCTCGACGTCGTGCTGGACGAACTCTTCGTGCGTGACCGCAACCGCGGCATCGGCAGCGCCCTGATCGACCACCTCGGACGCGACTGCGTCGGGCGTGGCGTCGCGCGGATCGTCCTCGAGACCGAGCAACCCAACGAACGCGCACGCCGTCTGTACGCCCGCCACGGATACACGGCCGACACCTCGATCTGGATGGCGAAGGATCTCCGTTGAACGTGGCGAGGATCAGTGCGGTCGTCGCCGCTGCCGGCCTCGTCATGACGGCCTGCGCCGCCGATCCGCCGTCCGGTGTGGTCGGCCTCGTCATCGATTCGTGCGACCCCGGGGAAGGCCACGGCAGCGGCATGCTGATCGCGCCCGACGTGGCGTTGACGTCGGCCCACGTGCTGGCCGGCGCCCGGCGGATCGAGGTCATCCAGGGCGGCCGAACCGTCGACGGAACCGTGATCGCATTCGACCCCGAGATGGACCTGGCGTACGTCACCTTCGACGCCGTCCCAGATCGACCGATCACGGTCGAGAGTGACCACGTCGATCCCGGTGACCGCGGCACGGCCTACGTGGTGCGGCACGGCGAGGTCGTCGAGGTGCCGGTTCGGATCACCCGTCGCGTCCGGCTCCGCACCGAGGACATCTACGTGCAGGGCGAGACACTCCGCCCCGGGTTCGAGTTGGAGGCTGCGATCGAGCCGGGCGATTCAGGCGGGGCCGTGGTCGTCGATGGCGCGGTCGTCGGCGTGCTGTGGGCACGCAGCAACCAGGCCAGTCGGCGGGCCTACGCGATCGACGCCGAGCTCGGCGCCGATCGGATCGAACGACAGCGTGCGACCGGCACGATCGATGCCGGCATCGACATCACCCGCTGCCACTGACCGCGACAGGCTGCGACCGAACCCGCCGTCGGCGCTCGCTTGCCCGACACGCCGACCGCGACGCCAGGGGCCGCGCCGGCTGCTACCGACGGCGATGGTGACCAGATCAGACGTCGAGGTCTTCAGCGTGCCAGAAGCCTGATATGGGCCGATCGGCACCGCCTGCGTACTGCGCGAGTCGTTCGATCGCATCGTCGTCGAACACGTCGATCACGTCGAACATCGCCGCCGGCCCAGCCGACCGGAGCGCCAGGTCGAACTCTGATCGGTGCTTGGGCAGCGCAGATGTCAGCACCAGTACCCGCTCGCCGATGCTGCGCAGCGCATGCGCCCGACCGAGGGTGCGCCACACGGCATCGACCGACGTCAACCCACCGCGGTACCGAACGAACGCCCCACCGAGTTCGATCAACCATCGACCGCCGTTCGCATCGACCACGACGTCGTGCACCGTGACCCCGGTGCCCTTGATGCGCACGCCGGGGCCCTCGTTGTCGGTGAACCCGGCTTCGGCGAGCACCTCGGCGATCCGGTCTTTCGAACCAGCCTGCCTGCGGTCGTCGTCGACGTAGGGCTCGCCCTCCTCGGCGACTCGTTCACGCGCAAGGTCGACGTACCCCGGGTCGAGGTCGTAGCCGATGTACCGACGACCGAGTCGGGAAGCGGCGACGAGTGTCGAGCCGCTGCCCATGAACGGATCGAGGACGAGGTCGTCGGCGAAGGTGTACAGCTCGATCAGCTTCTCCGGGAGTTCGACGGGGAACGGCGCAGGATGGCCCACCCGCCGAGCGCTCTCCGACGGCGTCTGCCAGACGTCGAGCGTCAATGCCATGAAGTCTTCGGTGCTGATCGTGGCCTCCGACGGCAACGACCGCTGACGCCGCTCGTCGACCGTGAGTGCGCGCTGGAACCGTCCCTTGCTCGCCACGATGACCCGCTCGGTCACATCTCGCAGCACGGGATTCGACGGGTTCCGGAACGATCCCCACGCGCACGACCCGCTCGCGCCGGCGCCCTTTTGCCACACGATCTCGCCACGCAGCAGCAGGCCGAGCCGGTCTTGGAGGATGTGGATGACGTCGGCCGCGAGGCTCCGATACGGCTTGCGTCCGAGATTGGCCACATTGACCGCAATCCGTCCGCCCGGCTCGAGCACCCGCACACAGTCCGCCAACACGTCATGGAGCAGTTCGAGGTACTCCAGATAGGAGCTCGGAATCCCGTCCCGTTCGAGTTCCTCCTCGTACTGCTTGCCCGCGAAATACGGCGGCGACGTGACGACGAGCGCAACCGACCCGTCTGCGATCGAACTCATGTCGCGGGCGTCGCCCACCACGAACGGCTCTCGAACCGGCTCGGGGGTGAGCACCGTGTCGTCGTCGTCGAGCGCCGGAGGCTCGAACCGACCGTAGAACCCGGACGCGTCGTGTGACTCGCGACGGCTCACCCCGAAATTCGACGTGGTCGTGCCCCGACCGTGCGCGTTCGACTCGGCCGACATCGGGGTCAGGCTACGCGACCGGTCGCGTCCGCCGCGCGACCATGGTCACGGCGAGGCGGCGTGAACTCGTGCGCCACGCGCAGCAACGACACCCGAGCTGAAGCACGCCTGCAGCAGATAGCCGCCGGTCGGAGCCTCCCAATCGATCATCTCGCCGGCGACGAACGTCCCGGGATGTGATCGCAGCATCAGCGAGTCGTCGAGTTCGCGACGTGCGACCCCGCCTGCGGACGAGATCGCACGATCGATCGGCATCAGCGAGTCGACGACGACCGGCACACCCTTGACGAGGCGGGCGACGGCGTCCACGTCGTCGGGCACCACGTTCGCCGTCGCTTCCCGGAGCAGATTCACGGCCACCGGATGCAGCCCGAGCGAGCGCCGCAACCAGGTGGACACCGAGTCGCTCTGGCGGCGTGCCCGGAGCCGATCGGCGACCCGCGTCGCCGTGAGGTCCGGACACAGGTCGATGTGGATCGTGCACGAACCGGACGCGCCGAGCGCAGCCCGGATCGAGCGGTTGAGCGCATAGATCGGCCCGCCCTCCAGGCCGGCTTCGGTGACGACGGGATCGCCACGCATCGACTCGTCACCGGCCGCGATGGAGACGTTCTTGAGTGGTTGACCCGCGAACCGGCCGACGAACGGGGCCGACCACGCAACGACCACGCCGGCATTCGCGGGCCGCAGGGGTTCGACTGCGATCCCCGCGTCGGCGAAAACATGCACCCATCCGCCGTCGCCACCCACCTTCGGCCAACTCGCACCACCCAGCGCGATGATCGCGGCATCGGCTCGCACGATCCGCTCGGTTCCGTCGGCCGCCTCGAATCGGTGACCGTCCGGGTGCCAACCCGTCCAGCACCATCCGGTCTCGATGGCGACGCCCAGGTCGGCGAGGCGCAGCAGCCAGGCCCGCAGGAGCGGCGTCGCCCGGAGCGACGACGGGAACACCCGCCCGCTCGAGCCCTCGAACGTGGGCTCGCCGAGTGATGTGCACCATCTCCGCAGGTCGTCGGGGCCGAACGCATCGAGCAGCGGTGTCATCCATCCGGGCACGTCGTAACGCTCATCGAACGCCGGGCGGGGTTCGGCGTGGGTGAGGTTCAGTCCACTGCGCCCGGCGAGGAGGAACGTGCGCCCGACCGACCGTCGCCGTTCCATCAGCGTGACCGCCACGCCGTCACGGGCCAGCGTTTCGGCAGCGATGAGCCCGGCGGGTCCGCCTCCGATCACGCAGACCGCCGGCGTCGTGGGGTCCGCGACGTCGCCGGTCATCGCCCGAACGTAACGGATGGTGTCGGATACCAACCGTTACGCGTCGAGGACCCGATCGAGGTAGTCGTTGGCGAACGTGCCGTGCGGGTCGAGGCGGGTGCGAGCGGCATGGAACGCGCTCCACTCCGGGTACCGGTCGCGCAGCGTGTCGGCGGACTGGAAGTGGAGCTTTCCCCAGTGCGGTCGCCCGGCGTAGTCGTTCATGATGTGTTCGACACCCTGGAAATATGCCTCGTACGGTGCCCCGCGATACTGGTGAACCGCGATCCAGCCATTGGTGCGGCCGTAGCCGGTCGACAGCGGGATGTCGTCCGCGGCCGACACCCTGACCTCGATCGGGAACAGGCTCGGGAAGCTCAGGGTCGACGTCAGATCGCGCACACGTCGGACCGCCTCGGGTACCGCCCCGATCGGGATGCCGTACTCCATCTCCACGAACTTGACGTGACGCGGACTGGCGAAGACGCGGTCGCTGCGGTCGATCAGGTCGCGTTCTCCGCCACCACTGGACACGAGCGTCGCGATCTTGGGGGCCAGCGACGGGAAACGACGACCGGCGCGGCAGACCAGATCGAACGCGAGATTCTCGGCGAGATACTTGTCGCGGACGTACTGGTACGTCGACGGCGGATTCGCCGGCTCGTCGGTTCGCTGGTTTCGTTTGACGCGGCACCGGCGAGCACCCGGCATCCAGAACAGTTCGGCGTGGTCGGCACTCTCTGCGAACCCGGCGAAGTCGTCGAGGAGATCGTCGAGTGGCTCCACGGTCTCGCGCGCGTGGAGGTTGAAGGCCGGCACGCACTGCAGCGTCACCTCCGTGACAATGCCGAGCGCGCCGATGCCGACGCGGGCAGCATGGAGCAGATCGGGCTCGTGATCCGCGTCGCAGCGCACGATGTTGCCGGCTCCGTCGATCAGCTCCATGCCGACAACGGAGGTCGCGATGTTCCCCAACGCGAGGCCGGTGCCGTGGGTCGCGGTGTTGATCGCCCCTGCGACGGACTGCACGTTGATGTCGCCGAGGTTCGGGAGCGCGAGACCGGCGGCGGCGAGATCGGCGCCGAGCGACTTGAGGGTCTTACCGGCCTGCACGGTGACACGCCCTTCGGGCCGATCGATGTCGACGACGGTGTCGAGGTGCTCCAGGGACACGAGGACCCCACCGGTCATCGCGGCCGATGTGAACGAGTGGCCGGCACCGATCGCCTTGACCCTTTCGCGCCGCTCATGTGCACGAGCGACGAGCGACGCCGCCTCGGCTGTCGATCGCGGGTGCTCGAAAGCGGTCGGGATGCTTGCCTGGTTACGAGCCCAATTCCGGACGACCTTCACGAGGCGTGAGCGTAGAGCCGGGACCGGCGCACGACGCCAACCGAGGCGGTCAGAAGAACCGGCGTGCCGTGATCGACAGCGAGTCGCCGTTTCGGGCAACCGACACGTCATCGGCGAGCCGGCGCACGATCCCGAGACCTCGACCGGTCACCTGGTCGACGTCGGCGACCGACCAGGTCGCTGCATCGGCGAGCTCGGTACCCGGGCTCGGACTGTCGACGGTCAGGGACACGGCCGACGGGTTGCGTTCGAGCTGCACGCCGAGCGTTCCGTGGGGGCCGTGCTCCACGGCATTCGTGAGCAGTTCGCTGACGATGATCTCGAAATCGGCGACCATGTCACGGGGTGCGTCGCTCAATCGTTCACGGATGAAACGTCGCGCCAGTGCAAGATCAGCGAGGCTCGGGGCCAACTCCATTCGGGATACCTCCTCGCCATCCACCGCTCACTCCCGATGATCGGCCCCACCGGGAAGGCGGGCGAGCCGCCGCGCCGGAGGCGCCAGGTCATAACGAGCAGCCAACAGGGCGGCGTTCGTTCGGTTGTTCACGCCGAGCTTGGAAAACACTCGACGGACATACGTCTTCACGGTGTCCACCGAGAGAAACAGCTCGTTGGCGATCTCGGGGTTGGAGTAGCCGAGCGCCAGCAGCGCCAGCACCTCCTGCTCACGCAGCGACAGCGATTCGGCAGGGCCCTTGCGTCTGGGGCGCATGCCCTCGTCGAGCCCGATCCGGTCGCCGGCTGCGACCTGCAGCAACTGATCGGCGAGCGCCTCGCCGTTCACGCTCTTCAGGATGACGGCGGCCACACCCACGTTGCGGGCGATCGAGATGAACTCGTCGGCAGCGTCCCACGTGTACATGACGATGCGATCGACGATTGCCTCGTCGACCATCTGCTTGGCGCGATCGAGTGCGTCGCGCCGCCCGGCGAAGGTGTCGAACAGAGCGATGTCGGCGCAGACGTCCGGGGTGCCTCCGACCTCATGTTCGACGACCGTGATCTGATTGCTGAACGGAGCCAGGATCGAGTGCAGGCCCTGCAGGATGATCTCGTAGTCGTTGACGAGCGCGACCGTGATCGGTTTCGAAGCAGCCAACACTGGTCGGCGCTCCGTACCCGAGGTCATCGCCGTGTCGAGCATCACGCCGTCTCGGTGTCTTCCACGACGTGTTGGCCATCGGACGACAGGTGCCGTTCAGAATGCATCTTCGTCTTGGACATCGACATGAAGCCGGCCCCCTGGATCAGCGCAACGAGCAGTGCGAGACCGCCGCCGGCGATCATGATCCAACCGATCGTGACCAGGTCGACACCGTCGGTCTGGCGTTCGACTGCGAACGCCAGGATCGCGCCGCCGACGATCAGGATGATTCCGAGTGCTGCGAACATGGCGTCTCCTTGAATGCTCCGGTGTGATCGGTCGACGACGAGCGGATACCTCAGCGTCTGCGCTCGCGTACCCCACGTCCGGAGGGGTCAAACCTGGCTGCAATGGCGGGTTCAGAGCCAGGGGCGTACGAGATGGACGGCCTGCTCCAGCGTTCGTTGAGGCCAGCTGCGGCGCTTCCACCGACTGGGTTCGATTGCCTCGCTCCGGCCGAGATCGTCGTCGAAGTCGTCGTCGAGCGACCGGGCGAACGCCTCGTCGAACGCGACCAGATTGACCTCGTCGTCGAGTGACGTCGAGCGATGGTTGAAGTTGGCCGATCCGATGACGCCGACGCTGCCGTCGATCGTCATCAGCTTGGCGTGCAGCATCGACGGTCCGTAGTTCCAGATCTCGATGCCGTGTTCCAGGAGCTCCGTGTACCGCTCCTCACCGGCGAGCTGCACGAACCGCTTGTCGGCGCCCGGGCCGGGCAGCAGGATCTCGACGGTCACTCCCCGCTCGGCGGCCGACACGAGACGACCAGCGAGATCGTCGTCGGGCACGAAGTACGCCGTGGTGATCCTGACCCGCTCGACCGCCATGTCGACCAATGCCCGAACGGTCATCGAGATCGCATTCCATCCCGGCTCGGCCGTCCCGAGGATCACCTGCACGTCGACCGAACCCGGACAGTCCAGTTCGGGAAAGCGGTCGACCTCGTCGTCGAACATCGAGGGATCGGTTTCGATCCAGTTGTCCAGGAACGCGGCACGGAGCCCGTTTACGGCGGGGCCGGTCACTCGCACGTGTGTGTCGCGCCATCCGGTCTGCCCGTCGCCCATCCACTCATCGGCGATCCCGACCCCACCGGTGAACGCGACGGCCTCATCACACACCATGACTTTGCGATGCGTCCGGTGATTCACCCGAAGCGGGTGACGCGGATCGGGTGGGCGGAAGAACCGTACGATTGCCCCCGCATCGCGCATCTGCTCGACGAGCTGGGCATCGACCGGTTTGGCGCCCAGCGCATCCAGCAGTACTCGCACGCGAACTCCGCGCTGACCGGCGCGTGCGATCGCGTCTGCGAACTGAGCGCCGATGTCCCCCGACCAGTACACGAATGTGAGCAGGTCGATCGACCGGTCGGCGTCGTCGATCGCAGCCAGCATGGCGGGGAAGATCTGCTCACCGTTGCGAAGCAGTTCCAAACGGTTGCCCGATGTCGTCGGCACGCCGTTGATCGCAACCATCGCCCGCCGGATGTGTCCGGAGCGTTGCTCCGACTCGCTCATGCAGCGACCGACGGCGCGGCGCCGTGACCGACCGCTCCGTCGTGCGCCTCCGGCGACTCCTCGCCGGGCAGCGTGTGATGAATCACCCGCCACATCGTTGCGAGCACGACGAGGCCGAGGACGATGCCGGCGAATGCGTCGGTCGGGTAGTGCATGCCCTGGTACAGCCGGGCCCACGTCGTCAGGCCGATGCCGACCACGGCGATCATGACGCCGACCACGCGAGCGCCGGGTCGGCGGGTTCGGAGGAAGAAGACGAGCGCGAGGCCTGCGTAGTACACGGTCGCAGCCGCGATGTGGCCGCTCGGGAAACTGTTGGTTGGTGCGCCGTCGAGCTGCTCGACCGGTGGGCGGTCGCGCCCGACCAGCTCCGACGACAGCCCGAACGTGCAGACTTCGACGACGAGCCCGCCGACGATCAGTGCGTACTCGTGCCAGCGGCGGAACAGCCACAGGAAGACCGGGATCAGCACCACGCCGGCGATGACCTTGCTCAACGTGTCACCGGCGTTGGAGACGACCTCGGCGAACGACGTCAGGCGTGCGGTGCGATGATCCTCGAGCCATCGGTTGACGTCGGCATCGACCCGACCGGCCGACCCCGTGTCCCACCACGCGACGATCGCCCTGCCGACGAGGGTGTAGACGAGCGTCCCCACGACGAAGGTCGCGAGCATCATCTGCCAGCCGCGCTTGTCGATCGGCGAGGTCTTCCAGCGAATCGAGTCGGGTTCGACGATGGACGAGTCGGTCACGGTTGGTCTCTCAGTTCGGTGGTTCGAGGCGGGCGCGGAATGTTTCGATCTCGGTGTCGGTGAACGGCTCGGGATACTCCTCGCCGAACGCCTCGAAGTGTTCCACGAGCAGGGAGGCGACGGCCCAATTGCGATGCCACTTGTGATCGGAAGGAATGACGTACCAGGGCGCGGCGGCGGTCGCCGAACGACCGATCGCCTTGCCGTACACGACCTGCCACTCGTCCCACTTCGCGCGGGTGTCGAGGTCGCCCTCGGAGAACTTCCAGCGCTTGTCATGGCGTCGCAGCCGCCGGAGGAACCGCTCGCGCTGCTCGTCGTACGAGATGTGCAGGAGGCACTTGATGATGGTCACGCCGCGTTCGACGAGTTGCTCCTCGAACTCGATGATCTCGGCGATTCGCTCGTCGAAATCATCGCCCGACATGCCGTCGAGTACAGCGGGCGCCAACACGTCTTCGTAGTGGGAGCGGTCGAAAACCGTCAGCTCACCGAGCTCGGGAAGGTTGCGCTTGATCCGCTCGAGGAAGTGCTCCTTCTTCTCCGTGCCCTCCGGCTCGACGAACCCGGCGACGTTGACACCCACCGGATTCATCGCCGAGATGACGTGCTTGATCGTCCCGCCCTTCCCGGACCCGTCGAGACCTTGGAGGACGAGCAGAACCGCACGATCCTCGTTCGCCATCATCAGCTCGTGCAGGTCGAAGAGGTCGTCGCGCATCGCGTCGAGCTGTTTGGACGCTTTCGATTTCCCGACGGACGTGTCGGCCGGGTCGTACCCGGCAAGGGTGAGGTCGGTGTCGGCCGGCGCGGCGAATCGCTGCGCCCAGGTGCGGTCGTCGCCCATCAGCAGCGCACCGCCAGTGCGCCGGGCTCGATCGTGAACGACAGATGCTGGGTCTCGTCACGGTCTTCGCCGTCCAGTTCATACGGAGCGGGTCGGTCGAGGCCGACCTCGATCTCGGTGCCGCTGAACCGTTTGACCAGCTCGGCCGGTTGGGGCTTTCCGCGCACGAGGCGCCACAGCAGGGCCGCCCAGTCCCTGACGTTCTCCGCGGTGAGCACGGCGACGTCGAGCACGCCGTCGGTCGGTGACGCGTCGGGAAAGACTTCCAGCCCACCGGTGACCGAACCGCAGTTGCCGACCAGCACCATCGCCGTGCGGCCGGACCACACCTGCTCGCCATCAACCGTGACGGTGCCCGTGAGGATCTGGGCCGGGAGGTTCCTGGCGCCGGACGCCATGTAGGCGACGCTGCCGAACCGACTCTTCACCTTCGAGCTGGCATCGCGGATCATCGCTGCGTCGAACCCGACGCCGGCCATCACGGCGAACTTCTCGCCGTTGACGACGCCGAGATCGAGCGTGGTCACGTCGGCGGAGAGCGCGATCGGCACGGCGTCAAGCCCGACCGGGATGTCGAGGTTGCCGGCGAGAAGGTTGCCGGTCCCGAGCGGCACGACGCCCAGCGTCGCTGTCGTGCCGGCCAACGTCTCGGCGATCGCGCGAACGGTGCCGTCGCCACCGCAGGCGATGACGGTGTCGCAACCCAGCTCGATCGCCTCGCGGGCTTGCCCGGGACCGGGATCGTCCTCGGTGGTGGGCGACCAGCGGACCGTGTGGCCGTCGTCGTGTTCGCCGAACGCCTCGCGCAGTTCTTCGACGCCGGTCGCGCTGCCACTCTCGGGGTTGTAGATGACGGTGACCGAACTCACGTGTTGTCCTCGATGTAGCGGTAGCGGTGGCTCAGGAGACAGAACGCACCGTAGAGCATCAAGCCGATCGCACTGACCCACACGAATGTGGTGCCGTACGTGGTGGTCGCCACCTTGCGCAGCGCACCGTCGAACCCTCGAGCGTCTTCGGGGTCGAAGTTGATCGCCGCCCGCGCGACGAGCACGCCGACGAGACCGGTGACGATGCCGCGCCCGACCCATCCGGCGACACCGGCCACGATGATCCCCCAGTCCAGGGCATCGTCGGCTGACTCGTCGACCGTGTGGAGTTCGTCGACGAAACCGCGCATGATCCCTTTGCGGACGATGAAGTACAGCCCGACTGCGATCGTGATCGCCCCGGCGAGAATCACGGCACCACGGCCGAGCGTCGAGCCGAGCAACGACCTCGACAGCTTCTCGACGGTGTTGCTCTTGCCGGACTCGGCACCACGCATCACCGTGCGGAACGCAGTGAACGCGAGCAGTGCGTAGAACAGCGCGGAGAACGTATAGCCGACCCGGTGTGCCCACGCCGACAGATCGTTGTCACGGATGATCGCGACACTGAAGATTCGCCAGAGGAAGTACAGGAGGAGGCCGACGGCCATCACGAGGAGCAGGATCCGCCCGCCGGGCTGCTCCATCACCCGGTTGAGCGCACCTGACGGAGACGCTTCGTCGTCGGACGATTCCTGGCGGGCGATCTGGGTGGCGGTCGCACCCATGAGGAGGTAGACGATGCCTTTCGCGACCCATCCCATCTGCCCGACGGTTTGGATCCAGGGGTGCCGGTTGATGGTCTGCTGGGTCTTGTCGGCGACCTTCTCGGTCGCGTCCTCGACATCGGAGGATGCGCCACCGTCCGAGTCAGATGGTCCACTCATCGTCGTGTTCCCCACTTTCGCCGCCCTCGGCCGGACGGTCGGTTCCGTCGAGCTGGGAGTCGATACCCGAGCCATCGAGCGTCGAAACTCCACGAGCTTGCCACGATCCCGCCAGCCACCAGGAATGTACTGGGCGACGACGATGAATGCTGCGAGCAGCAGCAGACCCAGGCGGGCCAGCGCAAAGCCGCGCGCGGTGTCGTCGCGGCTCGTCGACGCCAGGAGCCCGGCCTCCCGTGCCGTCACCCGATAGTCCTCGAGCAACCCCGCACTCGCCGCCAGCGCCGACCGTGTGTCCCGAAGGTCGGCTCGAACCGTCTCGATCTGCACGCCGACCTCGTCGGAGCCGTCGGCGAACGACTGCAGTTCGGTCGAGATCGATCGGAGATCGTCGCCGATCGGGGCGAAGGCATTTCGGAGATTCCGCACGGCGTCCGGCAACGGCACGTCGGGGTCGTAATCCGGTCCGAACGGCACCCGCGACAGACCGCCGAGCGCAGCGTCGATTGCGCCGCTGAGGGTCTCGACCGTCTTCAGCGCAGCGTCGATGTCGTCGAAGCTCTCGGGGAGGGTTGCGGAGAGCGATGCTGTTCTGGCGGCGACGCCGGACGTGTCGTCCAGCGTCACCTCGACCGCCGCCAATGTGGCACCGACGGCGTCGATGCCCTGGTCGAGCGAGTCGATCAGGCGCTCGGCGACGAGATCACCTTGACGGGGTACCCGAGCCCACTGATGGGCAGCAGAAAACCGCTGAAGAAGAGGCCGGCGAGCAGCGCCAGCATGGCGTACTGCACCGCCTGGCTCTCGGTACCACTGACGATCGCGAGCACCATGCCGAGTGCGAGTGACGAGAGCAGGACGCCGACGATGACCACGGCGACCCAACCGACGGAGCCGACCAGCGGCACGCTCAAACCGTCGACCGATGCGGCAACGAGCAAGACGCCCACGACGGAGCCGACCACCAGGTACGCGAGGACCTTGCCGACGATGATCTCGATCGATGACAGCGGCCCGACACGCATCAGTTCGAACAGCCCGGTGCGACGGTCGCGCACGAGCGAGAGGGCAGCGAACGTGAGTGCGAGGTGTTGGAGCAGGAGTGCGAGCGAGGACGGGGTGAAGTACTCGGTCGGGTTGATTCGTCCCTCGATGAGATCGTCGGTCTGACGTTCGAACGGCCTGACCAGGACGTCCGGATCGAGCACGACGGTCTTGGCGAGGGTGTCGCTGAGTTCCCCCAGTGCGTCGCCGAGTTCCTGCACCTCGGCGTCGGTCGTGTCCTCATTGATCGCCGAGATCCGTTCGGTCACGTCGAGCGTCTGCACCCGCGCCGTCGAGAGGTCATCGACCCGAGTGCTGTCGCCGAGTTCCAGGCGGTCGAACACCGTCGACGATCCGCTGACTTCCCTGTCGATCTGCCCCAACTGGTCGATCAGTCCGTCTCGTGCGACCGGCCTTCGCGAGCGTCGCGAAGTTCTTGACAAGTTCAAGAAATTGATTTGCATCTGTTTCGCGGCGCAACAATGCGGTACCGTTGCCCGACGGACCACAAGGAGGCACGGGAAATGAAGCGCGTACTGTTGGGTGTGGTGGCTGTAGCCGCCACGAGCATCATTCCACAATCGGCATCGGCGCAGACGGCGCCTGACATCACCTTGGTGCACGGGATCCCCGGGATGACCGTCGACGTGGCCGTCGACGGCACCGTGGTCATCGACAACTTCGTGCCCGGCTCACTCGCCAACATCTCGTCGTTCGCGGGCCAGACGCTGGCGAACGTCACCGTCCTCGACGACGCCACCCAGGAAGTCATCATCGGCCCGATCCCCCAGCTGGTCGTTCCCGCCACCGGGAGCCACAGCATCGTGGCGCACTTCGACGCAGCCAACACCCCGGTCTTGACGACGTTCGCCAACAACACCAACCCGACGGCCGAAGGCACCGCCCGATTCACGCTGCGCCATACGGCGCAGGCCAGTGCGATCGATCTGATCATCGGTGATCAGCGCCCGATCGTCGCTGCGGTCAACGGTGACAGCGCCGAACTCGACCTGCCTGACGGCGAACTCACCGACGCCCAGATCGCCGAGACCGGTGGCGTCGCAGTCGCACAGATCGCAACGCTCGACCTGGCGGCGAACACCAACACGATCGTCTACGTCGTCGGCTCCACAGATGACGACACACTCGACTTCGTCGTGCAGATCGTCGACTTCCAGATCGCCGCCCCGACCACGACCACCGGCGAGTCGACCACGACGAACCTCGTGCCGACCGCCGTGAACACGGGCTCCCCGATCGACGGCTCGTCCAGCTTGCCGCTGATCGCAGTAGCGCTGGGCGGCCTGGTGCTCGCCGGCGGCGCGATGGCCGCCCGTCGCCGAGTCTGACCTGAACGCCACAACCTGAAATGCCTCGATACCGGCGCAAGTCGGGAGCCCGCCGATTCCTGGGGTTCCTGACGTTCGCCGGTTTCGTGGTTTTCGCGGTCGCCGGAGTGATGGTCCTGCGCAACGTCATCAACGGCAACGGCGTCGTCCTGGTCGTGAGCAACGCCAGCGGCGAGACACCGAACACGATCCCGCTCGACGCACTCGACAGTGAACGGGCCTCGCCGCTGACACTCCAGATCGGCGATCTCCGCCTCGAGAGCCCGGTCAGGTCGGTCGGCCTCGAGGAGGACGGTCAACTCGAGGTCCCCGACGAAACCGAGATCGGCTGGTACGAGTACGGATCGGCGCCCGGCCTGCCCGGCGCGACCGTGTTGGCCGCCCACGTCTCGTGGAACCGCACCATCGGGCCGTTCCACGATCTGGGCAATCTCGATCCGGGCGCCCAGGTCGACGTGATCGCGGGCGACGGTACGACCCGGGTGTACCAGGTCGTCGAACGGGCGATCTACGACAAGGACGAACTGCCGACCGACCGGATCTGGCGCACGACCGGCGACGAGACGCTGGTGTTGATCACATGTGGTGGCAGCTACAACCCCGACATCCGCCGGTACCGCCAGAACATCGTGGTCTACGCGGTGCCGATCTCGGAGATCCCGTCATCGTCGGTGCCGTCATCGTCGGTGCCGTCATCGTCGGTGCCGTCGTCATCGGTGCCGGCCAACGACTCCGCCTGACCGGGCGCTGCGTCGCCGTAGGCGTCGCGCAACTGGCCGAACGCCTTCTTGAGCAACCGGGACACGTGCATCTGGGACACGCCCACCTCGGCTGCGATGTCGACCTGCGACATCTCCTCGTAGAAGCGGAGCCTGACGATCTCCCGTTCGCGATCCGCCAAGGTCTCGAGGAGTTGCTCGATCACCGCTACGTTCTCCACATCGACGAATCCGCGTTCGCCGACCGAGGTCGCACGCTGGCGGTCCGACCCCACGTGGCTGTCTGACGTGGGGCGGGGATCGATCGACTCGACCCGTCGCGCCTCACTCACGGACAATCCGGTGATGACGTCGTCACGGTCGACAGCCAGGTAGTCGGCGACCTCGGCGACCGTCGGCGAGCGACCCAACTTGCCCGACAGTTCGTCACCGGCACGTCGCACGGCGAGGTGGAGCTCCTTCGCGCCGCGCGGGACCTTGATCGACCACGTGGCATCACGGAAGTGGCGCTTGATCTCACCCTCGATCGTGCGACCGGCAAACGCCGCGAACGGAACTCCCAGGGTGTGGTCGAAGCGATCGACCGCCTTCACGAGCGCCAACATTGCGACCTGCTCGATGTCGTCATCGCGCCCAGCGCGCATGTTGTAGCGCTTGGCGATGTGGACGGCCAGGCCCATGTGTTCCTCGACGATCCGATTCCTGGTCCGGCGGCGGCCGGTACGCGCGAACTCCTCGAAGAGCCCCGAGGTGTCAGGTGTCGTCATGAGATGACCGGAGCTTGACCAAGCGGAAGACACCGGAGTCGTCGATCGTGAACTCGTCCACCACGGCGCCCAGGATCTTCTCCGCGAGCATGTCGATCTGCAGGTCGGCAGAGCCGATGCCGGACCGGGATGCGGCGACACCGATCCGATCGCCGTTGGCTTCGAATCGAACCGTGAGCCTGGCTGCTGAGCTGTCGAGTTCGTCGTCGTCGACATCGGTGAGCACGGAGATCGCCTCGTTCACCCCGAGCCGCAGATCGTCGATCTCCTGGATCGACAAGCCGATTTCGGCAGCGACCGAAGCGGCCACGGCACGGACGGTCAGTGCGTACTTCGCCGACAGCGGGAGGTCGATTTCTACATATTCAGCCATGGAGCGCAACAACCTAGTCGCCATCGGAGTTCCCGCGCCGGGGTCGGGCCCTCGGCGAGTGGGCGATGTCACCCGATCGGCTGAAACCCCAGGGTGCGCCACCGTACATTGGTCAACCTCACCCGGTCGAACCTACGATGTCACCCGAGCGGCTGTCGGAATCACCTCCGGTGTGTCGTCAAGCGCTCCGGACCCGATTCATCCACTCGCACGGAGGTACGATTTCGCCATGAGTGCCCCTTCCTCGTTGACCATCACGCCGACTGGTTCGGGTCTCACCGTTGTGGGCGAGATCGACGCCCACACCGCGCCGACACTGGCAACCGCGATCGCCGACTGCGATCAGCACACCGTGATCGTCGACATGTCGTCCGTCGATTTCGTCGACTCGAGCGGTCTCCGTGTGCTGATCGAGGCCCATCAGGCTGCCGACCAGAACGGACGCTCGCTCCAACTTGCGAATCCGTCGACGGCGGTGAGTCGTCTCCTTGAGATCAGTGGCGTGAGCGACTATCTCGACGTCGTGAGCTGACACCTCTCGTCGCGACTCGGGCCCAGACGCGACGAAACCGCCCGTTGCCGGGCGGTTTCGTCAGAACGGACGTCGTTCAGTCCTTGACTTTGTCGATTGCGTCGTTGACGCTGTCCTTCGCATCGTCGACCTTGTCCTTCATCTTGCCGGCGGCTTCGTCACGCTCGCCGTCGCGCTCGAGGCTTTCGTTGTCGGTCAAGTCACCTGCGGCCTGCT
Organism: Ilumatobacteraceae bacterium; assembly: GCA_039921745.1. Lineage (GTDB taxonomy): Bacteria > Actinomycetota > Acidimicrobiia > Acidimicrobiales > Ilumatobacteraceae > Ilumatobacter. The sequence goes on along the minus strand of JBDSBE010000112.1, from coordinate 25,325 downwards.
TGGCCTTGCCCTTGATCTTGTCCATTTCACCGCTCATGTTCGGGTCCTTTCGTCGGAGTTCGTTGATGGTCGAAGCTCGGGTACCCGTGCCGTCGCAGCGCGAAACCCGATTGCACGTTCGACACACCTGATGGAGCCCCCAGGTGATCAATCGATGCGGGATCCACCGGTGCGGTGCCTCGTTGTCGCGAGCAGAGAACGGTTGTCACCCGGGCGAGTTTGATCCGCTGAGCCCAGGGGTATCGGCGGGCCATGCTGTACACGATCCTCATCATCCTCGCCATCATCGCCCTCGCGCTGTTCATCTTCGGGCGGCGGTGAGCGGACACTCGACGAACGCGTCGACCGCCACGAGTACGTCGTCTGACGACGATTCCTGGGCCCGCGAACTTCGCTGGGCGCTCGCAGGTGGTCTCTTCACCGCCGCTCTCGTGTTCGGTGTCACGGCGCTCGTCGGGCAGGTCAGTTCGTTCGAGGCCCGGGGTCTGATCCAGGGCATCAAGCCGACCGCAACATTCGCGGCGTCGACCTACGTCGGCGCAGGCGCCACGATCCTGGCGCTGATGTCGACCGTGATCGCGTTCAGCATCAGCCACGAATCGGAGTTCCGGAGCAGCCACTATCGGCGGCTGCGCAGGATCGCGGCGTACACCACTGCGCTGATCCTGACGGCGATTGCGCTGTTGACGGTCCTCGTCGTTCCCATCGATGAGGCCGAATCCACGTCGGGCGGATATGTCTTCGTCTATTGGGCGGTGCTGATCCTCAGCGCGCTCGGGGGCGGCCTCACCGTGAGCATCGTGTTGATGCTGAACTACTCGGTTCGCGGTCTCGTCGACCTCGGCACCCACGGCGCCAGTTTCTTGACGGTGAGCGACGATGACACCGACGCTCCGGTCCGCGCCGGTTGATCGACCTGGTTGAGCGACCGTTCCTCGTCCGAGCGATCCCACTCCCGCCGGACGGCGGTCGCCGTTCTACGATGGTCGGATGACCAGCACCGTCAGTGGGACGTGCCACCACGACTGCCCCGACTCATGCGGTTGGACGGTGACCGTCGACCGTGACGGCGCGGCGCCCGTCGCCGTCAGGATCCGCGGGAACCCCGACCACCCGTACAGCTACGGCGAACTCTGCCCCAAGGTCAACCGGTTCATCGACCGCGTGTATTCGCCGGATCGGGTGCTCCACCCGCTGCGACGGACCGGACCCAAGGGGAGCGGCGAGTTCGAGCAGATCTCGTGGGCCGACGCGCTCGCCGAGATCGGTTCGCGCCTCACGGCGATCATCGACGAACACGGCGGTGAAGCCGTCATGCCGTTCAGCGACGCCGGGAATCAGAGCATTCTCGCGACCGAGGGGATCTCGTCGCGCCTGTTCCACCACATCGGCGCCAGCCGCGTGCTGCGCAACATCTGCGGCCCGACCGTCGGTGCGGGCGTGCGCATGACCAACGGCTCGTCGCTGGGTGCCGACGCCGTCGACCTCGAACACTCGAAGCTGATCCTGCTGTGGGGCACCAACACCAAACTCACCAACCGGCACCTCTGGCCGGTGATCGAGCGAGCGCGAGCCGATGGTGCCGAGGTCGTCGTGATCGACCCGATTCGCACGGTGACCGCCGACGCCTGCGACCGGTTCATCCAGCCGCTGCCGGGCACCGACATCGCGATGATGCTGGCAATGATGCACGTCGTCATCCGTGACGACCTGCTCGATCACGAGTGGGTCGACGCCCACACCATCGGATTCGACGAACTCGCCGCGTCGGTGACCGATGCCACGCCTGAGTGGGCCGCGCAGCAGTGCGGTGTCGACGCCGACGTGATCGAGACACTCGCCCACGACTATGCGACGACTCGACCGGCTGCGATCCGCACGCTGATCGGTGCCGAGCATCACGAGAACGGCGCGATGTTCTTCCGCACCCTGGCATGCCTGCCGGCCTTGACCGGCGCCTGGCGCGATCGGGGTGGTGGCATCTTCCGCAGCGTCGGTTCGTGGCAGGACGAGCTGATCGACGCCCAGGTGCTGGCGCGCCCCGACCTGCTGGCCGGTCGCGAGGTGCGAACGCTCAACATGAGCCGACTCGGGGAGATCCTGCTCGCGCAGGAGCCGCCGATCCGGGCGATGATCGTGTGGAACTGCAACCCGCTCGTGATCGTGCCGAATGCCGAGGCGGTCCGCGAGGGGATGAGCCGCGACGACCTGTTCACGGTCGTGCACGAGCAGTTCCTCACCGACTCGGCGCGGTACGCCGACATCGTGCTGCCGGCGACGACGCACATCGAGGCAAACGACGTCACCCCGTCGTGGGGGCACCTCTGGATGGGGTGGAACGAGGCGGCCATCGCGCCGCTCGGCGAAGCGGTCAGCAACAGTGAATGCTTCCGCCGGATCGCCGGCGCCATGGGCCTGACCGAACCGTCCCTATTCGACGACGACCTGACGATCCTGCGCCACTGTCTGCCCACCGTCGATCTCGATGCGCTCCGACGCGACGGGTGGCTCAAGGTGCCATACCCCGAGGACGGCCGGCCCTGGGCCGACGGCCGGTTCCCGACCGCGTCGGGCAAGCTCGAGTTCGCCTCGGAAACATTGGAGGCGATGGGCCAGCCGCGTCTGCCGGTGTTCGTGCCACCCCGAGAAGGGCCGCAGGGGCCGAACGCCGACCGGTTCCCCCTCCAGTTGATGACACCGAAGCACCATCAGCGCTTTCTCAACTCCGGCTACTCGCAACTTCCCAAACACGGCCCGGCCGAGGGCGGGCCGTTCGTCGAACTCGATCCCGCCGACGCTGCGTCGAGAGGTCTGGTGAGCGGCGACACGGCACGCGTCTTCAACGACCGGGCCAGCCTCGAACTGCCCGTCACGATCACCGACCGGCTCCGCCCCGGCCTCTCGGCGATTCCGTGGGGGTGGTGGCGTGAGCATCATCCCGACGGCAAGGTCGCGAACAGCCTCACCAACGACACACTCACCGAATGGGGTGGGGGCGTCGCCTACAGCGACACGCTCGTCCAGATCGAACCCGCCTGAGGCCATCCTGCCCCGACGTCCTCCGCCACCCTGTTGGCCTCCGCCGATGCGGGTGGCGGTTCGGTCGGTGAGGCCTGTCGGATCTCCGGGCGTCGCCCCGTCTGACGTAACCTGCGCTGCATGGCCGGGGAGCTGATCTACGCGTTCAGGGTGATGCGACTGCCGCTCCTCGACGCCGGTGGCGCCGAGATCGGCCAGATCGAAGACCTCGTCGTCGTGCCGGGCCGGACCGGGCAACCGCCGCGCATCGTGGGGTTCGTCGCATCCAGCCAGCGGCGGCGGATCTTCGTCAACGCCGGGCGGATCGCCCAGCTCGACGGCGACGGGGTACGTCTGCGGAGCTGGGACATCGACCTCAATCCGTTCAAGCCGCGACCGGGTGAGACGCTGGTGTCGGCCGACATCATCGACCAGACGATCGCCTCGGGGGAACGCGTCAGCGACATCGGTCTGATCGAGCGCAACGACGGTCGGGCAATCCGCTGGGAGGTCGCGAAGGTCAGGCTCGCGAGTCGCAATACGCTCCGTCGGCGGCCGAGCTATCGGCTGGTCGACTGGAACGAGGTCGCTCGGCTGTTCGCCGCCAACACCGCAATGGAGGCCGAAGCCGCACGGCTGCGCGACATGCACCCGTCCGACGTCGCCCACATCGTGCGCACGATGCCGCTCGCACAGCGGCGCCAGCTGGCCGAGTCGATGGACGACGAACGACTCGCCGACGTACTCGAGGAGCTCTCGGAGACCGAACAGCTGCGGCTGATCGAAGGCCTCGACATCGAACGCCTCGTCGGCGTGCTCGACGAGATGGAGTACGACGACCTCGCGGACCTGCTCGGGGAGATGCCGGTCCAGCAGCGCGATGCGATCCTCGCAGCGATGGACGACGACGAGGCCGAGGTCGTGTCTCGTCTCCTGTCATACGAGGAGGCAACCGCCGGCGGGCTCATGACACCGGAGATCATCATCCTCGGCCCCACCGCGACGGTCTCGGAAGCACTCGCCCACCTGCGCGACCCGGACTGGACTCCGAGCATCGCCAGCCAGGTGTACGTGACCCAGGCGCCGTACAAGCCGCCGACCGGCAAGCTGCTCGGCGTCGTGTTCATGCAGCGGCTGCTGCGCGAACCCCCGAGCATGGAGTTGCGCCACTGCATCGCGGAGGGTGTCCCCACGGTGTCGCCAGCCACCGCCGACCGCGCCGTCTTCGAGGAGTTCGCGTCGTACGACATGCTGTCGCTCGCCGTCGTCGACGACGCCGGTCGACTGCTCGGCGCCGTCAGCGTGGACGACGTCGTCGACCGCATGCTCGGCGCCGGATGGCGACTCCGTCACCGTCGCCAGGACGGCGCGGTCGACCAGTCCGTGGCCAACGCATGAAGCGCCGCAAGGAACTGACGCAACCGCGCCAGCGGGCGCGGTTCGACCTGTCGTACGACTCGGATGCGTTCGGCCGGTTCGCCGAGTCGATCGCGAAATACCTCGGAACCGCCCGCTTCCTCGTCTGGCAATCGATCGTCATCGCGCTGTGGATCCTCCACAACATCGCAGCCCCCGGAACATTCGTGTTCGACCCGTGGAGCCGCGGGTTTACGCTGCTGACACTCGTTCTGTCGGTGCAGGCGTCGTACGCGGCGCCACTGATCCTGCTCGCCCAGAGCCGTCAGGAGCGACGCGACCGGGTGCAGTCCGAGAACGACCGCGAGGTCGCCGAACGAACACGAGACGACACCGAGTTCCTGGCACGTGAGATCGCCGGCGTGCGCCTCGCACTCGCCGACGTCGTGACCGGCGAGGAGCTGCGCGACCAACTCGACGCCCTCACCAAGTCGATCGAAGGGATCCGGACATACCTCGACCCGACAACCACCGACGACATCTGACCCAGCCCCCGGGGGGTTTGCATCGAGTCGATTGTCGGATCCGGTGCCGACGAGCGCCGGCGCAGTGTGACTCGAGCCATGTCACGATTTTGGGTGAAGAGCGCACAAATTCGCGACATCGCGAGCGGCGCGAGCGGCGCCCAGCCGTCGGATGCAACGTTCAGCTGGGTTGGGGCACCCCGGTGAACTCCTGCAGTCGGATGCCGGATGCCTCGATGCGCCCGAGGAGGCCGATCGTGTCGAGTTGCGCGTCGCTCGTGATCACGATCCCGACCGGGATCTGTCCGGCCAGCACGGCTGACGCGAAGACCGCCGCCGTCGCCGCTGTCGCCGTGCCGACCAGCTCCGCGACGCCGAGCACACGGGTGACCCGCGCGCCAGACGCCTCGCTGCCGCGAACCTCGACCCGGAGGCCACCCGTGTCACCTTCGAGATGCGGCGGTGTGAGCATCGGCAGCAGTGCGGTGAAGCGGTCACGACGACGGGCCGAACGACGGACGTCGATGCGAGCGACGTCAGGGAACGACTGGTGCAGCAACACCGGGCTCGCGATCTCGGCGTGGAAGCAGTCGAGTGCACCGACCGGTTCGGGGAACCAGCACAGCTCCCGGCCGCCGCCGCCGAGCGACTGACGCCATTCCCCGTCACGCCAACTGACGGCCCGGCCGCTCAGCGAGCGGTGGTGATCGCGTGCGCAGCTCGGCCCGGCGGTGCCGTGAACGGCGATGTGGATCTCGTCGACGACGTGCATGCCGGCGGCGAGGTAGCGGGCGAGCAGCCCTGACAGACCCGGCGTGAGAGCGGCACCGACCACGAGGGTCGCCCCGGCCGCCGCGACGTCGTGGTCCAGCCCGAGCAGTTCGCGCGTGTCGTCCAGGCTGTCACCGACGGTGACGACCGACGCACCTCGGCGGATGAAGGCGAGTGCGAGCGGCGCGTGATCGGCCGGATGGGCGAGGACGGCAACGTCACCCGGCTCCGCCAGCGGTGCGGACTGCGTGCGCGAGTCGTGGGCGACGACGTCGTCAGCGGCGAGCATCCGGCGGATCCGGCTGCCGACGATCCCGTGACCGACGACGTACACCCGTCCGGGGCGGGCGGGCATCACGCGTCCTGGTCGGACGGCAACTCGAGCGGCCGCCACCCACCGTGCTGGGGTGGCGTGCCGCCACGCCCACGGACGCGCAGACCGGCTGCGGCCACGCCGGCCATCATGAGCGCACCGACGATGCGGCGCAGCAGCTTCATGACGGTGACCGTACCGGATCCGACCGACCGAGCAGCTGGGGGCGTGCTCCGGGTCGGCCCGACGCACGCCCGAGTGTGACACCCGTTCGGTACCGTCGTCGTGATGGAAGCCGTCGTCGAGCCTGCCCGGCCCACCCGCGCAGAGGTCGAGGTCGAACTGGCCCGACACGTTCAGGCGCTCGCGGGGCCCGATGCGGTGCCGCGCCCCGACCAGATCGAGGCGGTCGCGGCGGTCGTCGCCGAACGGCGACGCACCCTGCTCGTCGCCCGGACGGGGTTCGGCAAATCGGCGGTCTACTTCTCGGCGACCCGAATGCTGCGTGACCGCGGATGGGGGCCGACGATCGTCGTCTCACCGCTCTTGGCTCTGATGCGTGATCAGGTCGCGGCGGCCGAACGCCTCGGGCTGTCGGCGGTGACAATCAACTCGTCGAACGTCGACGGCTGGTCGGAGATGGAGGAGCGGATCGGGCGCGACGAGATCGACCTGCTGCTGATCGCCCCCGAACGTCTCGCCAATGCCGGGTTCCGCCGCAGGGTGTTCGACACGATGCAGCGCCGGGCGTTTGCGCTGGTCTGCGACGAGGCGCACTGCATCTCCGACTGGGGGCACGACTTCCGGCCCGACTACCGCCGGTTGCGACGGCTCCTCGCCGATCTGCCGGCGTGGACACCCGTTCTCGCCACCACGGCCACCGCCAATCAGCGAGTCACCGACGATGTGGCTGCGCAACTCGGCGACGACACGCTCGTGCTCCGGACACCACTCGATCGCGAGTCCCTGCACCTGTCGGTGGTCGACCTCCCCGACGACGCACACCGGCTGGCGTGGCTCGCCGAGACGCTCGCCGACCTTCCCGGCTCCGGCATCATCTACTGCCTCACGGTCGACCAGGCTCAGACCGCCGCCGAGTGGTTGCGTTCGCGTGGGCATGCGGTCGCCGCGTACACCGGTGCCGTCGAGCCCGAGGCACGCCTGCGGATGGAGGCCGACCTGCGCAGCAACGAGCTCAAGGCGCTCGTCGCCACCTCCGCGCTCGGGATGGGGTTCGACAAGGGCGACCTCGCCTTCTGTGTCCACCTGGGGCTGCCACCGACACCCGTTGCCTACTACCAGCAGGTCGGTCGAGCGGGTCGCGCCATCGACCGTGCCGAGGTGATCGCGCTCCCCCGGCCCACCGAAGACGCGGCGGTGTGGCGATGGTTCGAGTCGGTGTCGCTGCCGTCCGAGGAGATCTGTCGCTCGGTCCTCGACCTGCTCGATCCGACATCGCCGACCTCAGCGGTGGCGCTCGAACCCGACGTCAACATGGGGCGGAGTCGCCTCGGCATCCTGCTCAGCATTCTCGAGGTCGATGGCGCAATCGCACGCGAGGGCAACGGGTACGTCCGCACCGATCGTGACTGGTCGTACGACCACGAGCTGGTCGCAGCGCTGCGCGAGCTCCGTCGCGCCGAAGCCGACCAGATGCTGGCGTGGGCGAGTCTCGACACGTGCCGCCTGCGCTTCCTGCGCGCCGCCCTCGACGACGACACCGCGACCGACTGCGGCCGGTGTGACCGTTGCACCGACCACTCCTGGCAACGACAGCCCGACCCACTCGTGGTTGCCGCGGCACAGGACGTGCTCCGCGGCGGCGACATCGTGATCGATCCGCGGCGTCAGTGGCCCACCGGGCTCGACGAGCCGAAGGGGCGGATCGCCGCCGTTCGCCAGGCGGCACCGGGTCGCGCACTGGCCCGGCTCGGCGACGGCGGGTGGAACCCGGTGGTCGAACGACTGATCACCGCCGGTGACGCCGGGGAGGTCGTCGACGTGGCACCGGCGATGGTCGACGCGATCGCGGCGATCCTCAAACGGTGGGACTGGGCCGAGCGGCCCACCTGGATCTGTCCCATGCCGTCGCGCCGCCGCGCCGGCCTCGTCGACTCCGTCGCCGAAGCCCTCGGGGCACTCGGCAAACTGCCGGTGCACCGGGCGCTCACGGTCTCCTCGGTTGCGCCGAACAGCTTCCAATCGGATCAGGCGAACTCGGCGCACCAGGTCGGCGCCGTCTGGCACCGTTTCGTCGTCGACCCGTCAGCGCTGCCGGCCGCTGATGTGCTCGCCGGGCCGGTGCTGCTCGTCGACGACGAGGTCGACAGCCGGTGGACGATGACGGTTGCGGCATGGCAGCTGACCGGAGCCGAAGCGGGACGGGTCCTCCCGTTCGCGTTGCGGTCACGCTGAACGCTCCCACCTGCGGGAAGCTGGTTTCAGACTCTGGCGACGTCGGCGGTGGGCTGCCCGAGGACGGTCTCGGGTGACCACGCCAGTGCCCAGCGCAGGAAATCCGGAGCCGGCACGGGCCGGTGGACGAAGTAGCCCTGGACCTCGTCGCAGCCGAGTGCCCTCGCCAGTTCGAGCGTTTCGGTGTTGTCGATGCCCTCGGAGACCGTGGAGAGGTGGAGATCGGCGGCGAGGTTGATCGACGCCCGAACGATCGCGGCTGCGCTCTCGTCGGTCGACATCCGGCTGACGAAACTCCGGTCGATCTTGATCTGGTCGACCGGCAGCCGGTGCAGGTGCTGCAGCGATGAGTAGCCGGTGCCGAAGTCGTCGATCGCGACTTTGATCCCGTAGGCGCGGAGCCGACTGAGCACCGAGACACTCGTCTCGAAGTCGACGACCATCGCGTCTTCGGTGATCTCGACGTGCAGTGACGTCGGAGCGACCGATGCGGTCGTGAGCATTGCCATCACGTCGTCGGGCAACTCGGGGTCGAGCAGGTCGCGTGGGGTCAGATTGACGGCGATCGGGATGTCGACGCCGGCGTCGCGGAATGTCGCGGCCGCATCGATTGCATGCTCGATCACGAATCGCGTCAACCGGCCGATCAGCCCGGCCTGCGCCATCAGCGGAACGAACTCGGTCGGCGACACCTCACCGTGGACCGGGTGGGTCCATCGGGCGAGTGCTTCCGCTCCGGTCACCTTGCCCGTGGTCGTCGAGACCTTCGGCTGGAAGTGGACGAACAGGTCTTCGCCCTCGAGGGCGGCTTGCGCCGAGAGGTAGAGATCGAGGCGACGGGGGGCGTCGAGGTCGAGTTCCTCGTCGTACCACACCACACCGGACTGGTTCCGCTTGGCCTGGTACATGGCCGTGTCGGCACGGCGGAGGATCTTTGCGCTGTCGGTTCCGTACTCCGGCCATTCGGTCACGCCGAAGCTGGCGCCGATCTCGAACGTGATGCCGTCGAGGTTCACCTTCGAACACACGCGTTCATGGATTCCTGCGAGCCGGGCTTCGCAGTGGGTTCGGTCCTCGCCGTCGCGGTAGTTGAGGAGGATCGCGAACTCGTCGCCGCCGAACCGGGCGACCATGTCGGTCATCCGCATCCGCGAACGCAGGCGGGTGGCCACCTCGATCAGCAGGCGGTCGCCCATGTCGTGGCCGAGTGAGTCGTTGATCTCCTTGAACCGGTCGAGGTCGATCATGACCACCACGCCGCTGCGGTCCGCGTTCGACAGGCTCGCGGTGAGTGCCACCTCGAACTGCAGACGATTCGACAGGCCGGTGAGCGCATCGTGCTGGGCCTGCGTCTCGAGTTGCGCGACGAGGTGATCGTTCGAGAGCCGGGCACTCAGGGTGTTGGCGAGCGAACCGAACAGGCGGAGTTCCTCACTGGCGAACTCGCTGCGCATCCCGAGGCGGTCGGTGACGAACAGCACGCCCACGCGTTCGACTTCGCCGAGCACCTGGCATCCGAGCAACTTGCGGGCGCCGATCAGCTCGAGTAGCCGTCGCCCCCTGGCGTCGGTGTACTCCCAGTCGATCACCGCCACCTGCATCGGCTCGATCAACTCGACCAGCAGGCGTGCGTTCTCGTGAGGGAGGAGATCTTGGAACGTGTCGTCGGCGAGCACCCGCAGCGTCGTCGGCTGTTCGTCGTCGTTCGACACGATCAGCAGTCCGGCGGTGTTCGACCGCATGATCTGCACGAGCTCGGCAAGCCCGGTGTCGACGGTTCGGGGGCCGCGTTCGTTGGTGAGCGCTCGGGTGAACCCGTGGAGCTGCTGGAGATCTTTGTGTCGCTGCGAGAGTTGGCCGCTGCTCTGCATCAGCGTGCCGACACCGATCACGGGCACGATCGCGAACAGCATCATGGCCGGGTTCCCGACGGAGGCGGAGAGTGCGGTCACGGTGAACGTGCCGGCGAGGGCCCCCAGGATCTGGGACTGACCCACGTCCGCGAACAGGTTCGGCCGGAACTTGACGTCGACGACCATGATCACGAGCGGGACGGCGACGAGGCTGAGCAGCTCGGCGGCGAGCACTGCGATCAGTGGCACCGTCCACTCGAGGAGGTTGTGCGGGAGGTCTTGACCGAGGACGGATCGAACGATCAGCGCAGCCAGTGCGGCCTCGGCGAAGAACAGGCAGAGGTTCCACGTGGTCTTCACGACGTCGGACTTGCGAACCAGCAGTATGGCCGGCGCAGCCCCGACGAGATAGGCCAGCGCCAAACTGACCGGGCTCACGAAGAGCACGCCGAACATCATCGGGATCCCGCTCAGCGACAGCGAGTGCGACTCCTTGCGGATCTCCACGTGGAGTGCCGTCGCCTCGGCGATACCGAACGCGATCGCCAAGCCGATGAACGGGAGTGACCAGGATCGAGGTGGGTCGACGCCGACCGCCGGGGTCGCGCTGAGGAGCGCCGCGCCGAGTAGGGCGAGCACCGCTGCGAAGCCGAGGACGCGGGTGCGTGAACTGGCCTGCTTGAGCCTCGACACCAGGCGGCTCTCTCCGCCGTGTGAGGCCTCGACGAGTGTCGTCACCGTGCTCGGTCGTTCGGGGATCATCATGATGAAGGGACGGTCGATGGGTTTTCTGACGAAAGTGGTCCGGATTCGATCTCTTTGTCGGCCCGAATCCTTGCGGCCTTGAGAGTTTCCTGACAGCCCGCTGACCGAGGAACGCGAAACGGGAGCCGCCCGAACCCCGGAGGGCGGAACGACTCCCGATTCATGCTTCATCGTGTTCGATTCACGACCAGCCGGAACCGCGGCGAGACGTCTGTGTCATCGTGCTCATTGCCACACCTCCCCTGCCCACAACGCGCCGGACCATGAGGCGCCCGACCAGCTCGCACCCGACCACGACGCACCGGACCAGCTCGCACCCGACCAGCTCGCACCGGCCCATGACGCACCCGACCACGAGGCGCCCGACCAGACACCACCGGACCACGACGCACCCGACCAGCTCGCACCGGACCAGCTCGCACCGGACCACGACGCCCCCGACCAGGTTCCACCCGACCATGACGCACCGGACCACGTTCCTGCGGACCACGACGCACCCGACGCTGCAAGATTGCCGCTGAGGCCGGCTTGACCGGTCGCCGTGACGAATCGCTGAGCCGGAGCCTTCCAACCGAGGTGTGACCGCTTGGCCGAGTCACCGGCGTCGATCTTGCCGGCGCCGTCCAAGAATCCGGCCCAGTCCATATCACGGGCTTCGCGCCGGAACAGGTACTTCACCTGGTCGGGGGTCAGCGACGGCGCACGGGACAGCAGTGCTGCCGTGTAGGCGCTGACGACCGCCGCGGCCTGCGAGGTGCCGGAGCCCTTGAAGTACCGATCGCCGACACGGGCGGCCGGGAACATCGAGTCGAGCATCGACCCGGGCACCCGGTAGCTCATCACCGAACGCCCGGGAGCCGACACGTCGGCCTGACGGACCGCATTACCGCCCGACGACCAGGGGGCGATGGAGTCCGCGTTGCCCCACGAGTCGTAGCGCTCGATGGCGCCGACCGCGATGACGTACGGGTCGACTGCGGGGCTGTCCACGCCGCCGGCCGCGTTGCCACGGTTGCCCGCCGCTGCGACCACGACGATGCCGGCGTTCCACGCCCGTTCGACGGCCGCCGACAGCGGATCGCCGACGTTTGATGGCACCCCAGGAACGCCCATCGACAGGTTCAGGACTCGGATGTTGAGACCATCGCGGTCGCGGTTCTCGACCACCCAATCGATCGCGGCGATCACCTGGGCAACATCGGTCTGGCCAGTTGCCCCGGCGACCTTGAGGCTCACGATTCGGCTGCTCGGAGCGATGCCGAGTACCTGGTCTCCGTCGTTACCGGCGATGATGCCTGCGAGGTGGGTTCCGTGCCCGTAGGTGTCGAGGTTGGCGAGATTCGGGATCGCGCCCTCGTTCGACAGGTCGGGCCCATACAGCACCTTGCCGGCTTGATCGAGGCCACGAACCCGGGCCACGCCCGAGTCGATGAGTGCCACGTCAATGCCCTGGCCGGTGTAGCCCTGACCTTCCAACTGCGACGCGGCTGCCTCGCGGATCAACGCCATCGGTACCGCCGCACCGGGCTGAACCGCCATCGACAGGGTGACGGTCGAGTCGGCCGGATCTCCGCGCGTGGTGGCGTCGGCGGTCCGCGGTGCTGCCGACCCTGGGGCAATCAGGCTCACGGCTGCAATCGCGGCAATGCCGCCGATCACAGCCTTCGGTCGATGACGCCACACGCGCCCTCGTCCGTGCGCACTCGGGTGCTGGTGCACCCCGAGTGGTTCCGCCATGTTGTGATCTCCCGCCGTACTGCTTGTCCGTCGTTGACGTCACCCATTGTGACTTCACAATCACCGTACGTGGGTCAAGGCATGATCAAGCGTCGCTCAACCACCCAGATGCGGGAGCATCGAACCGCTGAGCAGGGGGAACGTGAGTGAGCCGCGCCTCGCGTGGCGTCGAAGTGCGAGGCTCATGACGAGCGTGCGTGGACCGTTCTGGTCGAAAACTCACCGAACGTGCACGACCGCTCCGCGCATTTGCGCGGAGACCTGACACTCTCCTCACACAAAATGATTCAAGTCCGCAGCCGGACGTGACGACAGCGGCCGGTCAGACCTCGGCGAGAACATCAGCGACGCTGCGAACCGTCTCGCTGTGGAGCGCCAACTGCGTGCGGCTCCTCGTGACCGCCGGGTGAGCGGTCACGCCCTGCAGCACATCGTGCATGTGATCGTTGCTGGACGCGACCACCACGCACAGCAGATCACCATCACCGGTGACCGTGTGCACCTCGAGGATCTCGGCAACGGTGCGAAGATGCGCCATCGTCGCGGCATGCGATCCCTGTTCGATCTCGAGTGTCACGAACCCGAGCACCCCGAGCCCCGCTGCACGCGGGTTGATGTCCGGGCCGTAACCGACGATCACCCCGGACCGTTCGAGGCGATCGAGGCGCGAGTAGACGGTGTTGCGTGACACGCCGACGCTCCTGGCCAACTCGGCGACGGAGCCTTTCGGATGGGCCCGCAGGGCCCGGATCATGACACGATCACGCTGGTCGAGACGATCGATGCCGTTCGACGTATCGCTCACTGTTCTGCCCCTTGCTCGACGATTCGGTGCACAGATCGTTCATCGTAACGCGTCCGACTCGGCGATGTGAGTAGCAGTCTTGCCTCGACGGTCATCAAGTGCTCGAATTCGCCGATGCTGAAGAAGGTCGATCACATCACCTACGCCTGCGAACGCGGCTCGATCGAGCGGTGGGCATGGTTCCACCTCGAGGTCGAGGGCGGCTGCCTCATCAATCGCATCGACGATGTCCGTCCCGGCGACCCGGACTCGTCCATGAAGATCTGGTGTATCGACTTCGGGGAGTTCGGGGTGGCCCTCATCGAGGGGATCGACCGGGGCAAGACCTCGCAGGTCACCAAGTTCGTCGAGCGCCACGGCGACCACGCGGTACAGCACGTGGCGTTCGACACGCATGACCTCGATGCGTTCGTCACGCGTCTCAAGCAGATGGGCGGCACTCCCCGTGGTGAGGTGCTGGTGCGCAATGACGGGTTCGGCGTGCTCAAGCAGATGTTCGCGCGTGGCTACGAGGAGGGCGACGCGGGCGAGACGTCGTTCCCCGAGTACTGTCAGCGCCCGGCAGCCGGCGACGAGGACGTCGCGATCACGTTCGCCGCCGAGACGGGTCGCGGCTTCTACGACCAGGTTGAAGATGCGATCGAAGCGGGCGACGAGGCGCCGTTCTTCGACTTCGAGCGGATGCCGTCCGACTGGGTCGTGCCAGAACCGGCACCTCGCCCCGAATACGTTGCCTGACACGCCGACCGGGTCGTCGCGGCGCTGACGAGTCGAATCGGGCATCACTCATCGGGCGCTCAGGAATCGAGCCCGGCTGTTCGCAAACCCACGGTCACGGCTCAGCGGCCTGCCAGGTTCGGCCATTTCGCCTCGCTCATCGTCAAGGCCGATCGAGCCTTCGACTCGTTCGGTCAGCCGCGATCGGGTAGCGCAGTGAAGTCCTGCTTGGCTCGGCGATACCACTTCATCGCCGAGATCGGCCGCTTCCATCGCCCCTTCATCTCCTGGAGGGCCTGCTCGTGCGCCGTGTCGCCATCGGCGACCATCTGTCGAAGATGCCGGTCCTGCGCCTTGATGACATCATCGGCGCTCTCACCGTGATGCTCCTGATCGCAGGGGCCGCCGAGGTGGCGGCAGGTCATGGTCTTCATGGTCGTGTCCTCTCGTACCGGATGGGTGCCGGATGGCTGTTGGATAGTTGGTGGATGCGTGATGGATCCGTGATGGATCCGTGATGGATGGGTGGTGACGACGGTGAGGGCGTCGTCGCTCCACGCCGACCATGGTGCCCCGCCGACATCATGCGCCGTTCCCCGCACCGTGGCGCACCCTGACGACGTCGAGCGTCACGAGGACCTCGGGGTCGGCGATCAGCTCGACCTCACGAACGGTCCCGGCATCGACATGGAACACGAACGCGACCTTGACCTCGCCGGCGGCGATCCATGCTGCTGCGAGGTCGCCGTCGATCGTGACCGGCACCGCACCCGAGCACCGTTGAATCGTTCCGCGACCGCAGTAGCGCCGTCGTAGACGGGCTCGGTGCCCATCTGCTGTCCGATGAGATCGGCGCGCATCACGGCGTCCGGCGCGAGCAGGGTCAGCAGCGTGGCGACGTCGCCGCCGCGTGCCGCGTCGAGGAAAGCCTCGACCACGGCTCGGTTCTCGGCTCGGGCTCTGGGTTCTGGTTCGCCGCGAACGGTGCGGCGGGCTCGACTGGCCAGTTGGCGCACCGCCGTGGCGGACCGGCCGAGGATCTGGGCGACCTCGTCGAACGGATAGCCAAACACATCGTGGAGCACGAGCGTCGCCCGCTCCGCCGGAGCCAGCGCATCGAGGACGAGCTGCAGTGCGTCGCCGACCTGCTCGGCGAGCAGCACATCGGCCTGCGCGTCATCCCTCTCGGGTGGCGACACACCCGCTGTTTCGGCCGCGAGCCGGGAGCGACGGCGCCGCAGCCGATCCAGGCAGAGACGCGTCACCACGGTCGTCAGCCAGGCCGGGACGTCGTCGACACCGTCGGCATCCGACAACTTGAGGTGGGCCTCCTGCACGATGTCGTCCACGTCGGCTGAGCCCCCGAGGATCCGGGTCGCGATCGCGGACAAGCGAGGCCGCTCGATCTCGAACTCGTTCAGTTCCATTTCCACACCACCCTGACGCACGCCGTCGTGGCTTTGTGACAGCCACGGCGAACGTACTCCGCCCACTCGATGCCGATCCGCCGAGGTGGATCGACCAGGGCAGCCAGGTGGTCAAAGACATCGAGCGCTTGGAGAGCGAGACCGGTTTCAGCTCGACCCTCGGGATCCTCGTCTCTGCGAACAACGTGCTCGACCAGGACGTCGTCGACCTGGTCGACAACTTCACCATCGCCGCCGAACAGCGCCCGGGCGTCGTCTCGTCGTCGAGCCTGGTGGCGACGATGAGCAAGATCATCCGGATTCCCGGCGCCACGGTGATCGAGCCGACGACGGACGATGTCGCCGCCGCGGTTGAGACGCTCGACGAGGCCGACACCCTGCAGAACATCGAGCGCGTCCTCATCAACGACGACGCGACGTCGACGCAGATCAACCGGCTCGCGCCAGCGAGCCTCGAGGATCGCGCCGGGCTCGTCGGCGAGCTCGAGGACGATCTCGCCGCCAGGATCGACGCCCTCGATCTCGCGCCCGACAGCATCCTGCTCGTCGAGCTCCCCACCGGCCAGGCAGCCGTCCGAGCCACTCCCGCCGGGCTCGCCACGGTCGGAATCGGCCTGCTCGACAACCTGTCGGCGAACCGAGCTGCGCTGACGTACCTCGCGCCTGCCTCGCCGGGGTGTTCCTCGTGCTCCGCTTCCGCAGCGCCGGGCGGGCGATTCTCGCGCTCGTCCCCGTGCTGCTCGCGGTCGGCGTGTCGTCGTTGATCGTCGGGCTGCTCGGCATCGAACTCAGCCCGCTCACCACGGTGTCGGGGCCACTGGTCATCGCAACGTGCGCGGAGTTCTCGGTGCTACTCCTCGGCCGGTACCTCGAAGAACGTCAACGCGGCCTGTCACCGCACGAAGCGAATCACACGGCTGCCAGCCGAACCGGCCGCGCCTTCTTCACGTCTGCCATGACGACGATCGGCGGCTTCGCCGTGCTGATCGGTTCCGCGCTCCCGCTGCTGCGGGACTTCGGAGTCATCGTGACCCTGAACGTCGCGATCGCCCTGCTGGCCGCATTGGTCGTGATGCCACCGCTGTCCGTCTGGGTCGACGAACGCGGATGGTTGGGCACCCAGAACGACCCCGCAGACACGGAGTCGGCGGTCCGGCTCGCGGCGCCGGCCACCGGGCGCACGCTCGCCGGGGTCGGAGTGACCGCGGCGATCATGATCGCGACCGGTGTCGGTGTCTACGCCGCGGCCGACACATCGAGCGGAGAAACGAGCCAGCTCACGTATGCCGCGGTCGCACTGCCGACCACGACGACCACCACGACGACCACCACGACGCCGCCCCCGACGACCGCGCCACCGAGCACGACACCCGTGTCGACGGTCGAGGGCCAGGAGCCTCCGCCGTCGACGGAGCCGGCCGGACCGGCGATCGACCCCGCCGGCTTCGGGACTGATCGACCCACGACGTTGGTCGGTGGCGTGCTCTTCGATCTCCTGACCGGCGACCGGGTCGGCGTGGCACCGAACGTGGCGAACTGCGCGATCGAAACCCTTGCCAGTCGCGTGCCGGACGACGAACTCCTCGCGCTCGGCGCGGCGACTGCCGAACCCGCCGCAGTCGTCCCGATCAACGCGGCAGCGCTTGATTGCGGTATGCCGCAGGAGACGATCGACACAGCCGTCGCGATCCAGCGCGGCGGGTGACGGCCGGTTCGTACCAGCTCAGGCGTCGCGGTTCCGAGTGGGTCGAGGCCCGCCCGGGAAGGAGTCAGGATCTCGTTCGGCGGGGATCCCGGTGATGAGACGGGCGGTGCGACGACCGGTCTAGTACTGCCAGCCCCAGCCGGACACCGCGCGCAGTTTGGAACGGAAGTCGACGAGCGACGAGATGTGGACGACCCACCAGATCAACCACGCCACGTAACCCCCGAACTGCAGCCTCGGACCGAGTGCCGCCACTGCTTTCGAGCGTCCGATCGTGGCGAGCGAGCCCTTGTCCTGATACGTGAAGGTCGGCCGCGACGAGGTCGCCGATGACGAACACATTCGGATGGGCGTCGACGGTCAGGTCAGCCATCACAGGCACGCGGCCGGCGCCGTCCGTGTGCGCCGTGACATCGCGGCCGAGCGCTGAAGCGGCGACACCCGCACCCCACAGCACGGTTGCGGACCCGATCGAGCCGGTCTCGGTCGTGACCCCATGGGCGTCGATGTCGATCACGGGTGTCGATGTCATTACGTCGACGCCACCGAGAGGTCCGGGAACACGTCGGACGCCATGTGCGATTCCATTTGGTCGCACGTTCTTCCGTCGACCTCTCCACCCCCTCAGAGCCACCCGCTCTTGCGGAAGGCCCGATGGAGCGTCAGGCAAGCCACCACCATGAGGGCGAGGACAGCGGGATAGGCCCATGTGGAATCGAGTTCCGGCATGTGCTCGAAGTTCATGCCATAGATGCCTGCGATCATCGTCGGCACGGCAGCGATCGCAACCCATGCCGAGATCTTGCGCATGTCGTCGTTCTGTTGCAGGCCCACCTGGGTGGCGTTGGCCGAGAGAGCACTGGAGATCAACTCTCGCAGTGTGCGGAGCTGGTCGACCTGTCGCTGGAGGTGGTCGGCGACATCGCGGAAGTATTCGTCCCACCCGGGATTGTCCAGAACGATCGCATCATTGCGGATCGAGTCCAACGCGGACGTCAGCGGTTGCATCGCACGATGGGTCTCCAACACCTCGCGCTGCAGGAAGTAGATCCGTTCGAGCAGGTCGGCGCGCCGGGCGCGCTGGTCGTCGGCGAAGACATCGAGCTCGACCTCGCTGACGTCGTCGTCCAAACCGGCCAAGACCGATTCGTATGAATCGACCACCCGGTCGAGCACTGCGTGAACGGCAGCCACCGGCCCATCGGCGAGTGCCTGCGGTCGAGACTCGAGTTTCCGACGAACACCGGCGAGCGGCACTGCGTCGCCCCGGCGGATCACGATGACCGAGTGGTCGTTGCAGAGTATCTGGATCTCACCGAAATCGACTGTTTCCGGCTCGTCGAGGTATCGGCCGGTGTGCAGCACGATCAAAAGCCAGTCGTCGTACCGCTCGACCTTGGGTCGCTGTCCGGCGTTGACCACATCTTCCACGGCGAGGGGGTGGAGTCCGAACACCGACACGAGATTCTCGATCTCCGCCGGATCGGGGTCATGGACTCCGGCCCAGACGAAACCACCGTGGTGCAGGCATTGCGACAACAGGCCTCCGAGATCACCCTGATCGGTCGCTCGACCATCGAGATACCTGACCGCGTTGACAAGCATCCCGTCATCCTGCCGTACGCAGCGATGACAGTGCACGAACCCGGCTGAAACGGCGTGCGCCTCGACGGGCGGGCCGAGCGCCTTCGACTCCGTGTCGCCTGACCGTTCCCCCGACCTCATCGTCATCGACAACGGCGCGAGACAGCCGACAAGTTCTGAGAATTCACGCTCCGTCTCTGAGGCTTCTCCCAGGGTCGTCTGAGGCCGTTTGCAGGCTGTGGGAGCACCATCGGTGCTGTTCAGGATCCTCGATCAGCACTCGACCGCGATCAACGGCGCGACACGTTCACGGAAGAGACCGCTCACTAGCCTGCGCTGCCGATGCGGTGGCGCCGACCCGAGGGACTGTTCGAACTCGATGCCGACGTCGGAACCGAACTGGCGCGCCTCGGCGCCATCGAAGGATTCGCCCGTTCGGTCATCACGGGTGTCGTCCCGTTGGCCGCGCTCGAAGCACTCGGGTCGAAGCAGGCCGTGTCCAAGGTGTTCATCGGTGGCGCCGTCATCACCCTGCTCTTCACGCTCAACGTCGGGACGCTCGAACGACGATTGCAACGCCGATGGGTCATCAACCTCGCAGCCGGCTTCCTCCTCGTCGCCGTCGCGATGTTCACGTTCGTCGAAGGCCCGCTGTTCGCCGTGGCGATCGGCCTCCGGTCGGCGGAAGCATCGATGTTCTCGGTGTGCCTGTCGCTGTACATCATGAACTACATCGGCAAGAAGGAGCTGAAGACCACCGAGTCCCAGCGGATCGTCTATACCGGTGGAGCCTGGCTGGTCGGGCCGACCGTCGGCGTGTGGATGTTCAGCCACGGCGCCGAGCAGGGTCCGTTCATCGTGGCTGCCGTGTCGACGCTGTTGATGCTCGCCTACTTCTGGCGTCTCCGGTGGCACCACAACGCGGTCCTCCTCGGCCCGACCACTGCGCCGACCAAGCCGATCCAGAACATCGTGCGGTTTTTCAAGCAGAAGAACATGCGGATCGCGTACTCGATCACCGTCAGTCGAGCCGTGTTCTGGGCCGCGTTGTTCGTGTACGGCCCGCTGTACGTCGTCGAAGCCGGCCTTCCCACGTGGATGGCCGGCGGCATGCTGTCGGCCGCGAGCGGCATGCTGTTCATCAGCCCGGTGGTGCGGAGGTCTGCTGACCGATGGGGTACCCGCACGGTGATCATCTCATCGTGCTGCCTGATCGCAGCCTGCATGATCGGGCTCGCCGTGCTGCGGACTGCGCAGCCGGTGGGGGTCGTGTTCTGGCTGGGTGGAGCACTCGGCGGCGCGGCGCTCGATGTTCTCGGCAACATCCCGTTCATGCGCACCGTCAAACCTCGTGAACGGACGGCGATGACGACCGTCTTTTCAACCTGGCGCGAACTGTCATTCCTCCTGACTCCGCTGATCGCGGTCGGTGCCCTTGCGCTCGACGCGTTCTGGCTGCTCTACGTGGTGGTGGCCGCGATGCTGATCGGTGCCGCGGTCGCGACGACGTTTCTCCCCCGCCGCATCTGATCAAAGCCGACGGCACTCCGGCGGCCCGCTTCCACAGGCCGAACGTCGCGGTCGGGGAGCGGTCAGGGGGTGTGCACGTCGGCGTAGTCGGCGGTGATGACGAGGTCGGTGGACCGTGGTGCTGTACCGAAGCCTGCCAGTGACATGTCCCCGACGATCGTGGCCCGAGCCAGTGTGACGACGTCATCGCGACGGACGGTGACGGGCGACTCGCCTCGCCCGATGAGGCAGACCCACACGATCGTCCCGCTGGCACTCTTTGCCGAGAAGGTCTCGTCCCCGGTGAGATCGGTGACCGTCAACGCCACGTCGGAGATCGTGCAGTCGGCGGCTTGTCGAGATGGTTCGGCGAGCGGATCATCCGGGCAGGCCGGTGCGACAGTCACGACCGAAGGGACAGTCACCGAAATGGCGGTGCCCGCACTCGTCTCGCTCTGACCCGAGGTCCGTACGAGCTCGGCGCTCGGCGACGCATTCGGGTCGGCGTCGCCGCCCTCGCCGACCGAACGACCCAGATCCGCCGTGACGACCGTCGAATCGTCGGAGCCGTCACGCAGGTTCGTTGCGACGACGGTGGTGGCGAACACTGCGCCCACGATGACGACCGTCCCGACCGCGATCTGGGTCGTCCGCCGGCTCCGCACCGATCCGACAAGCGCCGCAAACGGACCGATCAACCATGCCGCGATGGCGCGCTGGCGTCGGGTGACGGGTTCGACGAGTTCAGCGCACACGCTGCAGGTCGCAAGATGCGGCGCGGCGTCGAGCGCGTGCTGGCGACGCCGGTCACCAGCGGAGAACGCAAGCAGGATCGGGCGGCAGCGATCGGTCGGAAGGTCGGTGCGCCGAAACGCCAGGACGAACTCGAGGCGGAGATGCGCTCTCGCTCGTGCGAGGCGCATTGCGATGCCGCCTGCCGTCGTCCCGTGCTCGTCGGCGAGTTCTGCGGTCGTGACCCCGTCGACTTCGTGTCGCAGGAGCAGGTCGCGGGCGTCAGGATCCAGTGTGGCGAGTGCAGCCGCCAGGGCATCGGTCTCGTCGCGTTGCAGTGTCAGCGTCTCGGGACCGTCGAGGTCGGTGTAGTCGACGAGACGGTGGGCGTTGCGGTCGTGCATCGCGCGGGTGCGGGCGTGACTGACGGTGAGGTTCCTGGCCGTGACGATCGCGTATGCGAGCAGCGCGTCGCCGGTGAGGCGACGCTCCACAGCGGCGACCCTGACGAACGTCTCCTGCGTGAGGTCCTCGATGGTCGATGAATCGGAGACGCGGGCGGCGACGACCCGGCGGATTGTCTCGTTGAGGTCGAACAGGTCCACCATCAGGGCGCACAGCGTAGGAGGAAGATTCTGCGAGCACCACGAATCTCCGCGTGATGTGATCCCGTGTCGAGCGTTTCTACGGTTGTGAGAGGCCACAGGGATCAGGAACCGATCGATCAGCCGGCGTGGATCGATCGCGCCGTTCGGGACCGGTCGGGGCAACTGCTCGGTGTCGTCATCGACGTGTACGACGATCCGTTGACCCGCTTGCCGGCATGGCTGGCACTCTCGACCGGGTTCTTCGGCGTGCAGCGGGAGATCGCCCCGATCGCCGGTGCGTCGATCCTCGGCGACGACGTCGTCGTCGCTCACGAACTCGCCGACATCCATGGCGCGCCCCGCGTCGACATCCGCGTCAGCGTGACCGAGGCCGACGAGCGCCGACTCACCGACTACTTCTCCGGCTGCGACATCAGCAGACGGATCAGCAACCAACAACACAAAGGAATCGTTACGCCATGAATTCATTGATCGCCGTCGACTGGGGCCAAGGGCTCCAGAACGCATGGACCGACATTGCAACGTTCATCCCGAAGCTCGTCTTCTTCCTGCTCATCCTCGTGATCGGCTACCTGATCGTCAAGGTGATCGCGAAAGCGGTCGATGCCATCCTCGAACGGGTCGGGTTCGATCGGGCCGTCGAACGCGGCGGGATCAAGCAGGCGCTCGCTGGCTCCCAGCTCGACGCCAGCGACATCCTCGCCAAGCTCGTCTTCTACGCGCTGATGCTCCTCGTCCTGCAGGTCGCGTTCGGCGTGTTCGGCCCGAACCCGGTGAGCGACATGCTCAACGACGTCATCGCCTACCTGCCGAAGGTCATTGCTGCGTTGCTGATCATCATCATCGTCGCCGCCATCGCCGCTGCCGTCCGCGAGATGATCGACGCCGCGCTCGGCGGTCTGGGCTACGGCAGGGCGCTTGCCAACGCAGCCGGCATCGCGATCACCGTGGTCGGCATCTTCGCAGCGCTCGACCAACTCGAAGTCGCCCCCGCGATCGTGACCGGTCTGTTCTACGCCGCGCTCGCGATCGTCGTCGGTTGCACGGTCATCGCCGTCGGCGGGAGTGGGATCGTCCCGATGCGGTCGCGGTGGGAGAACGCCCTCGCGAAGTACGACGAGGAGAAGCCCAAGGTCCAGGAGGCAGCGCAAGGCGCCAAGGACCGGATCGCCGAGCGAGCCCAGCAGCGAGCCGACCAGGCCAAGCAGGTCACCGGCAACTCCGGTGGAGCGTCACCCGCTCGTCGCAAGTGACCACGAACGCCTGTCGACCCCATCGACGATCACCCGCTATCAACAACCAGGAGACACCATGACTGACACCCAACCCACCCACGAGGAATGGATCGGCGCGACCGTCTACGACTCGACCGGCGACAAAGTCGGCAAGATCGACCAGATCTATCTCGATGATCAGAGCGGACAGCCCGAGTGGTTGACCGTGTCCACCGGATGGTTCGGCACCGCGAAGCAGTTCGTGCCGATCGCCGGTAGTCGCGCCCACGAAGACGGGCTCCAGGTCGACGCCACGACCGATCAGATCAAGGACGCACCGTCGATCGACGACGACGGGCATCTCGAACAGGCCGACGAGCGGCGACTGTACGACCACTACGCGATCGACTACGACGCCGAGGACCATGAAGCTGCGTACGGCGGTCGTGAGCGCGCCGACGACGGATTCGAATTCCAGGACTCGTCCGCCGATCACAGCAGTGGCGACACGACGACGGTGACACGATCCGAGGAGGAGGTGTCGGTCGACAAGGTCGAGAAGGAAAGTGGCCGGGTTCGGCTGCGCAAGTACGTCGTGACCGAGGATGTGAACATTACCGTCCCGGTCAGGAAGCAGGTCGCTCGCGTGGTACGAACGCAGGCGAGCGGAGACGCAGCAGGCACGATCGACGAGTCCGACGAGGGCGAAGAGATCGTTCTCAGCGAAGAAGAGATCGTCGTCGACAAGCAGGTCGTCGCCAAGGAGAACGTCTCGATCGAGACCGAAACGGTCACCGAGGATCGCCAGGTCAACGAGCAGGTCCGCAAGGAGCAGGTCGAGGTCGACGGCGACGTCGACTTCACCGGCAACTGACGACCGACTGGCTTCGGATCGAGGGCCGGGACCTGCAGGCCCTCGATCCGAATACACCGCCCCGGTATCTCACAACGCGCATTCCGCATGACCAGACGACCAGACCACTCCACGGCGCCGCCGCCGGAGCGAACATGCGACCTCCCGACCATCGCGATTCACCGGATCGGGGCAACTGGGAGCGCACGCCGAAACCGCAGGATTCGCTCGTCGTGAACATGGAGCAGAACTTCAAGTTCTGGCCGGGCGCGCGCTGTGAACCGCCGATGGAACGGCGGTTCCGAGTCAAGCGTCGCACCACCTCGGTCGAGTACTACTGCCGAGTGAAAGGGTCATGGCGACGGGTCAAGAGCCAGATGGAAGGCGAGGTGCTCTGGGAACGCGAGGGTGCGCTCACCGTCTTCAGCGAGCTCGAGCTCCCCGTCTTCCACCCCGGCTGACACCCGATCGGTCGGTTTCGACCGTGCGAACTTTCGCGATCTGCTCCCGCGGGCTCCACCTCGCGCGCTACCCGGATGCGCTGGTCCGGTCGCTGATCGACGTCGCTGCCGAAGTTTCGCCCACATCCCGATTTCCGACCGGCCACCAGGCTCTCGGCCGCGCGTTGTGACCGTCATCACCGAGCAGGTCGGCCCGAGCACATGAGCGTCTGTGAAGTCACGCTCGGCCATCGGATCAGTCACAGGTCCTGACTGCTCCAACCCGGGTCCCCCGGCGATGTGTGGGGCATGGACAGCGACCCGGATGCCCTCGTGCGGGCCCCAGCCGTCCGAATCGCCGCTCTGCGCTGTCCAAATGGTCTGGTTGAAGCTGTCCATTTGGTAGCGACTGGGACCGAGGCGTACCGCAGACCAGACGGAATCGGTGTGATCCCAGCGGCGCTCCTCTCGGCCTGATCGGATTCAGAGGCCCGACGCAGGCTGATCCACTCCAGCACCAACTCGGAACGAGTGACGCGACTGCGTGGCACCGCGTCAGGGCTGAAGTCGCTGGCAATCCTGGCCCTCACCCGCATCGGGTCGGGCTCAACCGTTACCGCGGGCTCACGGACCGTTGCGAACCGTCGCCGGAGCCTTTCGACTCGGGCTGAGCGGGTTTTCAAGCCGTCGTTTCTTCACCGTCGAAACGTTCGAGGTCGGTGATGTGAACGAACCCGTTTCGGCGTAATTCTCGAACGATGCCCGAGACAGTGTGAGTGAACCGTGTCGTGGCAGTCCCGTTCGCACTTGCGTGGCCGGGAGCACGACGCACGACGAAGGAGAAGCACTATGGGGTCAACCTCCGCCAAACGAGCCCTTCTGTCTGCCGCCTGTGTCGCTCTGACCCTCCCGTTGGGTGCAGCGACGGCCACGGCGTCCAGCGACGACGCGGAGGTGTTCATCAAGAGCACGCTCTCAG
>JBDSBE010000111.1:0-21801 GCA_039921745.1 Ilumatobacteraceae bacterium | reverse complement strand
GCGATCGGCCCGATGGCTGGCGGCTTCCTCCTCGAGCACTTCTCATGGCATTCCGTGTTCTGGGTGAACATCCCGCTCGGAATCCTCGCGCTCACCGCCGGGGCGTTCATCATCCCGACGTCTCGCGACCCGCACCACGGCGCCCTCGACCCGATCGGCGCGATGCTCTCGATCGTCGGTCTCGCCGCCCTGCTGTTCGGGATCATCGAGGGCCCGTCGGACGGATGGCTGCACGGTTCCGTCGTCGCCGGCTTCGTGATCGGGAGCCTCGCGCTCGCCGCGTTCGTCGCGTGGGAACTCCACACCGATCACCCGATGCTCGACATGAGCGTGTTCCGCAATGCCCGATTCTCGGCCGCGAGCGGGACGATCACCCTGGTCTTCTTTGCGCTGTTCGGTTCGCTGTTCCTGATGACGCAGTACTGGCAGCTGGTCCACGGGTACTCGCCGCTGCAAGCCGGCGTCCGGCTGCTGCCGCAGGCGATCACGATGATGGTCGTCGCCCCACTATCGGCTCGGCTCGTGGAGCAGGCCGGCACGAAACGTGTCGTCCTCGCAGGTCTCACGCTGATCATCGTCGGCCTCGGACTGCTGTCGTTCATCCAACCGGAGACGCCGTACATCGTGGTCATCTCGTTCCTCGTCGTCATGTCGGTCGGCATGGGGATGACCATGGCGCCCGCCACCGAATCGGTCATGGGATCGCTGCCGCGCGAGAAAGCAGGCGTCGGGTCGGCGATCAACGACACGACCCGCCAGGTCGGGGGAGCACTCGGCGTGGCGATCATCGGATCGGCCGTGTCGAGCGCATACCGCGGCAGCATCAGCTCCGCCGCCGAGACGTTCGGGCTCGACCGATCGGCCGACGCTGCAGCACAGTCGTCGCTCGGCGGAGCCCAAGCCGTTGCGAGCGGGCTCGGTACCCGGGCCGACGAGTTCTTCTCGGTGGCGAATCACGCGTTCGTCGACGCGATGTCAATCGGCTTGCGGGTGTCTGTCGGGATCGTCGCCGTCGCAGCCGTGATGGCGTGGCGGTACCTTCCGTCGACCGCGAACGACTTGCCGCAGAGCGCCCGTCCGGGCGTGATCGGTGCGCCAGGTGGATCGCCGTCGGTCGTCGGGGCGGCGGCGCCGGCCGGCGCGTCGTTCGCCACCGAACCCACGCCATGATGAACATGGTGGAGCGCCCAGCGAAACGAGGACGGCCGCGTTCGGCGGAGGTCGATCACGCCATCCTGCACGCCGCAGTCGAGCTCGTCGGCGAGGTCGGCATCAACGGGATGTCGATGGATGAGCTCGCGAAACGCGCCGACGTCTCGAAGGCGACGATCTACCGACGGTGGGCGAACAAGGAAGCGCTCGTCATCGACGCGCTCCGCTCGGCGATGAGCCCGATCGACGATGTCGACACCGGGACGCTGCGGGGCGACCTCGACCTGTATCTCGGCGAACTGGTGGCTCGGTTCGAGCAGAACCCGATGAACGACGTGCTACCTCATCTCATCGAGGCGGGATGCCACGACCCCGCGATCCAATCGTCGCTCGACGACTACGTGCAGTTCCGTCGTCGGCCACTTCGACGGATCTATGAACACGCGCTCGCCCGCGGTGAGATCGACGCCGATCTCGATGTGTTGATCGATGCGACGATCGGGCCGTTCATCTACCGCCGCCTCCTGACGCGCGACCGCATCGACGGCGATTTCGTCGCCCGCCTGATCTCGCTGATCCTCCCCGACCTCTGACCCATCTCCGACCCGTCCTCCGGAGTGTCGAGGGTTCCCCGACGACGGGTCGACGCGTGGCATCATTCGAGACGTGGCGGATCTCGATGCTCCGGACGATCCGATGCAGGAGTCGATCCGCAGCGACGAAGCGAATCGGCAGCATGACGAGGGTGGCGAGCCCGAGCCGGCCGGATCAGATCAGCCGAACGACGGTGAGGCTCCCGATCCGACCGACGCCCCCGATCTCGCGGGCACGGCGTTGTCGCGCCTGTCCAGATTCGGCTTGACCGGGTCGATCACGATGATCGTGGTCGCCGTGTGCGCAGTACTCCTCGCCGTGCTGTCGCCGAACTCGGTGAGCCACGTGCTCGGGCGCGGCATCGGTGGTCTGCTGGTGGTCGGGGTGCTCGTTGCGATGGGTCTCGAGGCCCGGTTCGGGTCCGTCGGGGTGAGATCGCTGAGCGCCGCCGTGGGAGTGCTGATCGTGGGCGGGATGTTGGCGGTCGACCCTGACCGATGGTTGACGCCGATCGGGTGGGCGATCGGCGCCCCGGCGATCGTGTTCGGACTGGGGCGAATCGTCCGCGGCGGTCGCCCGAGCAATCGCGACGAGTCGTCGGTCGTGAGTGGCGTCGGGCTGCTCGTTGGAGGGCTCGTCGCATGCTTCGCACTGGAGGCCGTCTTCGAGGTGTTCGCCGTCACGCTCGCGCTGCTCGCTGTTGCGAGCGGGGTGGTCGGGGTCGCAGTCCGTAGCGGATACGCCGAAGTGGCACCGCTGGGAGCTCGGCGTCGTCCGATCCTGATCCGATGGATCGATGCGAAGAGTCGGCCGGACGAAGGCCGAGACTCGATCAACGACGTGGTGTTCTTCGAAGGCCGGGATGCTTCGGCGCGCCTCGCCCGGTTCATGCTCGTGATGATCTTCGCATCGGTGATCTCGGCGGCGGGCGTGCTTGCCGACTCCACCGCGGTCGTGATCGGTGCGATGCTCGTCGCGCCGTTGATCAACCCGATGATGGGCATGGGGCTCTCCCTGGTCACCGGATGGCCGAACCGGCTGGCCCGATCGACGGTCGTGGTGCTGATCGGCACCGTCATCGCGGTCGGGGCCGGGGTCCTGCTGGCATCGGTCACCGACGTCGCCATCGATCTGGAGACCAATACGCAGATCGTCAGCCGGTCGTCCCCGCGTCTCATCGACCTGGTCATCGCTGTCGCCGCCGGCGCTGCGGGGGCGTACGCCCTGTCCCGCAGAGAGGTGTCGTCCGCCCTGCCTGGCGTGGCGGTCGCGATCGCGCTCGTACCGCCGCTGTCGGTCGTCGGGGTCACCGCATACGGCGGGGATTGGCGCCAGGCCTCCGGCACGCTGCTGCTGTTCCTCACCAACCTCGTCGCGATCATCCTTGCGGGTGGGGCGGTGTTCCTGCTGACGGGTGTCGTACCGTTGCGGCGGTTCGCCGAGAACCAGCGCCGCGTCCGCACGTCGCTGGGGGCGATCGCCGCCCTGGCGGTGGTGGTCGTCGGTGGTCTCGTGCTGAACGGGCGTCAGATCGCAGCCGATGCGTTCGACGTCGACCAGGCGCGCGCGGTGGTCGATCAGTGGCTCGGTGACGACACAGCGTTCACCGTGACGTCGGTCGTCGTCACCGACGGCGATGTCGCCGTCGTGCTGACCGGGCCCGGTGACCCGCCGTCCGCAGATCGGCTCGTGGGCGACCTCGCCGATCGGCTGGGGAGTGCTGTCCAACTCGATCTGCAATGGATCCCGCGGCGCCGAATGGTCGTCTCCAGCGGCTGAAATGCGGGTACGGACGGTTCGTTCCGGGCCCGGCCGGGCATGCTTCCGTCACCGTCGACAACCCCGACCGCCGATTCCCTCCCGAAAGCGCTCGCCACGGACCCAGTGACAACTCCCGCCTCTTCGACCGTCGCGGTCTCCGATGAACGACTGCGGTCGCTGCGCATCTTCAACCTGGTGATGGGCCTGCTCCATCTTTGTTCGGGCGTCGCGATGGTCGTGCTCAGCAACGACTTCCGCCTCGACGTGTCATCCTTCGCTCTCAACGGGCCGCCCGGAACACCCCTCGATCAAGGCACGGTCAATCGGCTGTTCGGCGTCCCCCTCGGCTGGGCGACGGCGTCGTTCCTGCTGCTGTCCGCCCTGTTCCATTTCATCATCGCGGGGCCCGGGTTCGGGCGATACGGCGCCAGTTGCGCCACGGTCGAAACCGGTTCCGGTGGGTGGAGTACTCGCTCTCGGCGACGCTGATGATCGTGCTGATCGCTCTGGTGACGGGGATCACCGACCTCGCTGCACTGATCGCGATCGCCGTCGTGAACGTCGCGATGATCCTGTTCGGCTGGATCATGGAGATGGTCAACAGCAACGATCGACCGACCTGGTGGACGCCGTTCTGGTTCGGGTGCGTCGCCGGAGTCGGGCCGTGGGCGGCGATCGCCACCCCCGACGTTCGTCTACGGCATCATCGCCTCGTTGTTCGTGCTGTTCAACTGCTTCGCGATCAATCAGTGGCTGCAGTACCGAGCCAATGGCCGCTGGGCCGACGACGTCTTCGGTGAGCGGGTGTACATCGTGTTGAGCCTGACCGCGAAGAGTGTGCTCGCCTGGCAGATCTTCGCGAACACGCTGATCTGACTGGCCAGCGCGCCGGCGAGTGCACAGGGTTGACCCGTCGACCGGCGGGGTACGACACGCCACGTGACCGCGTTTCGTTCCCGCAACCACTCCGTCGCCACGGTGCCGGTTACTGCGGAGGCGATCTGGCAAGTGCTCACCGACAGCGCGCTGCTCGCTCGATTGACACCGCTGGTGGATCGCATCGTCCCGCACGGTGAGCGTTGGGCGTGGACCCTCGCCGGAATCTCCGGCCTCGGGCTGGAAGTCGCACCCACGTTCACGGAGCGGATGACGTTCGTGCCGGTCAGCCGCATCGACTTTCAGCACGAACCGCCTCCGGGGAGCCACGAGCGGGCCGGCGTCAACGGCACGTATCAGATCACGCGAGTCGACGAATCGACAACGAAGCTCGGCATCGATCTGTCGCTGTGTGTCGAACTGCCACTGCCGTCGTTCAGCCGTCGAGCCGTCGAAACGATCATGGGGTCGACGATGCAGCGGACTGGTGACGCGTTCGCGAAGAACCTCTACCGCCATCTCGGGATCGACCCCTCCTCGGTGTCGATCCGGACCCTCGAGGGCGACAGCGCAGGCTGAGTCGACCGAATCGGTTCGACCGGCGCGTCAGACCCTTTCCATCGGAACCCATGACCGTTTCCGCCATCATCGTGCTCGCCGCCACGTTTGTCGGCTGGGCCTACATCTTCGTGCTCCCGCGGCCCGGGATCTGGGTCCGGTCATGGACGGCGGCCGGCGTGCTCGTCTCGGGGTCAGCGGCGGCGCTGTGGAGGGCGGGAGAACTGGGCGATGCGGTCGGCACGACCACGATCCGTGCGGTGCTCGTGGGTCTCGGGGCCGGCGCTGCCTGGGTGATCATCACGCAGATCGGTCATCAGATCCTCTGCCGGCTCCTGCCGTCGTTCATCGAACGGGTCAGGGATCTGTACTCGATCGCAACGGGAGATCGCCGTGTCGACGTGGCGATCGCCCTCGTCGCGATGGCTGTCGCGGAGGAGTTCGTGTTCCGGCTGGTGGTCCAGCGCGAGTTCGGAATCATCGCCGGCATCGTCGCATACGCCGCTGTGCAGGCGGTCGAACGGAACTGGGCACTGATGCTCGCCGGCGCGCTGTGCGGGGCGGTGTGGGGCGTCCTGTACGCATGGCAGGACAACCTGGCTGCCCCGCTGGTCGCTCACGTGATCTGGACGGGAACGCTGACCTTCTTCTGGCCGCTGCGCGGCTGCGACGGCAACCGGGTGCCCGAAGCGGCCGGCATCGCGATGACCGACGTCTGATCGCAAGCGACAGTGGTCGTCGGCCGACTGGTGCCGGCTCAGGTTTCGTTTCGGCGTCGTTCCATGTTGGCCTCGTAGTCGGTGGCGAGGGAATCCTTCTCGGCGTCGCTCAGCACCCTGCCGGCAACCTGGAAGACCTCGTGTTCTTCCTCGTCGAGGTGATGCGCGAGCCGCTCCGCGAGCTGGCGGGCGGTCTGCAGCCACTGTGATCCGCCCATGTCGTAGCCGTCGAGCTGCTCGACGAAGTCGTCGAGCTCCTTGTGCTCGGAGACCGAGTGCCGTGCCTTGTCCTGTGTCTCGTCATGCTCCATGAGGGGAACGTAGAAGTACCGCTCCTCGGCGCCGGCGTGCGCCTCGAGTTCACGCTTCAAACGGTCCCACAACTCCTGGCGGCCGTCGCTGTCGCCGGTCGTCTTGATGACCAGGTCGACCAGGGTGCGCTGGGTCTCGTGGTCATCGCGGAGAGATTCGAAGATCGTCATGGATTGTGTCTGCCCGCTCACACCCCGGATGAAACCGGGCTCCGCGGCGTTTCGTGCCCACCGAAACGGGTATTCGGTCGATCCATGGACCACCCAGGCCCGCTCGTCCTGCCCGTGCGGTGGTCGGCATGATCACCGTCGCGCTGGTGTCCTCCGACGATGTCGGTTCAGGTGTCCTGCTCGGCACGTGGAGCGCTGCCCGCCTGGTGGCGTTGGAGGATGCATCCGACGCCGATCCGGTCGACGTCGTGCTCGTCGACGGATACGCCGCCTCGCGCACCTCCATCGATATCGCCGGTCAGTTGGTGGCGTCGACCCACGTCAAGGCGGTCGTGCTGCATGCCCTGCACATCACCCCAGCGCTCATCGACG
This sequence comes from Ilumatobacteraceae bacterium, assembly GCA_039921745.1. Taxonomy (GTDB): domain Bacteria; phylum Actinomycetota; class Acidimicrobiia; order Acidimicrobiales; family Ilumatobacteraceae; genus Ilumatobacter. Next base: position 15,287 of record JBDSBE010000111.1, on the reverse strand, counting down.
AGGCGGCACGGGCCCGCCTCGCCGGTGTCGTCGGTCGGCAGGTCTTCGGGCCGGCGCTGGTCGACACCCTGGTCGAAATCGCCGAGGCCGACCGCACGACCGGACCGGTCGTCGTGAAGGCGCACAGCCATGCCCTGACCGAGCGCGAGCGGAGCATCCTGATCTTGATCGGTGAGGGGCGCACCAACGACGAGATCGCCGCGTTGCTGTCGATGTCGGTCAACACCGTCAAGTCATCGGCACGGTCCGTGTACCGCAAGCTCGGTGTCCGCAACCGGACGCATGCGGCGATGCTCGCGCACCGACACACATCCGCATCGATGACTCGCCCGGTTGCCCCCGAACAGGCCACCGCCGCCCTCGGCTGAGTGTGAACCGGCCCGCTCGGATGCTGGCGGCGCCGCCGACGGTTAACGTAACGACGTGAATCGCCCCTACACCGGCCGATGGTTCGAGGAGTTGACTCCCGGCGACGTGATCCCTCATGCGATCCGGCGCACGATCACCGAATCGGACAACGTGATGTTCACGTCGATGACGATGAACCCGGCATGGCTTCACCTCGATTTCGACTACGCCGCGAACGAGACCGAGTTCGGACGCCCGATCGTCAACTCGATGTTGACCGTTGCGATGGTGATCGGAATCAGCGTCCACGAGACAACGCTCGGGACCACGGTCGCCAATCTGGGATTCAGCGATGTCGCCTTTCCAGCGCCGATGTTCCACGGCGACACCCTGCGCGTCGAGACCGAGGTGGTCGCTGCCCGTGCGTCGAAATCGCGGCCGACGCAAGGCATCGTGACGTTCGAGCATCGGGCGTTCAACCAGCACGACCAACTGGTGTGTCGCGCCGTGCGCGACGCACTGATGCACCGTCGACCGGTCGACCTCTAGGGGCGGGCGCCGCTGACGTCAGCCGGAGTGATCCATGGATCCCGTTCCTGGCGACGAATGAGAAACCACCAGATCCCGACGAACACCGAGATCAGGTACCACAGCGGTACCACGACGATTGCGACGAGCATCCCCCAGGCGGCGAAGCGATGCCGTTCGACGATCGGCGGCACGCCGTTACCCGTGATCTCACACGTGAACTCAGGCGGCCAGATCTCGCCGGACATGGAGTAGCCGCCGTACGCGGGGCGGCCGTCGGAGCCACCTGCGCAGAGCGATTCGGCGTAGTTGCTCGACCCCTTCAAGCCCGCGAACAGGATTGCGAGCCCGACGATCGCGACCAGTGGCAGGGCGATCAGGATCGAGCCGATTCGCCGCCACGTCATGAGCCGTCAACGTAGCGCTCGGATCGGCGTCGATGAGGGCGGCGAGCAGGTTCAGCACATAGGCCGTGCTTTGGTGCGATCCCGAGCCGTTCGCTCACTCGATGTGATCGGCGAGGGCGAGCACGCGACGGGCCTGCGATGCGAGCGGCTCGTCGACCATCTGGCCCTCGAAGTCGATGGCGGCCACACCCTCCGCCGACGCGTCCTCGTATGCCCGGAGGAGGCGACGGGCACGATCGACCTCGTCAACAGACGGGACGAACGAGCGGTTGGCCGATTCCACTTGGCCCGGGTGGATGCAGAGCTTGCCCTGGTAGCCCATCGCTCGGGCCTCGCGTGCTTCGTGTTCGAACTGGGTCTCGTTGCGGAAGTCGGTCACGACCTGATCGAGGACCGGGACACCCGCCACCCTGCCGGCCAGCGCCACCGCCGCCCTCGCGAACGAGACCTCGTGATTGCCGGTGGTCCGGACGCCGCCCATGTCGGCAATGAAATCCTCGGCTCCGAAGTAGCCCGCTACGACGCGTGGGTGGCTCAGTAGCACCCGGGCGTCCGCCACGCCGAGTGCGGTCTCCAGCCCTGCGATCACACCGAGTTCGCCGAAACCCGCCTCGATGAGGGCGGCGTCGATCCGGTCGAGTGCGGCGACGGACTCGACCTTGGGCACCACGACGGCCGTCAGCTCGGCGCTGAGGCCGTGACGCACATCGTCGTCGAACCACTCGGACGACAGCGCGTTGACGCGAACCGTCACCTGGCACCCGGCGGCGGCCAAACCCGGGGCGAGCGTTCGGGCATGTGCGCGACCCTCGGCCTTGGCGTTGGCGGGTGTCGCGTCTTCGCAGTCGATGACCACCGCGTCGGCATCACGTTCTGCGAGCTTCACGATGAAATCCGGTCGTACTGCAGGTGCGAACAGCAGCGAACGGAGGCGACCGATCGGGCGCACGTCGTCGACCTCAGGTACCGACGATCGAGCGTTTCGCGACTTCTTCCAGCATCACTTCGGTGGCCCCGCCACCGATCGGGAGAATGCGGGCGTCGCGCTGCATCCGTTCGACCGGTGTCTCCGTCATGTACCCCATGCCCCCGTGGAACTGCACGCAATCGTACATCACCTGGTTGACGACCTCGGCCCCGAACGCCTTGACCCCGGACATCTCTTTGACGTTGTCGCGGCCGGCTCCCATCACGGTGTCGCCGAGCCAGGCCGCGTGGTACATGGACGCACGGACGGCGTCGATGCGCGCCTGGTTCATCGCCATCCGCTGGCGGATCGCGCCGAGGTCGTACAGGTGACCGTCGAAGGCGGGTCGATCCTGGGTGTACGCGAGCGTCTGGTCGATCGCAGCCTGTGCGGCCCCGATGCCCATGCCGACCAGCACCATCCGCTCGTTCTGAAAGTTGCGCATGGTCTCGTAGAACCCGCGATGGACGGTACCGAGCACCTGGTCGTCGGGCACGAACACATTGTCCAGCACCAGTTCGGCGGTGTCGCTGCATCGCCACCCGTGCTTGTCGAGCTTCTTCGCGACCGTGAAGCCGTCGGTGCCGGCCGGGACGAGGAACATCGTGATTCCGTATTTGTTGCCGGGATCGGTCTTGGCGGCGATGATCGTCAGATCGCCATAGACAGCGTTCGTGATGAACGTCTTGGTCCCGCTGATCCGCCATCCGTCGCCGTCCTTCACGGCGCTCGTGCGGATGCCCGCCACGTCGGAGCCGGCATCGGGCTCGGTCACACCGATCGACAGGATCGTGTCGCCGGCGAGGATGCCGGGCATCCAGCGTTCGTGCTGCTCGGGTGAACCGGAGTGGACGAGGTGCGGGCCGGCCATGTCGGTGTGGACCAGGACGGTCACATCGAACCCGGCGAACGTCGATGCGCCGAGCGCTTCGGAGAAGACCGCAGATGCGAGCATGTCGAGGCCGAGCCCACCCAGTGCTTCGGGGACCCGCAGCCCGAGCATCCCGAGGTCTCCCATCTGGCGCAGCACCTCGCGTGGCACCTTGCCGTCGCGTTCCCACTGGTCGCCGTGCGGCGTCACCTCCTTGCCCACGAAGTCCACGGTCTGGTCGTAGATCGCCTGCAACTCGTCGGTCATGTAGATGTTCTGATTCGTCATTGTCCGGTGCCTTTCATGAGGCCGTGTCCTCGTCCTGGTCGTGGTCGTGGTCGTGGTCGTGGTGGTGGTGGTCGTCGTGGTCGGTGCGGAAGGTGACCAGGATCTGCGAGGTGGCGACCTGATCGCCGGCGGCGACCCGGATCTCGTCGATCACGCCGGACCCGGTCGCCGTCAAGGTGTGCAGCATCTTCATCGCCTCGATGACGACCACCGGGTCTCCGCTTGCCACGCTCTGGCCCTCCGAGACGATCACCTCGGTCACCGACCCGGGGAACGGGGCGACGATCGAGCCGGCACGACCGTGATCGGCTGCTCCGTCCGGTGCCCATCGCTCACTGCGTGAGGGCACGGTGAAGGTGTGCGTGTGGCCGCCGACGTTGACCGCCACGCTGCGTCGCTCGACCGAGACCTTGCAGGCAGCCTGGACGGCGTGATCGCCGGACCGGTCGGCCTCGTGCAGTTCCCCGTCGATCGAGCGGAGGACGACCGGTTGGCTCGTGACATGGGGCGTGGTGCGGAACGAACCAACTCGCCACGGTGACATCGGCGTGGACACGCTCGTTGCGGCAAGCCAGGCGTCGGCTGCGATCTGGACAGGCGGTGGGGGAGCGGCGGGCAACGGATGCTCGTCGAGGAAACGCGTCGTCACCCGGCCGTCGACGACCGGCGGCTGGTCGATCAGCCACCGTTGAAAGCCGGTGTTGGTGACGAGGCCGCCGATGACCAGCCCGTCGAGAGCCCGGGCCAGCCGACGACGAGCGGTGTCGCGATCCGGCCCATCGACGATCAGTTTGGCAACCATCGGGTCGTAGAACGATGTGATCTCGTCACCTTCGATGACGGCACTGTCCCATCGCACCGCGGTGGGGACGACGAGGTGGGTGACGGTCCCGATCTGGGGAGCGAAACCATTCGACGGATCTTCGGCGTTGATGCGGGCCTCGAAGGCGTGACCGGCGAACGTGACGTCGGCCTGCTCGATGGACAGGTGCTCTCCGGCCGCGATTCGGATCATCAGCTCGACAATGTCGAGCCCGGTCACGGCCTCGGTGACGGGATGCTCCACCTGCAGGCGGGTGTTCATTTCGAGGAAATAGTGGTGACCGGTTTCGTCGTCCACGATGAACTCCACCGTGCCGGCCGAGTCGTAGCCCATCGTGGTCGCCAACCGGACCGCCGACGTGTGCAGGCCGTCGCGGGTCGCCGTCGGCAGGTTCGGAGCCGGCGCTTCCTCGAGCACCTTCTGATAGCGCCGTTGGACGGAGCACTCACGCGTGCCCAGATGAATCACGGCGCCGTGGCGATCACCGATGATCTGGACCTCGACGTGGCGCGGTCGTTGGATGTACCGCTCGACGATCATGTCGCCGTTACCGAATGAGCGCTCCGCCTCATTCGACGCCTCTCGAAGCGCAGCTGCGAATCCCGCCCGGTCGTGAACGATGCGGATCCCCTTGCCACCTCCGCCCGCCGCAGCCTTGACGAGCACGGGGTAGCCGATCCGATCGGCGGCAGCCTCGAGCTCGGCCGGCTCCTGTGACTCGTCGTACCCGGGGATGATCGGTACCCCGGCTGACCCGTCGGCGATGCGCCGGGCCTCGATCTTCGACCCCATCGACTCGATGACGCCAGGGTTCGGTCCGATCCAGATCGTGCCGTCGTCGACGACCGCGCGCGCGAAGGCGGCATTTTCGGCGAGGAAGCCGTATCCGGGATGGACGGCGTCGGCACTGGTGGCGTCGATTGCCTCCAGCAGACGTTCGACGGACAGGTACGAGGCAGCCAGGTCGGCCGGCCCGAGCCGGAACGACATCGTCGCTTCCGAAACGAACGCAGCAGTGGCATCGGGGTCGGCGTACGCGGCCACGGTTTCGTGACCGAGGCGATGCGCCGTGCGGATGATGCGGCGGGCGATCTCGCCACGGTTGGCGATCAGAATTCTCATGAGTTCGTTCCCATCACATCCGGTAGACGAGACCGCGGCCGGGATGCGGTTCGTCCTGGCGGGCCGCCAGCGCGAGACAGAGCCCGAGGGCATCGCGGGTGTCGACCGGGTCGATCAAGCCGTCGTCCCACAGTCTCGAGGTCGCGTAGTAGGGGTCGCTCTGCGTCTCGTACTGGTTCCTGACCTCGGCTCGGAGTTCCTCCACGTGCTCGTCGGTCGTGTCGTCGCCCTTCATCCCCGCGAGGCGGATGTCGACGAGGACCGTCTGCGCGGTTTCGGCAGACATCGTCGCGATCCGCGAGTTCGGCCAGGCGAACAGGAATCTCGGGTTGAATCCACGACCGCACATGCCGTAGTTGCCGGCGCCGTACGACCCGCCGATCAGCACGGTGTAGCGGGGAACCGTCGCGTTCGCCACGGCTGCGACCATCTTCGCTCCGTTCTTCGCGATCCCGCCCGCCTCGGAGTCGCGACCGACCATGTAGCCGGACGTGTTCTGGAGGAACAGGAGCGGCACTCGTCGCTGTTCGCACAGTTCGATGAAGTGCGTGGCTTTCAGCGCAGCCTCACTGAAGATGATCCCGTTGTTCGCAATCACGCCGACGAGGTGGCCCCAGATGCGAGCGAATCCGCAGATGATCGAGTCTCCCCACTCGGGCTTGAACGGGGAGAACCGTGAGCCGTCCACGAGCCGCGCGATGACCTCGGTCGCATCGAACGGGATCCGATCGTCGGCGCTGATGATCCCGTACAGCTCGGACGCGTCGTGTGCCGGCGCTTCGGGCTCGGCCCAGTCGAGCCACGATTGCCGGTCGTCGATGTGGCGCTGCCCGGTCGTCTCGCAGATCTCGCGCAGCTTGCCGTAGGCCTCGGTCTCGGTCTGGGCGAGGTAGTCGCTGACGCCGGATGTGCGGGTGTGGAGCACAGCGCCACCCAAGTCGTCCGGTTCGATGATTTCGCCGAGGGCTGCCTTCACGATCGGTGGCCCACCGAGGAAGATCCGTCCGATGCCCTCCACCATGATCACCTCATCGCTCAGTGCCGGGACGTACGCACCTCCTGCGGTACAACCGCCGAGCACCACCGACAGCTGCGGGAGGCCCTGCGCCGAGAGCCTGGCCTGGCGGTAGAACGAGCCACCGAAGTGATCCTTGTCGGGGAAGATCTCGTCCTGCAGGGGCAGAAAGGCACCGCCCGAGTCAACGAGGTAGATCACGCCGAGTTCGTTCTCCTCGGCGATGTGTTGCGCTCGGACATGCTTTTTGATCGATACGGGGAGGAGCGATCCGCCCTTGACCGTCGCGTCGTTGGCGATGAACACGTACGGCACGCCCTGGACGACGCCGATCCCCGTCACGATCCCGGCGCCGGGCGCTTCGTCGTCGTACTGACCGTACGCGCTCAGGGTGGAGAGTTCGAGGAACGGCGTGCCCTCGTCGATCACCATGTCGATCCGGTCGCGCGCGAGCACCTTGCCGCGCTCGAGGTGGCGTTCGATCGAGCGTGATCTCCCTCGGCCGCCGTCGATCGCCCACTGCTGGCGCTCGCGGAGCGTGGCGACGAGTTGGTCGTACGCCGCGCAATTCGTCGTGAACTGCGCCGAACCGGTATCGATCTTCGACGTGATCGGTCTCATGCTGCGACGCCGTTCCAGAACTGCGAGGTGATCGCACCGGCGAATCGGTCGAGGTTGCCGCGGGCCGGGTCGAACCACTCGACGGACGAGTTCATCGCACCGAACAGGGCAAGTCGGGTGATCGCGATGTCGGTGCCACCTGCGATGTCGCCGTCGCGCTGCATGTCGACCAACAGTGCGGTCCAGCGACCCTCGTACCGGTCACGCAGCGGCACCACGGCCGATCGGACGGCATCCGGAGACGTCCGGAACGTCATGACGTGGGCTGCGGTGTACGGCCCGTTCTCGTACAGCGCAGCAAGGTGTGCTCGAACGTGGAGGGCGATCCGCTCCTCGGGGCGGGCTGTGTCGGCGGCCGCCTCGGCACCGTCGAACGCCGTGTGCATCACGTCGATGCCGCGCCGCAGGATCTCGGTGAGGAGATCGTCCTTGGACGCGAAGTGGTAGTAGATCGATCCGGCCTTGATCCCCACGACGTGGGCGAGTTGCCTCAGCGAGGTGCCGTCGTAGCCGTGACGCAGGAAGAGCGATGCGGCCTCGTCCATGATCCGGTCATGACCGGAGTCGGTTCCGGTAGAGGCATCGATGGTCATCACTCGATCAACCTACCTAACGATCGTTAGGTCGTCAAGCCGATGCCCGCCACGAAGAAGTGATAAAGATCGGCGGGTGTCCGATCCGATCGTGCCATCGCGCAGGGTCGCGCTCCTGCGCGGGATCAATGTCGGCGGACGCAACCGCCTCCCGATGGCCGACCTTCGCGCCGTGCTCGGCTCGATCGGCCTCGTCGGCGTCCGCACCCACATCCAGAGCGGGAACGTGGTGTTCGACGTCGACGTCGGCGTCGAGCGCGAGTCGCCGCTGGCGAACGATGCCGAACTCGCGATCGCCATCTCGAACGCGGTGCGACGCAGCACATCGCTGGACGTGAAGGTCGTCGTGCTCCCGCTCGATCAACTCGCAGCAATCGCGACGTCACACCCGGACGACGGTGGCGACATCCCGCCGAACCACCTCCATGTGTTCGTTCTCGACGGCGACGCCGATCCTGACGCCGCACCGGCCTCCGACCAATTCGAGCCGGACCGGTTCTCCGTCGGGGATCGGGAGGTCTACGTGACGTATCCCGGCGGTTCGGCGCGGTCGAAGCTGACGATCGACGTCTTCGAGCGCGCCTTCGCCCGGACGGCGACCGCCAGAAACCTCAACACGATCCGCAAGATCGTGGCGCTCGGAGTCGTCGACCCGTAAACCGGTTGCGAACGACCGAGATTCGCGTATCAGGGGACACGTTGGCGCATCTGTGTGCTGTATGGGCCAGACATCGCTGCTGCAGGAGCCCTCCGATCTAGAGTCCGGAAATGGCGACCGGTCCGCAGTACGCGTCCGACCAGCCGCTCGAGGTGCTGCTCGGCGGCGCACTCGAGGGGCATCGTGCGGCATGGGAGGCGCTCGTCGGTCGACTCGAACGCGTCGTGTGGAAGACGGTCAACATGCTGACGTCTGATCGCGAGATCCGCGACGATGCGTTTGCCGCCACCTGGCTTCGTCTCGCCGAACGACTCGACAGCATCCGCGAGCCCGAAAAGCTTCCGGGTTGGATGACCACGACCGCACGCAACGAGGTGCGCCAGATCGTGCGCCGCCGAAACCGGCAACACCTCTCGCTGAACGGGTCGTTCGGTTCCGGAGATGCCGCGGACGGCGATCTGGTCGATACGTTGACGGCTGACGACGGCGAGCATGCGGACGGGCTGATCTCGAACGAGCAGCACGGTGTGGTGCGCACAACGTTCGCACAACTCGACGAGCAGTGCCGAGAGATCATCTCGGTGCTCGTGCTCGCCGATCCGCCACTCACCTACGACGAAGCCAGTGCACTGCTCGGCCGACCGGTCGGCTCGCTCGGCCCGTCGCGCCGCAGATGTCTCGACAAGATGCGAACACTCCTCGAAGACCACCACGGAGGATCCCCATGACCGACCAGTCCGACGACGCGATGCTGCAACGCATCAGCGAAGCGTTCGATCACACAGAGCCGATTCCCGATCACCTCGGCGCAGCTGCGCGAGATGCGTTCGACTGGAGACGCGCAGACGCCGAACTGGCGGAGTTGCTGTTCGATTCGGCCAACGACGATCTCGTCGGCGTGCGCGGCGCGTCATCGGATCGGCGATCGTTTCGGTTCGGAACCGACGACTACGTGATTCGAGTGCACCTCACCACGGCGACGATGATCGTGATGGTCGAGCCGCCACTGTCGGTGCCGTGTCGAGTCGTCGGTGACCGCTCGGTCGCCGACGACGTGACCGATGAGTACGGCGAACTCGCAGTCGACGCGCCGGAGTTCCCCGTGCGGGTCGAGGTCGACCTGCCGGCCGGCACCATCGTCACCCCCTGGATCACGGCGTAGCGATCGACCGCAGCGTTGGCGGGCTGGCCTGCGCCGTTGTTGGCCATCAGTGAACTGACAGCCATGCGCTGACGTCGATCGTCGAGCAGCGACCCGGACAGCGTGGTCCGGGCCCGCTGTCTCGTGGCCTCGTTGCGCGAACGTCGACGCTGAACCGCGGCCACGGTTGCGTCACCATGCCTCGATGCAATCGGCAGTTCGCCGATTTCTTTCCTGGCGGGGTCGGTTCCGGCCTGGTGGGTCAGTGCGTGTTGACGACGGTGCCGAGGCCCGGGAACCGGAAGTGACCAGGCCGATCGAGCAACCACGCGGCGGCGTCACCTGGCGTGGCGGTCGGATCGGTCCGGTTCATCCACTCCCACGCAATCGACGCTGCGACGACCGGTGCTGCGAACGACGTACCGCTCCACGAACACCATCCGGCGTAGTCCTCGCCGTCGTGACACGCAGCAACCCCCGTCAGGTCGAAGAAGGTGCTGACTGCGTCGACCCCTGGCGCACACGCGTCAACCCACGGGCCGTAGTTCGTGAACGGCGCAGCGCCGTCCGGTCCGAGCGCTCCGACTGCGATCACACCTTCGAACGAGGCCGGCCACGTCGGCCGACAGGATGCGTCGTTGCCCGCCGACGCCACGAACACCACCCGCTCGCGAATCTGGTTCGGAGCGTCACCCGCGCCGGTGAAGCGGGTCTGGATCCGCGCGATTGCCGTTGCGATCGCCATCGGCGGGTCATCATCCTCGACGAAACCTCCCAGTGACATGCTCACGATGTCGTACCGGGGTTGGGTGTCGTTGCCGAATCGATCGATCAGCGACTGGGCGATCAATGCGTCGTCGGTATCGCCGAACGAGGCGAGGGAACGGTCGACGGTCACGGTTGCACCGGGCGCGAGGTTGGTGATCAGACCGGCAATGAACGTGCCGTGCCCGGCGACCGGATCGAGCGTGAGATCGAAGTCGTCGTCCCACGGATCATCGTCACCGAGTACGTGTTCGAGGCGGAGCTGCGCGAGCTTGCCCGTCGACGAGACGGCTGCCCCGCCGGGCGCGACCTCGGTCGATACGCCGGTGTCGAGCACGAGCACCCGACACGGAGTCGTGGATGGGCGCCGACCCGAGGCCTCGGCGGCCGGGGGAGGGAGCGACGGTTCGGCCGTCGAGAAGCGGGCGGATTCGAGCTGCCCATCGAGTTCACCGCACGACGGCGCACAGCAGGCGCACGGCCCGTGTCCGCCGGGGTTGGGGTGTCCGCCGGGGTTGGGGTGCCCGCCGGGGTTGGGGTGCCCGCCGGGGTTCGCGCGAGCTCGCGCATGGGAGAAGAACACATGATTGGGCTGAGCGGGGATCCCGGCTCGGCGGAGCGCCCGTGCCGTGCCGATCGGATCGGGCACACCGCTGACGAGCGCGAGTTCACTCGACCCGACGGCCGATTGTGCCAGATCGGTCCATGCCGCTTCCGTCAACTCGTACCGCTTGCTCTGGAGCTCACGGGCAGCCGCGTCCGCCTGCTTCGGATCGACCGCATCACCGAGGTCGGGGAGACCTCGCACGAAGACGGGGCGAACCTTGATCCTCCCACCGTCACCGAGACGCTCGCCGAGCGACCGAACGCCGTCACCGGTCGTGATCAACTGGTTCGGACGGTACGCGAAGTGGCGCCCGGCCGCATCGGAGCGGAACCGAACTCGGCTGTCCCAGGGCCCGGTTCCCAGCGCTTCGACGCGGTCGGCGGTCATCTGTCTCTCCTCGTCTCACATGCATCCCATGGAGCCGAGCCCCTGCACCTTCGTAAGCTTGTCAGATGGCGGATGTGCCACAGGCGGGAATATCAGAAGGACGTCGACTCGACGAACTCGTTCAGTCCGATCCGCGTGCAACCATCGAGGTCGCGCGGGCGTGGTTGGTTCGGTCGGGAGGCGACGAGCACGTCGAGGCCCTTGCGAACATGGCGCTCGGCCGAGCGCTCTTCGAACTCGGCCGGATGCCGGCGGCCCTGACGGCCATGCGGACCGCACTTCGGGCTGCCTCTGCCACGGCTGACGCCGAACTGGCCGTGCGGGTCACGATGAGTGCGGCGGCGATCATGGCCGAGGCCGGCGCAGTCGACGAGGCGCTCGCTCTGCTCGACGAGATCGAGAGCAGTCAGGCGCTCGGACAGCGAGGTCGATTCGAGACCCAGCGGCTGTTCGTCTGCTACCACGCGGGTCGTTTGCATGAGGCGCTGGTCCATGGTGAGCGAGCCGAGCCGATGCTCCGGACCGACGACGATCAACTCGGGTTGCTCCGGCTCCTGTTGAATCGCGGGCTCGTCCATCTGCAGCAGGGGAGCTTCGATCGAGCTGCCGGCGATTTCGCGCCCGCCGAACAACTCGCGATCGAACTCGGACAGTCGGTGATCCGGGCGACGGTGGTCGCGAACCAGGCGGTCGCGCTCGGTCGGGCGCGACGAATCCCACAGTCACTCGACTACTTCGCTCGTGCTGCCGAACTGTTCGAGCGCGCTGGGCTCCCGGATCGCTCGATGAGCATCATGGAAATCGACCGGGCAGAAGTGCTGATGCACGCCGGTCTGACGTCGGACGCCGTGACCGCCGCTGGTCGCGCGCTTCGACTCGTCGAGCCGACCGGCAACGAGGCATACACCGCAGATGCCCATCTACTCCTCGCACGCGCCGAGCTCGCGGACCGGCGCTACTCGGCGGCGAGTGCGACTGCCGCCCGTGCGGCCGAGCGATTCGTGGCGTCGTCACGGCTCGACATGGCGCCGCTCGCACGGTCAGTGTCGGTCCAGGCCGACATGCTCGGCCAGAGCGACCGGGGCCTCCGACGAGAACTCGTCGAGGAGGCGGGCGCCGTGCGAGATGCGTTGATCGCAGCCGGTTGGAACGCGCTCGCCGACGAGCTGCGGGTGGCGCGGATCCGAGCGGGCCGGACGTGCGACGCGCTCGTGGACGTGATCGACGACGCCGACCACCTTCGAGCCGGGGTCGCAGCCCACGAACGCAACACGGCGCTCGCAGGCTGGTGGGCGGAGGCAGTGGGAAACGAGTACCGGGGTGATCGGCGGGCCGCAACGAACTCGTGCCACTCGGGGCTACTCATCCTCGACGGCATCGTTGCCGAGGCGACGTCGCTCGAGGAGCGTTCAGCGGCGATGCGGATGGGAAATGATCTGAGCCAACTCCTGATCGAATTCTCTGTCGCCGAGAGCGACGCCGACACAGCGCTGGCGGCAGCGGAAGGAACACGGGCCCGGGCACTCCACGACGAGCTGATCGAGCCCGATCGACATCAACCACTGACCACGGATGGTGCGGCGCGCCTGCGAACAGATTTGATCGAGCGGCTGGGTGATCGCACATTGGTCGAATGGATCGTCGTCGGTGAGGAGGTGTGGGCGGTCGTGCTCACCGGTGCGGGGAGCCGGCTCGCCCGGATCGGCGGATATCGCGAGGTCGTGCGCGCCCGCGATCGGATCGTCGTCTGGTTGGACGTCGCAGCAGCCGAACCCGAGCAGACGGGAGTCCTCGCCCGACGCGCGGCGCAGTTGCTGGACGATCTGCTGATCGCACCACTCCAACTGCCACCGGCCACGGGCGTCGTGATCGTACCCGTCGACCTGCTCCACGGCATTCCCTGGTCGGGCCTGCCCAGCCTCGTCGATCGGCCGGTCGTCCTGGCACCGAATGCCCAGGTGTGGCTCGGCGCCGATCGACGGTCGACGCACGTCCGCGACGGCGTCGGTCTGGTCATCGGCCCTGATCTGGATCGAACCGAGATCGAACGGGACGCCGTCGAACGCCACCACGGCACGGTGACGGTCGCCTCCGGTCGCGCCGCCACTCCCCACGCCGTTGCAGCGATGTTCGAGACGTGCGACGTCGTGCACATCGCGGCGCACGGCACGTTCCGGTCGGATCATCCGTTGCTGTCGACGCTCCGGCTCGCCGATGGTGACGCCACGATGTACGACGCCGTCCCCGACCTCGTGCGGTCGCGCTTGGTGATCCTGTCGAGTTGCGAGGGCGGGGCACAGGGAACCGCAGACGGATCGGAGGTGCTCGGTCTGTCGGCCGTTCTGCTCGCGCGGGGCGCTGCCGCAGTGCTTGCCCCGCTGACGGTGGTACGAGAGCTGGAGTGCGCTGCGTTCGTCGCTGAGGTCCACGGCGAACTCGCCGCAGGGGAGCCATTCGCGTGTGCGGTCGCCGCGGTTCGCTCCAGGTGGTTGGCCACGGACAGTCTCAGCCGATGGGCTGTCGCATCGTCGTTCACGTGCTTCGGTTCCGGGGCGGTCACGATCCGAGAACACTGACCCGGCGTACGTATCGGCCACGTGGGGCGCCCGCCGTGGGAGCCGACCGCTGGCGATGCGACCATCGCCCCGTACGCTCGGCGCCATGCCGGAGGGCGACACACTGCGACTGCTCGCAACACGAATCAACGACCGACTCGGCGGTGGCGTCGTGGAGCGCTCGATCGTTCGCGACCCGCGCCTCGTGGGTGTCGATCTTGCGGGGACGACACTGGTCGACGCCGATGCGTACGGCAAGCACCTGTTCGTCCGGTTCGACGATGGCCGATCGTTGCACGCCCATCTGCGCATGACCGGTGGGTTCGCCGTGGGCAGGGCGTCGCGCGAGATCGAGTGGAAGCGACGCATCGAACTGTGGCTCGACCGTGGCCGTTTGACCGGGGAGAAGGTGCCCATTTTGGGCATGGTCCCGACACGTGACGAACACACGATCATCGACCATCTGGGCCCCGATCTGTGTGCCACGTCGGGACCGCCCGATATCGACGAGATCGTCGATCGACTCCGTCCCGATCCGGACCGGTCGGTCGTCGCAGCGCTGCTCGACCAGCGCGTCGTCGCCGGGTTCGGCAACGTGTATGCGAACGACGTGCCGTTCATCACCGGCGTCAACCCCGATCAACCGGTCGGAACGATCACCGGTGTCAGCGACCTGATCGCGATCGGTGTCGCGCTGATCCGGGTCAACGCCGAGCGGGGCTTCCAGAACACCACGGGCAGGCGGCTCCAGACCGACGCCCGATGGGTGCACGGTGTCGGTCGCCGTCCGTGCCCGATCTGCGGTGAGCGTCTCGCCTACCGCAGTGAACGTGACTCGGACTGGGACCGCTCGATCACCTGGTGTCCGTCGTGTCAACCGCTCCGTGGGGAGGCGGTGGTCGACCTCGGACGTGCCCGTCGTCTGATCGGCCTACACCCGGCAGTGAAGCAGGCGGTGTTCCCGAGCTGAACCCAGAACGGCCACTGCCGACCGCTTACGCGGTCGGCAGGACTGGATCGGTGGTGTGGAGGGTCAGGTCGTCGAGGCGGAGCGACGGGTTGCGAGCACGAGCGCGGCACCCATCAGGAGGAGCCCGACGGCGATCGGGATGATCGTGTCTGACCCGTAAAACCATCTGATTTGCCGGTCTGATCCGGAGCCAAACGGCCACTGCCGGCCGCAGGAGCGGCCGGCAGTGACGAGGCGGTGTCAGGTGATCAGACGTTCGGGGCAGTCCGTCGGGTTGCGAGCACGAGCGCGCCACCCATCAGGATGAGCCCGATCGCCACGGGGATCATCGCGTCCTGAGTGTCCGAACCGGTCTTCGGCAACTCGGCGGCGATCGTCGGTACCGGACCAGCCTGTCCGACGCCCTGCGTCGTCGGGACGACCGCCAGTGGCAGCGTGGTCGACCCGGACGTCGTGGTCGTTACCAGAGTGGTACTGGCGGCGGTCGTCGTGGTGGGGCCGAAGGACCCTAACACCGTGGTGGTCGGTGCCACGGTGGTCGTGGTGGTCGGTGCCACGGTGGTCGTGGTGGTCGGTGCCACGGTGGTCGTGGTGGTCGGTGCCACGGTGGTCGTGGTGGTC
>JBDSBE010000110.1:0-15071 GCA_039921745.1 Ilumatobacteraceae bacterium | reverse complement strand
GGTCGGGTGACCGCGGCACGGCTCGACCGTGTCGAGGAAAGTCGGGACTCCGAAGGGCAGGGTGCTGGCGAGAGCCAGGTGGGGGCGACCTCACGAACCAGTGCAACAGAGAGAGACCGCCGATGGGTCGGGCAACCGATCACAGGTGAGGGTGAAACGGTGCGGTAAGAGCGCACCAGCGTGACGGGCGACCGCCACGGCTCGGCAAACTCCGCCCGGAGCAAGGTCAAGCAGAGGGGACGAGCGGCCCGCTCGTCGGTGGCGACACCGGCACCCCTCGGGTAGGCCGCACAGATGGATGGTCACCGGTCGGAAACGATCACAGAATCCCGCTTATAGACCGACTCACCATCGCACAACCCCTGAGCAGGGGGAATGCGACTCCGGCGCACCACCGTGACACACACGTGACACGCGGTGCGTCGGAGCCGCTCATGACACGGCCTCGTTGGCGTGCGTCATCCAGCCGGACGAAGCCGCCTCGATCGCTTCACGAGTCCGCTCCTCGTCGGTTGGCCACAGGTGCGTGTACACGTCCAGGGTCTCCGCCGGCGATGCGTGGCCCAAGCACTGCTTGAACTGCTGCTACCGACAGCCCGCCGGCGATCAGCGAGCTCGCGGCGACGTGTCGGAGATCGTGAGTCCTCGTCCTGCCTTCGAGCTCGACGGTCTCGCATGCCGCGCGATAGTTGTCAGACCACCGACTCCGGGTGACCGGCCGGCCGTTCTCCATCGTGAAGATGAGGCCATTCTCGCCGGCCGGGTACGCGGCCAGGTGCGCGGCGAGCAACTCGACGACCTGCGCGGGGACCGGGATTGTGCGAATCCCGGCCTTCGTCTTCGGCGTACCGAAGCCGGTCTGGCCGGCAACGTTGGCGAGCTGACGATCGATGCGAATCGTCCGGCGCAGGAAGTCAACACGGTCGACAGTGAGCCCGAGGCACTCCCCCAGCCGCAGGCCCGTTGACGCCATGAGTAGCACCGCTGCACGCCAGCGCGCCGGCACCGCCTCGGCGATCCCGGTTACCTTGCCGGCCACCTGCGCGATGTGGCGAGGGTCGACCCGCCGCTCCGTCTTCGCGCCGACCTTGATGCGTTCGGCCGGGTTCTTCACGATGCGTCCGTCATCGACCGCCTCGCGCAGCACTGCGGCGAGCGTGAAGACGATCGCTCGCGCCGTCGTGGGCGCCACGGCCGGCTGCAGCCCGCCGGCAAACGCCTTCACTGACTCGCGGTCGATCGCTGACAGACCCAGCGGCCCGAAGGTCGGCACGAGATGCTTCCTGATGTGCGCGGCGAAGGTCTGCGCGGTCGTGACCTTCACGGTCTGCCGCTTCCGCTTGAGCCACCGCTCGGAGTACTCGGTGAATGTCATCTTCCCTGCGGTCGGGTCGACGTACTCGCCGGCGCGCTTCCGGTGCTCGGTCGACACGAGAAACGCTTCCGCGTCGGCCTTCTTCGTGAACGTTCTCGATCGGCTTGCCCCGTCGGGTGTGCGGTACCGCACTCGGTGCTTCACCGCGCGCCCGTTCCGGTCCTTGATGGTCGTCACACTTGCCATTTCAGTTCTCCTGTTCGGGTGGGTCGGGTGGAAGGCCAAGGTCGGCGCGGAGTCGTGCTCGATGCTCGATCGCCGCAGCTAGCTCCTCCGGGTCGAAGTTGGCGCCTGGTGGCTCAGCTGGCGCGCAGGCTTTGAGGAGCTGCTGGCAACGCTCGGTCATCCGTCCGCCGGTCCGGCCTTCGGTCTGCGCCGGCCGATCAGCGAGCAGCCCGCGGCGCTCAGCCTCGGAAAGCCACGTCCGCCAGGTCTTGCCTGTCGGCGCCGTGTTGGTCGGAGGTTCGGCGTGTTCGACGAGCCACCGGATCGGCGTTCTCGGCTCAAGTTCGAGGGCCTTGACGAACTCGTCGACCCGCTCGGCGTAGAAAATATCGGCCCGACCGCGGCGCCCGGGTCGAGGTCTCGTGACTTCCCGGCGAAGCGCCGGCGGAAGCAGGAATCGGAGTACCGAGGTGGTCAAGAAGCACTCGATGCTGTCGTTCAGCTCGCCCATGTTCAGGCTCTTGAAGCTCGCCGCCGGCATCGGTCGCGGCCGTCCGTCTGAAGACACGAATGCCACGCGTCGGACTCCTACGACATCACCGTCGGCGACGACCTCAACATGCAGATCCCAGCCCGGCAGGTAGCTCCGATGGGTGCCTTCGATTCCGATGATCGGCGATCCGATGTGGCGCCATTCCATTCCTGACCCTCCCTATTAAGTCTGTTGCTGTTGCTAGGACAGAGGGTAGCGCGGTGTGATGGGAACCATCAAGCATTACGGCGATCATGGAGGAACAAGAGATGGTTCAATTGCTCGACTGCACCGGCTGCGCGACGACACTCGGCGTGCCCGAGAAGACCCTGGCGCAATGGCGCTACCAAGGGAAGGGACCGACCTACATCAAGGTCGGCAAGTACGTCCCCTACCGCACCGAAGACGTCGAGGCCTACCTCACCGCCAACACGATCCGGCCGCGAGTCGCGTCTTGAGCCGGGAACGAGCGAGGCAGGCCCTCGAAGGAGGACCGGCCCCGGTCAAGGCGCTTCCCGGCGAGCTCGCCAACCGCAACGGTAGCTCGACTGAGACGAAGTCGAGGACCTGAGCGCCAGCTGCGACCCTCTGCCCGCCGACGTCTACGTCGAGGCCGCTCTCCTCGGAGCAGCTCTCCTCGACGCCAAAGCCTCGGCCATCGTCGCCGAGCTCGACCCGTACGACTGGTACTCGCCGACACATCGGACGATCGCTGTCGCTGTCGTCGAGCTCGTGCGCGCCGGCCACCCCGTCGATCCGCTCACCGTCGCCGACGGCATCCGCCACGCCGGCCACCACGACATCGGCGTCGAGATCCTCCACCGCCTGTTCGTCGAGACCCCGTCCGTGAGCTCGGCCGGCCGGTACTCGTCGATCGTCCGACGACATGCCCGAGGCCGCCGGCTGGTCCACGCAGCGCACGAGCTCTCCACCGCAGCGATGACCGGCGACGAGGACCAGATCCGCGCCGCCGCCGGCCGGATCGCCACCGAGCTCGGGGAGGAGGCCCCGTGACCCCGCACGACTGGACCCCGCCGGACGAGCCCCCGCCCGGCCTCGACGACGGCCCGCCACCGTGGGACCCCACCGACGACGAGCTCGACGCCATCGACGACAGGAACCGGGTCGACGAACTCGAAGCCCGACGCGAAGCCCGAGCCCGACCCGACGGCCGGACATGGAACACCGACACCATCGGCGGCAGCGTCCGCGGCCCTCAGCCGGTCGAGCTGATCGACTGGTCGACGATCCACGACCGCGCTGACGAGTTCGTCGAAGGGCTCCTGCTTCCCGGCCGATGGACTGCGATCGCCGCCGGGGCGAAGGCAGGCAAGACCCCGACGGCCTCGCCGAGTGAGGGGCCGAGGAAGACGACTGCACCTTCAACATCGGCTGCCCCGACTGGCCCGACCGTCCCGCACTGATCTACATCGTCGAAGCCGCCCGCTCCCTCTGTGGCCTCGACCACCGACGCGCCGCCGAGCTCCTCCACCTCGCAGTCGCCACTATCGGAGGAGCCGACATGACCCCCACCCGACAGGACCCCGCCGCATGCCCGAGCTCCCGCCACCCCGACCCGAGTGGATGCGCCGCGCCGCCTGCCGAGGCATGACGCACGTGATGTTCCCCGGCCAAGGCGACGACGTCCGCCCCGCCATCGCCATCTGCCACGGATGCCCCGTCGCCGAACCCTGCCTCGAGTACGCAGTCGACAACGTCGAACGCTTCGGGATCTGGGCCGGCACCGCCGACAAAGAACGCCGACGCCTCCGCAGCCAACGCCGCCGAGCAGCCACGACCGAGGAGCGCAGCGCATGACCACGAGCACACGTGCAAGCGCGCCCGAGTTCGTGCGGTCGAGCAGGGGTGGGGTACCACCGCGGCCGGCCCGCCGCCAGGGTCGATGAGGGCTGCCCGATGACGAGGGTGTGAGTTTTCGACCAATTTCCGGGCGCTCCGGCCCGGCTAGCTACCGACCTGAGGAGGTCCCGAAGATGAGCATGCACGACGAGTTCGATCCGTTCGACGAGGGCGAAGGTCGCGACCTGTTGGGCGACATGGCGCCGGCCTCGTTCCATGCGCCAGACGACTGGTGGCGCCAGCTGGTGGCCGGCCTCGATGAAGGCAGGCTCGAGCAGCTCCGTGCTGGTGGGCTGTCGATCACGGTGATGAACGGCGATGGGGTGGAGAAGGTTCCGCTCGAGCCGCCGGGATCGTTGTTCGATGACTCCGCTGGCTGAGTACTTGGTGGCCTGGCTTGAACCGCCCAGAACGGCAGTTCTGGCGCGTCCACGACCGACACTTACACGGGTGATCCAGATAACCGGGGCGGGCTCTCGACGGCGTTGGGCTGGTGTGCTGTGATGGCGTCGTGGAGTCAATGACAAATCGGCGTGCGACCCGCTCTGACGCCGACACGCTTCGTACATTGGCGGACGCGTCGATCGCTGAGTTGCAGCGTGATTTCCTGACTGAGGATCAGATCGAGGCGAGTCGGGCCATCATGGGCATCGACAGCCAACTGATCGATGATGGCACGTATTTCATGGTGGAGATCAATGGCCAACTGGCCGGGTGCGGCGGATGGAGCCGTCGCGCCACGCTCTACGGTGGCGATGAGACATCGGGTCGAAACGCTGCGCTTCTCGACCCACGAATCGACCCGGCGCGGGTCCGAGCAATGTACACGTCGCCGGCGTTCGCACGTCGCGGCGTTGGGCGGCGGATCCTTGAGCTGTGTGAAGCGGACGCGCGCGCGGAAGGGTTTAGCCACTTTGAGCTGATGGCCACCATGTCGGGACGCGCGCTGTACGAGTCCTACGGCTTCGTCGCCATCGAGGAGGTGGTGGACGACCGCAGCGGCGTCCCTGTGCCGCTCGTTCGGATGGGTCGAACGATCGACAAGTAGGCGGTCAAACTTGGGCGGTCACTTACGCCTGGTTTGCGAGACGAGGGCAAGGGTCCGGAGCCGCCCCGAATGCCCGATATGTACTCGGTTGGCAACCCCGGCGCGTGGTCACCCTTCCGGCGGTCGCGATGCGGTAGCTTGACGCTTGTCGAAGTGAGGCGATCTCCTCGACGTCGGGCGCGATGCCCATGCCAACTTCCCGTAGCAGTTGAGACGCGATGTCTCCCGCAACGAGGGCTGGCCGTCACCATCGTTCGGACCGATTAGAGAAGAGATCCCACATGCCCATCACTACCGAATCCTTCGACGGCGCGTTCTGGCCCGACGAAGTCACCGCCACCATCGCTCTGGCCTGCATCACCGGCGCGCCGTTCGCACGGTCGCTGACCGCGCTTCCGACCTCGAAGCCGAACACCGCGTTTCCGACTGCCTCGCCGACGGGTTTCGATTTCGTCGGCGAGGGTCAGCCGCTCCCGCAGGTGGACCTCAACGACTCGAAGTACGTCGTCGCGACATGCAAGCTCGCAGGTACGTTCAGTCTCTCGAACGAAAGCCTCGACGACGCCGACTCCGACCTCGGCGGCGCGCTCGGCCTGGCAGTCAAGGACGCCATGTCACCGAAGCTCGATGAGGGGTTGCTGTTCGGCTCAGGCGGCGACGAACCCGAAGGCGTGATGGACGTCGCTCCCGAGTTCATGGGCGGCGCCGACTACAGAGCGGACGTGGTGCTCGGATGGGCTGAGATGGTTGACGCCGGGGCAGATCCCGAAGCGATCATCGCGTTCGCGTCGGCGTCCGTGATCGGTTGGGAGCTGGCGCGCACCGACAACGAGGGCCGACCGATCCACCAGGGCACGACCCCGATGCTCGGCCCCGTCCGAATGGTCGCGGTCCCGACGTTGTCCGCCGGCCAGACCCTGTTGGTGGACACGTCGCGGGTGTTCTTGGTCGTCCGTAACGACTTCCAGGTCGATTTCAGCGGGCACGAGAAGTTCTCGTCCGACTCGACGGTCGCCCGCATCCGTGGCCGGTTCTCGATCGCTGCACCGCACTCCGCGAAGTCACTCCGCAAGATCACCGCGGCGAGCTGACCCGCCGGCTCTCCTCGGCTGTTCTCTCCTGGGTCCAGCCGAGGTTCGCCCGGCCGGAGGAGGCATCGTCGCCGTCCTCCTCCGGCCCTGGGCACCGCCAGCAACCGGCCGTGTGTCCGTCTCCCAGCCGAACGGCCGCCGAGGGGCCCACCAGGAGCGCCAGATCTCACGAGACGCCACAGCGAGCTGGTCACAAGTCGAGGAATCCGCGCTCGAGCTGGCCGGCGCGGCGAGACTGAACACCCAACCCAACACGCGACAGGGGGCCGGCCTGGCAGCCGACCCCAAGTCATTACGAAAGAGGATCATGGCCTCGACCCGAGACAGTACGTGATCAGCCCTACGACGAGCGCAAGTTCCTGCACCGCGTGGACCGCACCAACCTCCGAGTACTCGATGTTCCGGCCGCGCTGGCCGCGCTCGATGAGCTCACCCCGGAGCAGTTCGCCAACGTCTTGTGCTGCGACACCGAATCGGCCACCGCGTGAGCGAGTAGCTACCGGCCGAGGCGATCGAGCGCGTCCCGCATCTCGTCGAGGTCGCGCCACGCTTCCTCCGGGAGCTCGTCGTCGACGACCGTCACCAGCTCGGCATGCTCACGCAGCCCCCTGAACGCCCGCCGCTCCCACTCCGCCAACCGCGCCCGACTCGCGCCGCCCGAGCTCGACCGCTCAGCGCTCAAAGTCACGTGTTCCACGATGCCACCGTGACACACCCGTGACACAACATGTCGGGATTCGGGAGGAAATGACGGGAACGAAGAAGAGACATCACCGCAGGTAGGACGCCGATTCCTCGCATCGTCGCAGGTAGCGAATGGTGCGCAGATCGTTTCCCGCTTATAGACCGACTCACCATCGCACGGGTGGGGGTCTACAGGGGAAACGCTCCCCGCTCACTCCCCCGATGCACGCTCCGTGCACATTTGGTGCACACCTGCTCGCATTGCGGCGTCGATGGCCTCCCGGATCCGCGCCTCTCGGTCGGCCGCAAGTGCGAGTACGTGTCCAGCGCGTCTCGCTCGCGTTCTGCCCGAGGAAGTGCTGAACGGCCGTCGCGGAGCACCCAGTCGAGATGAGGAGCGATGCGCAGCGGTGGGGGAGATCGTGGCTGGACGCCGAGATGCCACTGTCACGGATGCAGGTTCACCGCCTACGACGCGATCAAGCTTGGGGTGCTCGGCCTGTCATCGGCGATCGGTGAGTGACCGAAATCGTCCAACCTGTCTTCAACCGCCAGGTGACGCAACTCGACGGACTGGCCAACCAGATCCCGCCAGGCTGGAACGACGCAGCGAGCGGACACTGCACCGATCCGACGATCGTCGCCGCGTACGGCGAACCTTCACCAGATGCGCGGAGGCGTGGCCGGCGCCGAACACCTGGCCGAACCGCTCGGCCACTCCCAGTACAACATCCTGAGGACGGCCCTCGCGCACTACCGGCGGCCATTCGACGGCGACGAGTCCGAACCGTCATGGTCACTCCTGCAAGCCGACCGAGCCCGACGTGTGGCTCGACAGCGAACAGTCGACCACGACGAAAGGGATGCCCGCTGCTGCAGCGTAGAGCCCGTACGCGATCCGCTCGGGAAATCCGGGCCGGATTGCCGCAACCAACACGATCGTGCGATATAGCGTCCCATAGAGAGCGACCAGCCGGCTCGCGGGTATCCGCCTACCTTGCTGGAGTCGGCTGGCCGCTCACCATCTACATCGGCGGCCGAAGCGCGAGCGTTACCCATTTATTGATGTTCACTCGCAAGGGTGACAACGCTCACCCTCGAACGCGCCGACCGACGCAACACCTGCGATGTCTGCTGCGCATCGCGCTGGCCGAGCGAATCGTCGATCGAAAACGACCGAGCAAGCTGCTCGAGTTCGTGAGCCGGGATTCTGGCATCGTCCATACCCGGCAACTGTGACCGACGGGTGCGCGCTCTACCGACGGATCGGGCTCGCCCGAGCGCGCCCACGATGTGACCCATTGTGTCTCGGTCTCGGCGGAAATTAGTTTCGCGCTGCGTGCGTACGCACGCCCCGATTCGTTGCGGGGCCGAATCCATCGAGGGAGAACGACTTGAGCAAAAAAGCATTGGCAGGGGCTGCGCTGTGCGTGGCCGCTTTCTCGGGAGTTGGATCGACGGCATCGGCCGGCGAGGTTACGGGTAACGGCAAGTCAACACCGGCCGGTCAGCGAGCGAAATCGGTTTGCGCGTTCTCAGCTCAGGCCTCGAGGATGGCGTTGCGCTGATCGGCTATCCCTCGTCGACACGGTGCAACCAGACTGAAGCCGACGACACCGGCTAACCATTATCGCCGGTCTGATAGCCGGCCTCCATGATGGCGCTCTGATCTCCGCGCGACCAGAAACCGATCTGGACCTCGCGACGCCGTCGGCGAGTTCCGACCCGGCATGGATCGACGCCGAGCCGCGGTCGTCCTTGTCGTCCGACGCCTGGTGCTCGACGGTGAACTGCGTATAGGCGTCTCCCTCGGTGCTGTAGATCACCTCACGGAAGTGGTCTTTCACGACGACGATCCGCTTGGTGCGGACCTCAATGGCGAGCTGCTCGACCAGGCGCTCGACATCCTGACGCAGCTCGTTTGATCTGGTGGCCAAGGTCGTCGAGCTTGTCGACCGTCGCTGCATGGTCATGGAGCGAGGTGGATGATGGTCCGCACATCTCGTGCACATTGCTCGCACGAGTGTTGAGATTCGGCGTGAAGCGTTCAGAGTTGACGAGACACGAAACCGCAGGTTAGGTGACGTTTCCCGGCATCGCCCCAGGAAGCAGAACCGGTCGCGATGTTCTCCCGCCTACAGACGGACTCACCATCGCTTGTTCAAGCGGTGGGCCAGCGGTCTCGGGCGTTCCGCCTCGCCGGGCGAGACGGCTGGACCTGACGATTGACCCCCGGGTCCAGGGGCTCTCCTGACGGTTCCCGCCCTCGTTGCTGAGCAAGTCGGCAGGGTCGAGCGCAACCGGAATGTTCGGGGTTCAAACCCATCGGGTGACCGACGAGTCCCGCGCTGCACCACATCGTCCGCGATACTGCCTCTATGCGGACGGGTGATGGCTGGAGGGTCGGTGCGTCGGTTGCACTCGCGCTCCTCGCCTCGTGCGCCGCTCCGGCGAGCGAGGACACGAGCCTGCTCGAGCCATTGCACGGCCCGATCAGTTCCGACATGCTCGTCGCGCCCGAAGCGCAGAGCAACCGCGATGACATCGCTGCGCTCGAAGCACTGGAGGGCGTGTGGACATCGCAGGGCATCATCGACGGCCAGACGCTCGTGCTCGTCAGCGTCGGGGCCAGCGTGCGGGTCAGGCTCGCCGGGATCACCACGCCAACGGGCGACGAATGCCTGGCCCCGTTGGCCGTCGATTCGTTGAGGTTCATCGTCGGCGGCAGCCGACAACTCGGGCTCGATGCCGACCTCGAAGGACCGAGCAGTGAGGTCCGCCCCGGATACGTCACGACGATCGACGGTGACGATCTGGGCGAAGTCATGCTCCGGCTCGGGCTGGCCACCCTCGACCAGTCGACGCTCGACGAGACCCATCGCGCCGGGTACGAGGCTGAGATGACGGCGGCGCAGAACGACGGCGTCGGCATCTGGGACGACACCGCCTGCCTCGACAGTCAGGACAGCAGCGACGGCTGACAGCGAGCTGACGAGCATCGCGCGATCACGGGCACCGGTCCATCAGAATGGGTGACGATGACGTCATGGGACGATGTGTCGGTCGCGATCGCGATCGTGGCGACCGCCGGGACGGTCGTGCTGCTCGTCGTGCTGTTCCTGTGGCCGGGGCGATGGGGCCCGATCGAGTTCGTGATGGAGGAGACGGCCGAGGTGCCGATCCGGATCCGGTTCACCGGCGAACCCGCTTGGTACATCGAATCGGTCGTCGAGCGCCGGACCGTCATCGTCGACACCTTCACGTTCCGGTGCTGCGACGGTGCGCAACCGGGCCCGTGGCGCCACGAGCTGATGGACCGGGCGATCCGCCTGCTTCCCGGGCAGACCGCGCGCATCGCCTCGTCGATCGACGGCGAGCACTGGGACGCAGCCGCCGGATGGACGCTGTTCGACGAAGATCTTCAACAGCGTGGTTCGCGCTATGTCCACCTCGTGCGCGCACCGGACTGACCTGGGCGCCATCAGATCGGGTCGACGATCGCCTGCTCGTTGAAAGTGTGCAGCACCGGTCCGAATCGGCCGACATCGATTCGGCACAGGCTGGCATGCGACAGGTGGCAATGGAACATGATCTCCATGGTGGCGCCCAGCGCCCACGACACCGCCGACTTGATCGGTGAGACGTGGCTGACGATCACGATGTTCTCGGTCGGGATGCGGTCGATGAGTTCGACGCACGCCGAGCGGACGCGCGCATCGAGCGCTCCGAAGCTCTCACCGCCTTTGGTCGAGAACTCGGTGTTCGTCCGCCATGACTGCCAGATCTCCGGCGGCACCTCGCCGACGGGCACGCCCTCGTACTCACCGTAGGCGAGTTCGAGCCACCGTTCGTCGGTGACGACCTCGGCGCCGAAGTAGGCGGCCGTCTGCTGGGCACGCACCAGCGGGCTGGCGATCACGTGGTCGACGGCGCCGATGCGACGGGCCATCGCCTCAGCCTGGCGCAGACCGAGCTCGTCGAGGGGCGGATCGAGCCGGCCTTGGAGCAGGCCCTGCTTGTTCGCATCGGTACGCCCGTGTCTGACCAGGTAGAGCACGTCGTCAGTGAATCACAGTTCGGGGCCGGAGACAGGCAGATCGAGCCGGCCGTCGTGCACGAACGACGAGCGACGGCCTGGCTCGGCGAGCCCGGCGTGCCGGAAGACCCACCAGCACAGACCGAGACCGGCCAGTTCGAAAGGCACGTTCCACCACCCGCGTTCGACCACCGGGTGCGGTGCGCCGCCGAACGAGAACCCGCCGAATGGCCACCAGAACACCCTCGTGTTCGTCCAAGCGCCGGTGAACACGAGGTGCAGCAACGTCCCGATCGGCAGACCGAGCAGCGTCCTGCGGATCGGTCGGCGACCGTGCGTCGCGAGCATCACCACGGCCAGCAGCACCACGCTGAAGGTCAGCGAGTGCAGCGCGCGAGCGCCGCCGAAGAACGCGTCGACGATGGCCGGCAGCACCGAGCCCACGATCAGGAGCCGGTAATCGAACGCCGGATCACGGAAAACGAACCAGACCGCGACGATCGCCGTCCCGACGAACCAGAACAACACGAGGCGCGATGTCGATCAGGGTGCGAGCAGCCGGCCGCACTGCGGGCATTCGGAAAGCCCACCCGTCTGCGCCTCGTCGCGCAGCGTGTCGATTTCGGCGGCCGACAGGTCGAGGTGGCAGCCATCGCATCGCGAACCCGACAGCGTCGCAGCCGCGACCATGTGGTGCTCACGGAGGCGGTCGTACCGCTTCAGCCATTTGCTGTCGACGGCGGCTCGGAGCGACTCGAGGCGGGATTCGATACGGGCGAGCTCACCGTCGATGTCGGTCTCCGCCTCGCTGGTCTCCCTGTCGGCGGCGATGTACACGGCCGTCAACGACTCTTCCTGCGAGAGCAATGACGTCAGTTCGTCATCGAGGCGCGACTGCTCCTCCAGCGCGGCGAGTTCCACGTCGTCGAGTTCGCCACGCTGCTGCTGCAAGGATGCGATCTCGTGCTGGAGCGCTTCGGCCTCACGCGGCGCGATCACCGTCTTCATCTGCGCCGCAAGGCGGGCAAGGTGCTTGTCGATGTTCTTGGAATCGGACTCGGCCTGCTCGATCGACGCCCCGATCTCCTCGACGGTCCGTCGTGTGACCATCCGCGACTCGTTCCAACGGACAAGTGCGTTCTTCGCCGACCGGAGCTGCTCACGCTCGGGCAGGTGATCCCGTCGGTGCTTGAGTTGGTCGGCCATCGTGTCGGCCGCTTGGAGTTCCAGGATGGGATGGGTCACGACGTCAGCTCACTCGCCGCACGGACGAACGACCTTGCCCGTCTCGGTCGACGGGAGCGGGGCGTTGGGATCGACGACATCAGGAGGGATGGTAGTGCCACTCTCGACCTGGCCGAATACCGGCCGGGGCGGCTGCGTCGGCCCGGGTGCCCGGGGGGGAGTCGGCCCGGACGGCGGTTGTGTGCCTTCGGGCGGTGCCGTCGGCGCCGGTTCGGCCGAGGGCGGCTCGGTTGGGGCCGGCGCCTGCGGGCGCCCGAAACCCGCCGGGTCGACCGTATCGGGCGCTGGCGTCGGTGCGGGGCCCGGTGCCGGACCGGTTGCCGGCCCGTCGTTCCGGTCGTAGCCGACGATTTCGAACAGGCACTCGTTACCAGGCAGGTACAAACGCGCCGGCGGCCGGGCCGGAAGTGCGGGGGGCGCTGCGAAATCGGTGAACTCGAACTGCTCACCGAGTTGGCCGAGACCGACCTGTTCGTTGTAGGCACCCCAGATGCGGGCCGGGAACGTTCCACCCTGCACCCGGTCGACGCCGACGGCGAGGAACTCGGGGACGTTGACCATGGACGTGTACCGATCGGGGTCGCGTACGAGCACCGCTGTGGCCAGCTCGGGCGTCGCGCCGACGAAGAACGACGTCCAGTTGCTCTGCTGGGTGCCGGTCTTGCCGAACGCCGGACGACGACTCGCAAAGTCCGCCAGTGCACTCATTGCCGTGCCTCGTGTCAGCACACCCTTCATGGTGTCGATCGCCGACAGCGCCACATCACGGTCCAAGACCTCGATGCCTGCGTCGACGTGCGAGTACACCCGCTCCCCGAACGCGTCGTCGATGAACTCGACGTAGTACGGCTCGTGATGGACACCTTCGTTCGCGATCGACTGGATGCCGGACGCCATGTCGAGCGTGCTCATCTCGTTGCCGCCGGTGGCGAACGATGCGAAGGGGCGGATCGGCTCGCGTTCCTCCGGCGATTGGCCCTGGTACAGGTACGGATTGGACGCCATCCGGTACACGGTGTCCACCATCCGGTTGAGCCCGACGATCTGCGACAACCTCGCGAATGCGCAGTTGACCGATCCTTCGGTCTGGGCCCGCAAGGTGGCCACAGAACCGGGTACTCCACCCTGGATCTCGAAGAACGGCTCCTCGTTGTTGCCCGGGTTCGGGAGGCGACAGCCGCGCACGCCGTCGATGATGTCGTCGGGCGTCGCACCTGCCTGCAGGGCCGCGGCGAGGATGAAGATCTTGATGCTCGAACCCGTCTGGCTCGGCGCGAGCGCGAGGTTGACCTCGTTCCTGCCGGGGACGAAGCCCTGGCCCCCGACCATCGCCCGAATCGCGCCCGTCTTGACGTCGAGCGACGTCAGCGCGGCATCGATCCCGAGAGCGTTGTCCGGCAACTCGTTGCGGGCCTCCTCGGCATCGGCCTGGAGCGCCGGATCGAGCGTGGTGTGGATCCGCAAGCCACCGCGATTGAGCGTGACGTACCGCTCCTGGTAGGTGTCGCCGAGGATGTCCGACCTGTTCAGCAGATAGTCGCGCAGCGCTTCGGTGAAATAGGTCCGTTCGGTGACCCGCTCAGGGCGGCGCCTCACGCGTTCGGGAAGGACGAAGTTCTCCTCTTCGACGATCCGTTCCTCCTCGGTGAGCATGTCGAGGCTCTCGAGACGGTCGAGCACCTGGCGAAACCGTGTGCGACTCCGCTCGGGGTTGTTGATCGGGTCGTAGCTCGACGGTGCCTGCACGAGACCGGCGAGGAATGCCGCCTCGACGGGTGTCAGCTCCTGGACCGGTTTGCCGAAGTACGTCTCGGTCGCTGCCGCGATCCCGTACGAGTTCTGACCGAAGAACACGGTGTTCAAGTACCGCTCGAGGATCTGCTGCTTCGATTTCTGCTTCTCCAACCGAACGGCGTACGTGGCCTGCAGAACCTTGTATCGCCCGTCGCGCTCGAAGCCGGCCATGTAGTCGTTCTTGACGACCTGCATGGTGATCGTCGACGCACCCTGGATCGGGCCCTCGGTGGCGAAGTTCGACAGCGTCGCCCGGAACAGGCCGCGCACGTTCACACCGTGATGAACCCAGAACTCGCTGTCCTCGACCGCGAGGAACGCCTCGACAACGTAGTCGGGAACGTCGGCGAGTTCGATCGGCTGACTGTTCTCCAGCTCGAACGACGCAATTTCGCGACCGGACATGTCGTAGACGTAGGAACGTTGGGCGAGCGTCGCGAAGTCGGGCAACTGGACCGGATCTTCTTCATGGGCATTGGCGATCCGCCACATGCGAGGGCCGACTGCGGCCACCGTGGCGGTGACCAGCAGGGCGCCCGCGCCGATCACGAGCGCCAGACGAAAAACCCAGCTGAGACGCATCACAGTGGTTCGACACTATCGAGGGGGCGGCATCGGATGGTGGCAGACGTTTAGGGTTGCCGGGATGAGCAGCTCGCACCGCCGATTCCGATTCGGCGTTCAGGTCAACGGCACCGGCAACCGCCAGGAATGGGTCGATCTCGCCCGCCGGGTCGAGGCCGCCGGGTACTCGACCCTGACCATGCCCGACCACTTCGGAGAACAGCTGGCACCGGTGCCCGCCCTCCAGTGCGCCGCCGACGCGACCACCACGCTGCGGCTCGGGGCCCTCGTCTACGACAACGACTACAAGCATCCGGTGGTGCTCGCCAAGGAGTTGGCCACGATGGACGTGCTCTCCGACGGGCGGGTCGAGATCGGGCTCGGAGCTGGCTGGATGATCTCGGACTACGAGCAGTCGGGGATTCCCTACGACTCCCCCGGCGTGCGGGTCAGCCGGTTCATCGAAGGATTGTCGGTGATCAGGGGTGCGCTCGGGCCAGACCCGTTCTCGTTCGAAGGTGAGCACTACACGATCACCGACTACAACGGCCTGCCGAAGCCCGTGCAGACACAACCGCCGGTCCTGATCGGTGGCGGTGGCCCTCGCGTGTTGACGTTCGCCGCGCAGCAGGCCGACATCGTCGGGATCAACGCCACGCTCACGTCGGGTGCCGTCG
>JBDSBE010000109.1:0-8254 GCA_039921745.1 Ilumatobacteraceae bacterium | reverse complement strand
GCCCCGCGCCGGGTGTCGGTGCCCAGCAGGCAGACCAGCTCGTCGTCAGGCGTGGCGATGTCGTTTCCCGCAGGAGGGAAGACGACCAACGCCACGCCACGGATCCTCGATGAAGTCGAAACCTGTCGCGCAGCTTTTCGTCGACCTCGGCGTCACCCGCTCCCACAGCCGGCCGTCGGTCTCCAACGACAACCCCTACTCCGAAGCCCAGTTCCAGACCCTTGAGTACTGCCCGGCGTTCCCCGGCCGATTCGGGTCGATCGCCGGTGCCCGAGTGTTCTGCTCGGCGTTCTTCGATCACGACAACCATGTCCACCGCCACGCCGGGATCGGGCTCCACGCCCCGGCATCACTCCACTTCGGTCCCTTGACACGTTCCAGAACGCCCTGACCGGTCGACCCTCTTGCACTGCGCAACCGCCGGCGCTCGGACGAGGTCACCGAGAGCGACCTCGACGCGGTGCTCGCACGGATCGAGGCGCGAAGCGTGGTGCGTGCCAGAGACGCGCAGCACGTCTACGACGCGTTGACGTGGGGTGATGGTCCCGCGCAGATCGCGCAGGCGGCGGTGCAGGACTGGCAGTGGTATCGGCTGCCGACGAAGTATCTGACCGACGAGCCGGGTTACATGCCCGACTCGCCGGCATCGCTACTCAGCTGTTCGAGGAGCTGGGGCTCGACTGCTACGCTGGTCTGCCGGTCGCCATCGGCCGTTGCGATGGTCGGCCGTTCGGTCACAGCAGGACCTGCAAACGCGCCGTAGTGATGGCTCGGTCGTGGGGAAGTGTCGAGCCAGTTCGAGGAGTTCGGCGGGCTGGTTGCCGGGCTTGGTGATCCAGCCCAGTGATGTCGTGAGGTTCTTGCGGGCTCTGTGCGCAAGATCCTCACGAGATCGGGGTCAGTTCAGGGTGAAGCTGGGGTAGGCGGGTTCGACCATCGTGGCGTAGAGCCAGACTCGGTAGTAGTAGTTGTTCAACTTCACCAGGAAGTTCCGCACGCCGATCGGCCAGCGGCCCGTGAACAGCACGGCGAACCAGGCGAACACGACGGCGACGATCGCGCCGATGGCGTACAACGCGAAGACGACGTAGTGGGGGATCGCCAAGAGGACGTTGAAGGCGAGCTTGCGTGATCCCGTCTCAGGAGGCTCCGGCAGGTTCAGGGTGATCGGCGTGTATGCATCGTTGTCGGCGCCGCCGAGGCGGAAGTCGAACGGCGGGAAGTCGTCCGAGAACCCGAGCAGGAAACCGGTCGCCCTGGCGGTGTAGCGCTCGTACATCGCCATCATCCCGAACAGGTTGCGATCGAGGCGGCCGGTGAACACCAGCACCAACCAGTACAGCAGGGCGACCACGCAGGCGAGCCCGCGCAGCCCGTACAGAATCAGCGCATGCGGGATGAACAGCAACCAGTGCACGAGCGGTCGCCACCGGGCGATCTCGTTCGGCGAGTCGATCACGTAGTACGGCGCTTGGGGTGCGGACAGTGCAGTCGTCATGGGTTCGACGGTACGGATCGGCGGCGAGGCGCACATCGGCCGAACGGCCCGTCCCGAATCGTCCGTTCGGCGGAGCAGCCTCGGCCAGGTGGGTTACGGTCGCGACCCATGGGAGTCATGGATGCAATGCCCGGTGCACGTCACACGGAAGTCGGCGGACTGATCGTCGACGAGGTCCCCGCCGGGATCGGCCGCGTCAAACGGGTGATCTACCCGGCCGGCTGGCGCTGGAGCGACGAGATGAGCGCGATCACCGGGACCTCGACGTGCGGCCACGCCCATGTCGGCTTCATCGCCCAAGGTTCGATGGTCGTCCGCTTCGACGACGGGTGCGAGGTGACCTACATCGCGCCGTGCGCCGTGATCGTCGAACCCGGCCACGACGCTTGGGTCGTCGGTGACGAAGACGTCGTGCTGATCCAGGTCGACGCCGGCCCGGACACCGTCGAACGACTCGGCCTCGACGACCTGCAGCACACGCACACGACGTAACGGCAGGGGGCGGACCGATCGTGAGATCGACGCGCCCGGCGGCGAGAATGGGGGAATGAGCGACTCCACCGTCCCGTCAACCGGCCACGAACTGAGATCGACGGTCACCGATGACGGGCGGGTGACGCTGGCCGTGCGCGAGTTCGAGGTCGCCGCGCCCGGCCCCGACGAGGTCGTCATCAAGATCGAGGCTGCGCCGATCAACCCGTCCGACCTCGGGATGCTGTTCGGCATGGCCGACCTCGAGGCGGCCGAGTCGACCGGCACCGACGAACTCCCCGCAGTGAGCGCACCCCTGAGCGACCGGGTGCTCCACGCCCAGCGGGCCCGATGGGGTCAGCCGATGCCGGTCGGGAACGAGGGCGGAGGCACGGTCGTCGCAGCCGGTTCCTCCGACGCGGCGCAGTCACTGATGGGCAAGGTCGTCGGATTCCTTTCCGGGAACGCATACGCGACGTACCGCACCGTCAACGCGGCGAGCTGCCTCGCGATGAACGACGGCACGACCCCCGAGCAGGCAGCGGCGTGCTTCGTCAACCCGCTCACGGCGCTCGGCATGGTCGAGACGAAGACGGCCGAAGGCCATACCGCCCTGGTCCACACCGTGGGAGCGTCCAACCTCGGCCAGATGCTGAACCGGATCTGCGTCGACGACGGCGTCGGCCTCGTCAACATCGTGCGCAAACCAGAGCACGTCGACCTCCTGCGTGGCGCTGGTGCTGAATACGTCGTCGACTCGAGCGCCGACTCGTTCCGTGACGACCTGGTCACCGCGCTCCGGGCAACCGGTGCCACGATCGCGTTCGACGCGATCGGTGGTGGCGACCTGGCGAGCACGCTGCTGTCGTGCATGGAGCAGGTCGCCAGCGAGGGTGGCGAGTTCAGCCGGTACGGCTCTGACGTTAACAAGCAGGTCTACCTCTACGGCGGCCTCGACCGTGGCCCGACGACCCTGCGTCGTGACTTCGGCATGCACTGGTCGATCGGCGGCTGGCTGCTCACACCGTTCCTCGCCAAGCTCGGAGCGAGCGGTGCCGAACGCCTCCGCCAACGGGTCGCCGACGAGATCACCACCACGTTCGCGAGCCGCTACGGCATGCGGGTCACGTTGCCCGAAGCCGTCGACCCCGATGTCGTGAAGCGCTACGGCCGGATGGCGACCGGCGACAAGGCCCTGGTGACCCCACACGGGTGAACCGTAGAATCGCCGGGAGGTGGGCTCGGCTTGCGGCCGATCGCGATGACCGAGAGACCGAATGGCAGCGACGCGTGACGCAACACGGCTCGTTCGGCGCGGGCCAGGACCGGAAGGAGCCCCCCGAGACCGCCCTGGTTGCGCCCGGTGTCGCTTGCGCTCCGGCCACGTTCGATCACTGCGAGCACCGCCGCAGGTGGCAGGAGGAACGTGTAAGCGCCTGTCGAATGAACGAGTTCCAGTCCTGACCGCTCCACGAGTCGGCCGAGATCACGACGGCTGAACCGGCGCGCCGTGAGTGTCACGGCGTCGTGACCCCGCCGGAGGCGGCGAACGCCGGGCTCCATCAGGACGACGAGCCCTCCGGGTCGGGTCACCCGCGACAACTCGTCGACAACGACCTGCGGATCGGCGACCCACTGGTGGTACAGCGCAGTGACGCACAGGGACACGTGGAAGCTGTCGGCAGGATGCGGCAATCGATTCAGGTTCGAAACGACGGGGTGGATCCCACTGTGTCGCTCGGTCGCGCTCACGAGCGCCGACACGTCGAGATCCGAGACGACGACCGGTCCGAAACGTTCGAGCCAGGAGCCGGTGCCGCCGCTGCCTCCTGCGGCGTCGAGCGAGCAGAAATCCGGGGTCATCGCGTCGAGATGGCGCTCTGCGAGCTGCGCGAGAAGCGTCCGGGTCGCGAGGTACCACCAGTGGGTCTCCCCGGCAACGGACATCCGCTCGTACTCGTCGCGGTCCACCGCAGCACGATAGTCCTGGCGCCGTGGCGCAGTGCTGCCTCCGGCCTCGTAGAGTCGCCCCGTGGCTGCCGCAGCGACGTCGTTCTCGAGTGCGAAATGCGTGGTCACGGGAGGCGCCGGCTTCATCGGGTCCAACGTGACCCATGCGCTCGTCGAAGCCGGGGCGCAGGTCGTCGTCGTCGATCGGATGGTGGACGGTCACGGAGGCGATCGACGCAACCTGGTCGGGCTCGACGTCGATCTGCTCGAGTGTGACATCGGCGATCCGGCCGTCGCTGACGGCCTGGCCGACGTCGACGTGATCTTCAACGTCGCCGGACAGGTCAGTCACACGGCGTCCATGCGGGATCCGATCCGGGACCTGCAGCTCAATGCCCTCAGCCACGCCGCGTTCCTCGAGACGGTCAGGCGTGTCAATCCCGGGGCCCGTGTGGTGCACACCTCGACACGACAGGTCTACGGCCGCGCCAAGGGTGAACGGGTCGACGAAACCCAGCACGCCGCCCCGGTCGATGTGAACGGCGTGGCGAAGTGGGCCGGCGAGCAACTCCACCTGGTGTACCACCAGGCCTACGGCATCGCGTCGACGTGTCTGCGGCTCACGAACGTCTACGGGCCCCGCCAGCGCCTCACGAGTGACGAACTCGGGTTCCTCCCCGTGTTCTTCCGGCGAGCGCTGACCGGTGATGCGATCCAACTCTTCGGCGACGGGTCACAGCGGCGCGACGTCCTCCACGTCGACGACGTGGTGTCGGCGCTGTTCGCAGCCACCGACCCCGGCGTCGCGGGTGAGGTCCTCAACGTCGGTGGCCCTCGCGATCACACGCTGGTCGAGATTGCCCGCCTGATCACCTCGCTGGCCGGTAGCGGCAATGCGCCGGTGGTCGTGCCATGGCCGCAGGAGCATCGGGCGATCGACATCGGGTCGTTCCACACCGACGGTTCAAAGATCGAGGCGGCGCTCGGATGGAGCGCTTCGATCGACCTGGAGCAGGGTGTCGGATCGACACTCGCCTTCTATCGTGAGCGTCCTTGGTACCTCTCGTCGACCTGAGCCGCCGCGGTCTCCGTTTCGCCGATGCATTTGCGGCCGCAGCACGGGCGATCGCCGAGAGCGGACAGTTCTTGTTCGGTGGCGAACTCGCCGCGTTGGAGGTCGGCCTCGCGAGCTTCGTCGGAACGAGCCATGTCGCGGCCGTGTCGTCAGGGGCGTCTGCGCTCCAACTCGGGTTGGCCGCTCTCGGCGTCGGCCCCGGTGACGAAGTGATCGTCCCGGCGTTCACGGCCGTTCCGACGGCCTCGGCCGTGGCGGTCCTGGGCGCGGCCCCCGTGTTCGTCGACGTCGACCCTGCAACGGCCTGTCTGGACGGCGATCGCGTCGACGCGGCAGTCACCCCGTTGACGAAGGCCATCGTCGTCGTCCACCTCTACGGGTATCCGGCACCGCTGCCGGAGACATCGCTGCCGGTGGTTCAGGACGCAGCCCAGGCACAGGGTGCGATCGAGGGTGCAACGACCGGTTCGTTCACTGCGTACAGCTTCTACCCGACCAAGACCCACGGAGGGATCGGCGACGGCGGTGCGGTCGCGACCGATGACCCCGACATCGACAACCGGGTCCGCCTCCTCCGTACGCACGGCATGACGCAGCAGTACGTCCACGAGGCCGTGTCCCAGAATCACCGCATGTCGGAGATCGAAGCCGCCTGGCTCAATCTGACGCTGCCGTCGCTCCGGGAGGACGTGGATCGCCGCCGCCACATCGCTG
Organism: Ilumatobacteraceae bacterium; assembly: GCA_039921745.1. Lineage (GTDB taxonomy): Bacteria > Actinomycetota > Acidimicrobiia > Acidimicrobiales > Ilumatobacteraceae > Ilumatobacter. The sequence continues at coordinate 2,546 of JBDSBE010000109.1, read as the reverse complement.
CGCGCTACCGGGAGGCGGCGCCGCATCTACGGTGGCAGGCCGAACACGATCTGCACGCCCACCACCTGTGTGTGTTCCGGACGCGAGATCGTCACGCGACGGTCGAGCAGCTGAGACGCGCCGGGGTCGCCAGCGCCGTCCACTACCCCGTGGCCCTCCCGGATCAGCCGGCGTACCGAGGCTGGGCGACGGCGCCCTGCCCCGAAGCGACGAGTTGGGCCCGTGAGTGCCTGTCGGTGCCATGCTTCCCGGAGATGACCGATGCCGAGATCGTCCAGGTCGTGACCGCCCTCCGACAGGTCGCCGCATGACGCCGGTTCGCCCCTCCATCTCGGCGGTGTTCCCGTGCTACAACGACGCAATGACGATCGGCGCGTTGGTCGACGATGTGTACGAGGCGATCCGCCCGTTGGCGAGCGACCTCGAAGTGATCGTCGTCAACGACGGATCGACCGACGGGTCGCGCCGGTTGCTCGACGACCTCGGCGCGGACCGACCGTGGTTCCGCGCCGTGCATCACGATCGCAACCGCGGCTACGGAGCGGCGTTGATCAGTGCGTTCGGCGCGGCGCGTCACGATTGGATCTTCTACACGGATGGCGACGCCCAGTACGACGTCCGCGAGGCGGCGCTGCTCGTGCCGCTCGCAACCGACGACATCGACATCGTGCAGGGGTACAAGGTCGGTCGCGGCGACCCGTGGTATCGCAAGGTCATCGGGCGGGCGTACCACCACGCAGTCAAGCTGCTCTTCCGGCTCCCGGGTCGCGACACCGATTGCGACTTCCGGCTCTTCCGGCGTCGCCTCGTCGTCGAGACGACCCTGCGGTCGACGAGCGGCGTGATCTGTGTGGAGATGATGCGGTCGTTCCATCGGGCCGGGGCACGGTTCGTCGAGGTGCCCGTGCACCATTACGCCCGCCCGGTCGGGCGCTCGGAGTTCTTTCGGCTGCCGTCGATCGCGCGCAGCGCGATGCAGTTGGTGACGCTGTGGTGGAACATGGTCGGGCATGGACGCTGACGTTCCTGCGGCAACCAGACGACGGTCGCCTGCCGTCGTCAATCGCATGCTCGCCCAGCCAGAACACCGTCTCGCCGGTGCGGCGTTCGCAGCGGCCATCGTGGTCGCGACCGTCGTGTTCGCGATCGTCGGGCGGAACCAGTGGTTCATCCTCGACGACTGGTCGGTGCTGATCACCCGGCGTCGAATCGGCGTGGTGGACGGAGCCATGCACGAGTACTTCGTCGGGCAGGACGGTCACTGGATGACCGTGCCGGTGATGCTGTATCGCGCGATCGAAGCGTTGTTCGGACTCGGGTCGTACTGGCCCTTCCTCGTACCGGTGCTGATCGCGCACGTGGCGTCAGTGGTGCTGCTGCGCGTCGTGTGTCGACGGGTCGGGGCCTCACCGTGGACGTCGACGCTGGTGTGCAGCATCGTCCTCGTCCTGGGGAGCGGGTGGGAGAACATCGTGTTCGCGGTGCAGATCACGTACAACCTGACCCTGCTCGCGTTCCTCGCGCAGCTGCTCCTCGTCGATCACGACGGTCACGTCGATCGGCGGGACGTGGCCGGCAGTGTGCTCGCCATCATCGGAACCGCCTCGTCGGGTTTCGGGCCCTTCTTCGTGTTCGGGATCGCGCTCCTGCTGGTCCTCCGACGCCGATGGCTGGCGGCAGCCGTTGGGGTGGTGCCATCGGCTTTGGCGTACGTCTGGTGGTGGATCAGCTACGGCGGCGACGCAGCCGCCGACAGAGCAGGTCGTCCATTCGGTCGTCTCCCGGCATTCGTTCGTCTCGGTGTCGACTCCACGCTGCAGGCGCTCGTCCCGCTCGCTTCGCTGACGGGAATCGTCGCCTTCGGCGTCGTTGCAGTGCTCTTGCTCCGCCGCCGAGATCCGGGTTCACACGACATCATCGTGGCGATGGCCGCGACGATGATGCTCATGTTCATCGGTGTCGGGGTCGAGCGGATCGGCCTCTCGATCGACATCGCGGCCTCGTCGCGCTACGTCTACATGGCGGTGTTCCTGATCGTGCCGAGCTTCGCCCTGGCCATCGACGAGTTGCGCCGCCTGGGTCGAGAGTTCTTGATCGCCGGCTGGATCCTGCTGGCGGCCACCACCGCAGTGCAGTCCGGTCTCCTCGTCATCAACGGCTCCGACAGGGCGGCACTCGCTCAAGCTGAGCGCCGCCAGCTGTCACTCATCGCAGGGGCGCAGCTCCCGGACGACTTCGACCAGCTGCAAGCGTGCGTCGAGCTCAGCGTCGACATTCGGTGCAACCAGGTCGCGATCCTTGTCGAGAAGGGAGCGATCGAGCCCTTGCAGCCCGTCGACGACGCCGATCGAGCCTTCGTCGCCGGCCTGGCCGACGGCATCGTCGCAACGGATGGCTGACAACCGGGTGTTCCCTGGACTCAGACGAGGTGAACCGTTCGGCTCCCGGCGGCGCCCGCCACGAGGGTGCCGATCTGCCACGTGTCCTCGGCGATCGCCGCTCGGATCGTCGCAGCGTCGTCCGGAGCGGCCACGATCACCATTCCG
>JBDSBE010000108.1:0-10119 GCA_039921745.1 Ilumatobacteraceae bacterium | reverse complement strand
ATTGTCGCGAGCTCTCGCAGACGAAGTCGATGATTTGGTTGCGGGTCTTGCTGTGGCCCCGGTCAACGAACTGGCCTTATTGGTCGCCGACTGATCGTCTCATCGAGGAGACGGCGGAATCGTGGTCGCCGACGGTCTGTACGTTTCGGTCGCTGCGACCATCGAGCCAACCACACATGACCGCTGCGGTGTCCTGCCCGCCGACCTTGTCGAGCAGCACGATGACATTGCTGAGCGCAAGCACGGTCGTGCTCGTGTCGCCGATGTGCTGGAGGCGCCGCAGGAGGTCGATGCGCGCGACTGCCAGTTCGCCCGCGGTGAGCAGACCCGACTGGATGTGGAGCTTGAAGTTTTGAGCCATCGTCTCGACCCGTCGGCTCCCCACTCCGGCGGCGATCGAATGCGACCATCGGTTACGCGTCCGGATTCCGGTCGAGCCAACCCTGCAACGTGGCGGTCGTCCACGTCGGCACGCCCGTTCCGAACAGATCAGCGTCGTGGGTCCACACCGACGCGCCGAGTGCAAGCGCGCACGCAACGAGCGGCCAATCGTCGACATCTCTGACCGAGCGCGCCTGTGCCTCGACCTCGTACGCCCGATACACGGGCGCGTCAACGACCTCCACATTCGCCTCGATCGCGCCCAGCATCGACTCCAGCAGTTCCGCCCGCACCGACTGGACGAGACCGTGTCGACGAGCGAACGCTGCGATGCGCCGGGGGGACTCTACTTGCGCTTCGCCCCACATGTGCTCAGGCAGGAACAATTCATCCGATCGTCGGCCAGTCGCCGGCGACCTGCGTCGCGGAGCAGGTCACCGACGAGCACGTTCGTGTCGACCACCAGGCGCATCATCGACGTCGCTTGCGGGTCAGCTCCTCGACCAGTGCCTCCTCGTCAAGCCCGGTCTCAGCGAGCACCGACTCGAGCGCGTCGCCGAGGCGGCCCAACGCGACACGCCCTTGCTGCCGGTCCTTGGCGGCAACACGTACAAAGAACCCGATCGGCTTGCCGTGACGTTCGATCACGAGAGTCTCGCCAGAGTTCATCATCGACGTCGCCTGGTCCTTGAACGCTCTGACACCGACGTGGCGCACGACATCCTCCTCATTGGGTTGCGACTACAAGTGTCGCCACAACCGGCGCGACCTATCGACACCGAGGAACGAAGGTCCGCACATAGCCGGCGGTCGTCGAAGCTACCGAGTGTCCCCTATCGCTCGGAGGCATCGTCCGAGGCCCCATCCCCGAGGTGTTGATGGAGGGACTCAATAACGCGAGCGTCGTGTGTCTCGACAGGGTGTTGTCGACGTGCAGCGGGACTTCCTCGATGGTTTGGAGCGAGCGTGGTCGTCGGACGTGCTCAGATTCGCGCCCGTGCGCTGCCGCTCCAGCGCGCCCACCTATCGCAAGGGCCTGTCCACCCGATCGGGTCGCTCCAACACCGTCGTGTCGAACGCCTGTTCAATCCTTGAACACGGCCAGGTTGTGTCCGATGAAAAACGTATGGTCGTGGCCGGTGTGGGGGTCGTCGCCGTTGTAGGCCCCGTTGGTTGTGCCGTCGGGGACCTCGTCGGCGGAGTAGATCGCCCCGACCGGGCACACGCCTGGCTCGTAGCACGCCGTACACGCAGTGCACTCTTCGGTATTGACGTACAGCATCGTGTCCCCGAAAACCGCGATCTGATCGGGATCGGCCTGATGCGTATTTGCGACGATCCCGCTGCCAGCTTCGGCCTCCGACACCAACAGACCTTGTCCAGCGTCGTATTCGTAGATGCACTGCACCGGACACACGTCGACACAACCTCGGTCCTTCGTGGCGATACACGCCTCGGTGATGATGGCGACGTCTGCACCCATAACTGTTGCTCCTGACTCATCGTCTTCGTTCGGCTGTACCCATGCGATCAGCGCAACAACCGGACCGTCCCGGCGGCAAGGCACAGATGTGATCGCCCACGTTCACGTTGTTTGCTCCACCTCGACCGAGATGTCGGCGACCGATGACCGCCCATCCTGCCACGACAGGTCCAGTCGCTGCTGGCCGGGCGACGGAATCGAGGCCGGCGTTGCTCCTCGCCGGTCCTCGAGATCGAACGATCGGCTGGGGCCCCAAGCGCTGCGAGGGCGGGAAAAGGGCGGATTACAACACGGCCGCTCGTTGGCGGACATCTACACGCTCGGCTTCGAGGGAACCTTTGCATGCATCGCACGGAGTACGAATACGAATCGGCGGACGATCGGGCGAGTTCAGCGACGGGGTCAGCGAGGGTGAAGACGGACAAAGCACGCATCAGGATCGGGTTCGAGGACGGCGTCGAGCTCGAGCGCTTCGAGCTCGTTGAGTGCGGCATCGATCATTTTGTAGGTCATGCCGCAGATAGGATCTGCGTGTCGCTGCGCGAAGAGGTGGAACGGACAGTTGCGGAGCAGGACTGTGCCGTCGTCTTGTTCGTGCGGTTCGAAACCGTGCTCCCGAAGTACTTCGAACACAGTCAAACGGGCGTCATCGGCGCAGGGCCGGGCGCTCCTGCGATCCTCATCAAGCGTCCGAGTTGGCGACCTGCGGCGGCGGCCGCAGCGGCGACGGCGTCGGACACGTCACCGCCGGTCGCTTGGGCTTCGACGACGGCGTCGGCGAGCAGACGACCGGCGAACTCGTAGTCGCGCGGCGGGAGGGAGACGGTGAAGTCGCGCCGGGTTCGCCGGTACACCTTGGCCGGTCGACCGGCGCCCGGGCCGGTTCGGCCGGTGAGGCGTTGGTAGTCGACTTCGAGCAGGCCGTCGCCAGCCAACCGATCGAGGTGGTGGGCCGACACGTCGCACTGGAGTCCGGAGGCGTCGGCGGCCTCGTCACGGCCGACCCATGTTCCGGCCGCGACGACGTAGTCGTAGAGGGTCCGCCGGTTCCGTTCGCCCAGCGCACTCCGAGCGGACAGGTGATCCCCGTGAATGTGAACTGGGATGGCCCGACAGTGCGTTCCCGTCGATAACGAGCGCCTACGAACCGGCAGCGACGAGTCACTTCGAGTCGGCCTGATCTGCGCGGTTCGGCGTCTTGCGCGAGCCGGCCGTATCGGGCACTCGTCGCTACGTCGGCGGTCTGTGTCGCCCCCAAGACTGGGGCTCGCCCTCTGTGTGATCCAGTCAGCAGATTAGGCGGCGATCGACGTTGTGGACCTTCCATTGAGGTCAGTCCGTGTTGATGTTGTCTTCGCTCCTCACGTTGTCGAAGAAGCCGCCGTCTAGGTTGCGGGGGGCGGAATCGACGAGCTCGTTGCACGATCCGGTGTGCTCACTTGCCTGCTCTCCGTACCAAAGCGACGGGTGATAGAGGGTGACGCGCTGGCCGACGGGTGTCGGATCTTCCCTGATAATGAGGGCGAGCGGGTCACCCACTTCGACGTTGACGTCATCGAGCCTGGCGGGGCCGTCTGTGTTGTCAATCACCACGCCGCCGAGGGTGTGATCTTGGTTACCGCTCCTGGCGGCCGCACACTGGATCGCTACGACGACGCCGCCGACCCGGAACTCACCGGTCACCACGCCGTCCTGCTCCTGGGCGTCGATGTCGAGCGTCCTGCCACTGAGCCCACCGAACCCATAGATATACACGTCGTCGCCCTTCGCGAGCGTGGTCTGGCCGTTTTCAGCTGCCTCGGACGTGGTCGTCGACGACGCAGACGTGGTCGGATCGATGAGTGACGGATCGATGAGTGACGGATCGACAGTCGGCAATGGTCCGACAGTGTCCGCACCCGGTTGCCGGCCCCACATCTGGATCGGGACCCAACGGTGACTGTAGTAATCGACAGGCCCGATTGCGCCGGTGAGCACTACCACATCCGTTGGCGTATCGGCGGGAACGGCGATCACACCGTTCGCCAGCCCGGGCTCGCCCGGGGCTTTACTCCACGCCGTGTAGAGCAGCGTCGTGCCGTCCGGCGACCACGTGACGCTATACGGGTACCACCGCACCGGCCCGTTCGGCCCGTCGGTCTGCGGTGGCTCGATGACCGTCTGGGTCCCATCGGCAACACTCACGAGGACAACCTCGTGAGTCTCGGCACCCTGGCAGCAGAGGCGTTGGTAGGCGATGCGGTCACCGGTCGGGGACCACACGGGTCCGATGCCGTGGTTCGCCCTGCCCGTGCCGGCGATGAGCAATCGTTCGTTGGCGCCGTCGGCGTCGACGAGCCGCAGATCCGACGCGTCGTCTTCGCCCCCCTGGTACGCCAATGTCGAGCCGTCCGGCGACCACGTGAGTTGTGCGGCTTCGACGGAGCCGAGTTGGTGGAGCTCGCCGGTCGATACGGAGTAGACGGTGACCGGCGTGGACAGCGTCGGGGCCGCCCGATTCGTGCCCATGTCGCCTGCGATCGCGAGCTGGTCGGTGCCGGGACGCCACTCGAGATCGCTGGGCCGAAGGTCTGGCAGGCGACGGATTGCGCCGGTCTGCGTGTCGACCATCCACACGTCACCGGTGCCCCCGAGTGCGACCCACCGGCCGTCGGGTGCCCAGATCCCGCACGGGTGGGGGTCGAAGCCGTCGAGGACGTCGAAGCCGTCGAGGGTGATGACGGTCGGGGCGCCGATCGCTCCGTCCGCGCCGACCGGGACGATCACGAGTTCGGCGTCGTTCGACGCGATGTCCGACGAACCGGTCAGCCGGCCGAACAACATCCGCGTTCCATCGGGTGACCACGCTGGACACGCCTCGTCGGCCGTGTCCGATCCGGCTACCTCGAGCCGGCGAGCCTCCTCGCCCGACCGGACGAGGTTGATGTCGCCATAAACGAACCCCACCCACCCGTTCATGAGCGGAGCGGGCACCGTCGGGTCGGGGACGACCGAGGCGACGGGCGGCGCCGGTTCGGGGTCGCCGGCCCCCCGCAGGCCGAGGGCAACGACGCCCGCCACGATGAGAGCGAAACAGGCAGCCGCGGTCAGCCAACGCGGTCCCGGATCGCGGCCGAGTGTGACAATGTCGCGATCGGGCGCTGGTCGGTCCGGGACACGCAGCGCGTGCGCCTGGGAGCGCAGCGCGGTGCGGAGTTGGTCTTCGAGGGTCGTCATTGACCAACCTCCTTGGAGAGTGCTGCCAGGGCGCGAGAGCCCAGCGACTTGACAGTGCCCGGCCGGCAGTCGAGCGCCCGAGCGATCTCGGCCTCGCTCATGTCGGCGTAGTACCGCAGCACTACCACGGCCCGCTGGCGAAACGGGAGCCTGGCGACCGCGTCGGCGAGCCCGTCGAACGGCACCTCGTCGTCGCCGCGGACCACCAGGAGGTGCAGCTTGCGCGCGGCGGTCCGTCTGTTGCGCTGCCAGTTCGAACTGGCATTGGTCAGCGCCCGCTGGAGGTAGGCATCAGGGCGTTCGATCGTCGTCCAGCGCCGGGACATGTTGGCGAACACGTCCTGGGCGATGTCGGCGCCCGCTTCGGAGTCGTGGGTCATCAACGCCGCCAGCCGGTACGCGTGAGGCCATCGCTCTGCATAGAAGTCGTCGAACCTGGTCGACACCCCCACCTCCGCTTGCCGTTCGCTGATCATCACATCATCGTCCGACCACGACCGTGGCAAGCGATGGGCAATCGGCCCCGTTGCCCACGAGCACCGTGGCGGTCACGCCGCAACGGCCGTGCTCGACTACACCGGCGTCGCACGCCGCAGCCACGAGACCCGTGGTCGCGACCCCCAGGTCGTGCACGGTGATTCGTTCGGAACTCGGTGTCCGCCCCATGCACCTATCGACACCACACCCGCCCGTTCGGTTCCAACGGATCTGAGTCATCCCCGTAGGCGCGCTCGACGGAGAAGGCCTCTGCTCGCTCATCATTCCGTCGTTCGGGCGTCCTGGCCAGCTTCCGGCGGGACCCGCAGCACCGCCGACGTGGCACCGAAGGGCAGGCCGGGGCTGACCGCCCTAGCTTGGCCGACAGGCACGTCAGATCCGACGTGCAGATCAGCCCGACGATGAACAACCACGCATGGCATCCGTCACCCGAGTTGCAAAGCAGCGACGAGCGGGCGGGCCATGCCGCCGATGTCGTCCTTCTCGCTGTTGGCCAGCACGGCGACGACAGCGCCTTGCTCGGGTATACACCCTGCCCACGAAGCGAATCCGTAGTCCGCGCCGACGTGCCCAAACCCCGCTGCGTACGGGTCGGCGACCTCGAACAGCCCGAGCCCGTATTCGTCAACAAGCGTCGCCATCTCGGTGAACGACACTTGCGACACGATCTCGCCTGCGCAGAACGCCCGCCACCAACGCGCGAGCGACGGCGAGTCCGACGCGATCGCGGCAGCTGGACCGCCGGCAGTAGCGCTGGCGACGGATGGGAGGTAGCCGCCACCAAGCTCGAGCGCGGCGGCCGACTCGCCGGCGGGCATCGCCATCGGCTCGCTCGGTCGCTCGTCGGGTTGATAGACGAGCCGCTTCGTGCCCCCTACGGCGAGGACGCCGTCGCGCAGCACCTGTGCGAGTGGGCGCTCACGAACCTGCTCGATGATGAGGCCGAGCAGAAAGTAGTTCGCGTTCGAGTATTCGAACCTGGAGCCCACCGGCCAACCTGGTTCGCCTGCGAACTCGAGCACCTCGGTCGTCGTCCACACATGTTGCCGATCGGTCGCCAGGCTGTCCCAGAGCAACGCGTCAGGGTCGCGGAGGCCACTGCGATGGCTGAGGAGTTGGCGGATCGTCGCCTGGTTCGTGTCGAAGTCGAGGTCCGCCGGCAGGTGGTCGGCGGCGAGATCGTCGAGTGACACCTCGCCCGCTTCGACCAGCTGCATCACCTGAGCCGCGACCACCGACTTCGTAACGCTCCGATGGCGAACTGATCGCCGATCTGAACTGCGCGACTGCCATCGGCTGTCCCGGTTGCTCCACTCCAGGTGCCGTCCGCGGTCATCACCGTCGCAGCCATCCCGCCGTTCCCAGCCATGCGATCTACCAGGTACTTCGCGAAATTCGGGTAATGGATCGGGTACCACCCGGATGGGTACCCGTTACCCGCTGACCAGGGGAAATGCGCTGAGAAGTGGACGGGGGTACGCCACCCGCCAGCGTGGAGAGTGCAGACGCATCGCACCAGGTCAGGGGTGTGACCGTCATACCCGGGTTGACGAGGACGGAAAAAGGACGGATGACCGCATCCCGACTCACAGTTCGCCGCTCGGGCAGAGCCACGGACCACTCGGCGTCCGCGACCTGATCTCGGTGGGATCTCGGTGGGACCTCGGTGGGTCAGATACCGCTCCCGCGGGCGGGTTAGCGAACAGTTGTCTCTCACCCGCTACCGTCACCGTCCCCGAGCGCAACCAGTTGGCCAGCCGGTGCACTACGTTGGCCAACTATGCGGACCTGTGTCATGGTCGAACGAACCTTCCTGCACGAGATGTTCAGACGTCGTCTCGAGTCAGGCGGCCGACTGACGCGATGTCTCCCGCACCGCAGGGACGACGGCGGTCTCGGCTCCGCTGGCAGGTGTTCGATTGCGAGCGGTTCGATCGGTTACACCGGTACCGGTATACTGAGGTCATGGCGTCCGAGACCTACTCCAGGCACCTGATCCGTATGGCTCGCCGCCAAGCCGGGCTCACACAGCAGGCGCTCGCCGACCGCGCCGGCACCAGCCAAGCAGCAGTGTCGGCCTACGAGTCCGGTCGCCGCTCGCCGTCGGTTGACACCCTGTGTCGGTTGCTCGGCGCCGCCGGCTACGAGGTCCGCATGCGTCTCGCTCCGCCGGACACCCATGTCCGCTCCCTCATCGCCGCGGAAGCGCTGTTGCCGTCTGACCAACTGGAGCGACACAGCGAACGCGAACGAGCACGACTGGCGCTGCACCGAGTCGATGCCTGATCTCGACGCCGCGTCGATCGTCCGAGTCCTCAACCGGCACTGCGTGCGATACGTGGTCATCGGTGGCATCGCAGCCCAGCTCCACGATCTCCGCGTTCCGGCCACCGTCGACATCGACGTCACCCCGGCCCGGGATCACCAGAACCTCGAACGTCTCGCCCGCGCATTCGACGACCTCGAAGCGGGTCTCTACACCGCCGAGGAGGCGGGCACCTGGTCCCCGCGCACTCCGGTCGAGCAGTGGGCGCAGTACGACACGCTGCACCTGATGACCGTTTTCGGTCCGATCGACATCGTCTTCGCACCCGACGGCGCACCTGCCGGCTATGCCGACCTCAGCAAGAAGGCGCAGCGGGCGACGCTCGACGGCGAGGCGGTGATGGTGATCACGGTGCCGATGTGGGAGGCGCTCAAGCAGGCGACCGGCCGCGCCAAAGACCTCGAACACCTCGACAGCTACTACGAATCCCGACACCTCGACAAATAGGCCGAGCACCCGTCGACACCACGCTACGAAGGGAAGGCTTTGTCGCCTTCCGGGCGAAGATCAACAACGCTGGCGGGCGGTACGAGGCGGATCGACGCCGTGCCGTTGCTCCACGCGACATGGAAGTCACGCCAAGGACCAGATCCACCGGGGACATTCAGAGTTTGACCAGGGGTCGACCCGATGCCCTAGCTCACCGGAAGCATGGCGCTGGATTCGTCTGCGTCGACCGAGGGCCGACAAGTCGTTTCGCACGGCACGACGCGCCCCGCGAATCCGCGCGTCATTGTCAGGCGTTGTGGCCGCAGGCTTCAGGCTCGTGCACAATGGAGGTCCGTGACAGTCGTTGATCCGCCGCTGAGCTCCTTGATGTCGCGCGTCGTCACGGTCGCCGGGCTCGCCGAGATGTTCGTCGAGACGCGACGGGTCGTGCCAGGTTTGACCATCGGGGCCGATGGCGTCGCCCGGTCGTGGTGGTGGCCGTTGCCGTCGGCATCAGATCGGGGCCTTCTCGCCGCACTGCTCGACGGAAACGACATCGAAGATCACGTCCGTCTGGCCGACGAACTGGGCAACGAGGTCGACCGGAAGATGCGCCAACGGCTCGTCGTCGATGGCGTGGGATTGCTCGAACCGCGCTCGGGGCGACGAACTGTGCCTGATGCATGGGTGCGCTCCCTCACCGCACTCGACCCGCGACTGTCCGGCTCGCTCGACACCGATCGGGTTGTGGCGTTCGCGGCGGTCGTCGACGAGTGGGTGCGATCTGGCGTCGTCGGGCTCGGTCGCGCCCGGCTGTGCATCCGGGTCCATGAACCGCTCGACGGCGAATCGGACGATGTGTGGACTGTCGAGGCGATGGCACAGGACGTCGATGAACCGAGCCTGATGATCGCATTGCGCGACGTGTGGGGTGGCTCGTCGCCGTTCGGTGTAGAGGTGCTCGAGGAGTTGCTGTCGGCGTTGGGGCGCATGGCTCGCATCGCACCTGAGCTCTCCGGCCTGCTCGACGCGGCCGTCCCGGATCGTTGCGAGGTCGGCGACGTCGCGATCGTCGAACTCCTCCAGGAGCACGTGGGCCCGCTCGAAGATGCTGGCGTGGTGGTTTTGCTCCCCGGGTGGTGGACGAATCGCAGGCTGCTCGGGCTGCGGGCCACGACGAGCCGATCGGCGAAGTCGGACAGCGCTGTCACTGCGGCCGGGTTCGGCTTCGACCAGATCGTGGAGTTCGCATGGAAGGCTGCCCTCGGTGACGTCGCACTGACCGCCGCCGACTTGCGCGCGTTGCAGGGTGCTGCCGATGCCAAGCGGTCTCTGGTGCGCGTCCGCGGCATGTGGGTCGAGTTGCGACCCGACGAGATCGCGGCGCTCCTCGCCGGGCACGGCACGAAGGGCGAAGGCACTGTTGGAGAGTTGGTCCGGATCGGGCTCGGCATCGACGCTCTCGATGCGCCAAACGGTGCGATGGTCGTCGGAGTCGACGCCTCTGGCTGGTTGGGCACGCTGCTCGATGATGCGCTCCACGCGACGGTCGACCCGGTGCCGACACCTGTTGGTTTCGACGGCGAACTGCGCCCATACCAGGAGCGCGGGGTCGGTTGGTTGGCGTTCCTCGGCCGGGTCGGGCTCGGAGCTTGTCTTGCCGACGACATGGGGCTCGGCAAGACCGCTCAGGTCATCGCGTTGATGTTGTCGGATCGTGTCGATGGACCGACGCTGGTGGTGTGTCCCACCTCGGTGCTCGGCAACTGGGAGCGCGAAGTCAACC